>NZ_JBICXA010000002.1:237015-730545 GCF_043200035.1 Streptomyces sp. NPDC048504
CGCCCCCGGCTGGGGGGGGGGGGGCGCCGCCGGGGGGGGGGGGGGGGGGGGGGGGGGGGGGGGGGGGGGGGGGGGGGCGGGGGCCCGCCCCCCCCCCCCCCCCCCCCCCCGGCCCCCCCCCCCCACTTCAGGGGTGTTCGGTAGTTCAACGCGTCACGGTTTCAGCACCAGGGTGTCGCTCGTGCTGCCGTCGACCGCCTTGGACGAGAACGACCAGGGCAGCAGCTCGCCGTCGACCCACTTGCTGGTCTGGTCGGTGTAGTGCGCGCTGAAGGCGTGCCCGGAGGCTCCGGTGAGGTTGATCCACTTGGACTTGTCGAAGTCGTCCAGGTTGACCACCATGCGCATCGACGGCACCCAGACGACTCCGTAGCCGCCTGCCGCGTTCCAGCCGGTCGCGTTGACCGTGGCCTCGCCGCCGCTGAGCTTCCAGGGGCCGCGGTTGAGGGCGTACTGGACGATAGCGGGGCCATCGACCCCCAGGGTCTGGTTCTTCAGGAACAGGCGGTGCAGCCGGCCCCAGCTCCAGGTGTCGATGTCCTTGCCGAGCTTGGCGGTCAGCTCCCAGCGGGCGTCGATCATGGCGCGCTTGAACAGCTGGTTCATGTTGCTCGCACCCGGGCGGTTGAACGACTTGGGGGTCTTCCACCAGTCGCTGGTGGGGTCGTCCATGAGCTTGCGGACGACCTCGAACCAGCGGTCGCCGCCGTCCGGTTGGGCCTGGTCGGCGTCACGCTCGCCGCACTCGCGCACCTTCTGGTTGTCCTCGTCGGCGGGACCGGTGGTGTCGACCGGCGAGACGAACAGGCACTGGCCCTCGACCCGCAGCTCCTTGGGCAGCTTGTTGCCGAACGCGAGCTTGAGGATGTTGCGCCACACCGAGTTGAAATAGGCGGCCGCAGCCGAATCGGCGTCCTGGGTGTAGTCCCAGCCCTCCAGGAGCTTCTGCGCCTCGCGCACGTCCGGGTCGGGCTCGTCGATCTTCAGCAGCTTGGGCACGAGCAGCTTGGCGATCTCGCTGCTGTCGTCGAGCTGCATCTGCCGCATGTCGTCGGTGGAGATCTTCCCGCCGCCGTCGATCTTCGACTGGATCAGATCGGTGATGCGCTGACTGCGCGTGCCGTAGCCCCAGTCCGTGGTGAGCGTGTACGGGTACTTGTCCTTGTCGATCACGGCCTGGTTGGCGGTGACGATGTAGCCGCGCTTCGGGTTGTACTCGTACGGCAGGGCGGCCTGCGGGATGTAGCCGGTCCAGTCGTACTTGGAGTCCCAGCCGGGCACCGGCAGCGAGCCGTCGCCCTTCCCGCGCGTGGGGATCTTGCCGGGCAGCGTGTAGCCGATGTTGTTCTTGGTGTCGGCGTAGACGAGGTTCTGCGAGGGCACGTCGAACTGCGCGGACGCGGAGCGGAACTCGCTCCAGTCGGACGCCTTGTCGATGGCGAAGACGGCGTCCATGGTGTTGCCCGGGTCCTCGGCGGTCCAGCGCAGGGAGATGCCGTAGCCGTCGCCTCTGTCGGGTGCCGCGGTGTCGACGGTGGCCTTCTTGCCGACCTTCACGAGTTCGTCGTCGCGGTCGGACACCAGCGGTCCGTTGTTGGTCTCCCGGACGACGATCTTCTTGGACGCGCCGCCGGCGACCTTGATGGTCTCCGTGCGGGTCGTGAAGGGCTTCGTGGTGCCGTCGGACAGGTAGCCGTCGCCGGAGAGCTTCTCCAGGTAGAGGTCGGTGACGTCGACCCCGGAGTTGGTCATGCCCCACGCGATGTCCTGGTTGTGGCCGATGACGACGCCGGGCATGCCCGCGAAGGTGTAGCCGCTGACGTCGTACTGGCACTTGCTGGAGATCGCGCGGCAGTGCAGGCCCATCTGGTACCAGACGGACGGCAGCGAGGCTTCCAGGTGCGGGTCGTTGGCCAGGAGGGGCTTGCCGGTGATGGTGTTCTTCCCGGCGACGACCCAGGAGTTGGAGCCGATGCCCTGGCCGTTCACGCCGACGGCCGTCGGGAGGTCGTCCAGGACGTTCGAGAGGCCCGCCAGCTGGCTCGTGAGGGCCGAACCGGACGAGGACGACGTCGAGCCCGTCGTGCCGCTCGTGGACGTGCTGGAGGAGCTGTCACCGCCGTCGAAGGTCTTGGTGTACTCGTCGTACTCGCCCTCGGTGACGATCGGCTGGTTGCGGCTGTACGGATACTCCGGGTACAGGTCCGCGATCTGCTGGGGGCCGAGACGGCTGGTCATCAGGGCGCGGTCGATCTCGTCCTGCATGTTGCCGCGCAGGTCCCAGGCCATCGCCTTGAGCCACGCGACCGAGTCGACCGGGGTCCACTTCTGGGGCTTGTAGTCGTTCTTGAAGCCGAGTGCCGCGTACTCCAGGGAGATGTCCTTGCCGTCCTTGCCCTGGAGATAGGCGTTGACTCCCTTGGCGTACGCCTGGAGGTACTTCTTCGTGGAGGCCGACAGCTTGGTGTCGTACTCCTTCTGAGCCACCCGGCCCCAGCCCAGGGTGCGCAGGAATTCGTCGTCCTTCACCTGGCTCTTGCCGAACATCTCGGACAGCCGCCCGGCGGTCATGTGCCGGCGCACGTCCATCTCGTAGAACCGGTCCTGCGCCTGCACGTAGCCCTGCGCCATGAACAGGTCCGCGTCGGAGGACGCGTAGATCTGCGGGATTCCGTAGCTGTCGCGCTTGACGTCGACGGGCCCCGACAGGCCGTCGAGCGTGATCGAGCCCGTGGTCTGCGGAAGCGAGGCACGGACCGTGCTGATCGACCAGTACGCGCCGTAGGCGATGCCCCCGATGATGGCCATTACCAGAACAAGCACCAGTACACGGGCTTTGCGCCCCTTTTTCCTGCCGGACTTGCCGGGCTTATGACCCGATGAGGCGGTGGTGTTGGGGGGCATCGCTGTCCTTGCTGTCCTAACGCGAGCGGCAGGGCGGGCTGTGCTTTTGACTGAGCGCTGGAGCAACCATAGGCGCAGGGTCCCGAGCGACTTGACGCGGAGTCGGGTACCGACGCGGACGGGAGTTCGATCTTGCCTCGCGAAGTGTCAAGAAAGCGTCAAGAGTTAGGTAAGGTAACGAAGTACTTGGATGCATGGCGCCGCAGCCTCGCGTCCCCTGTACAGGTGCTGCCGCTCCGTACGCGCGTCAGCCGAGGAAGGGAAGGCCACTGACTGTCCACCACCTCGACCAGCTGCTGCTCGTCTGCTCGCTCGTCCTGCTCGTCGCCGTCGCGGCGGTCCGGATCTCCTCGCGCAGCGGGCTCCCCAGCCTGCTCGTGTACCTGGGGATCGGCGTCGCCATGGGCCAGGACGGCGTCGGCGACATCCACTTCGACAACGCCGAGCTGACCCAGGTCATCGGGTACGCGGCCCTGGTCGTGATCCTGGCCGAGGGCGGCCTCGGCACGAAGTGGAAGGAGGTCGGGCCGGTCCTGTCCTCCGCGGCCACACTGGCACTGGCGGGGGTGGCGGTGAGCGTCGGCGTCACGGCGGCGGGCGCGCACTATCTGGTCGGCCTGGACTGGCGGCAGGCGTTCATCATCGGGGCGGTGGTGTCCTCGACGGATGCGGCGGCGGTCTTCTCCGTGCTGCGCCGGATCCCCCTCCCCGCGCGCGTGACGGGCACATTGGAGGCGGAGTCCGGCTTCAACGACGCCCCGGTGGTCATCCTGGTCGTCGCCTTCTCCACGGCCGGCCCGGTCGAGCACTGGTACGTGCTGGTGGCCGAGATAGCCCTGGAGCTGGCCATCGGCGCGGCCATGGGCATCGCGGTGGGATGGCTCGGCTCCTGGGGCATGCGGCACGTGGCGCTGCCCGCCTCCGGCCTCTACCCGATCGCCGTCATGGCGATCGCGGTCACCGCCTACGCGGCGGGCGCCCTGGCGCACGGCAGCGGCTTCCTGGCGGTCTATCTCGCCTCGATGGTGCTCGGCAACGCCAAGCTGCCCCACTGGCCCGCCACGCGCGGTTTCGCCGAGGGGCTCGGCTGGATCGCGCAGATCGGCATGTTCGTCCTGCTCGGCCTGCTCGTCACCCCGCACGAGCTGGGTGACGACGTCTGGCCCGCGCTCCTCATCGGCCTGGTGCTGACAATGGTGGCCCGGCCACTCGGCGTGGTGGTGAGCCTCTCGCCGTTCCGGGTGCCCTGGCAGGAGCAGACCCTCATGTCCTGGGCCGGGCTGCGCGGCGCCGTGCCCATCATCCTGGCGACGATCCCCATGGTGAACGGCGTCGAAGGCAGCCGCCGCATCTTCAACATCGTCTTCGTCCTGGTCGTCGTCTACACCCTCGTCCAGGGGCCGACGCTGCCCTGGCTGGCCCGCAAGCTGAAGCTGGGCGAGGGGGCCGAGGCCGCCGACCTCGGCATCGAATCGGCGCCCCTGGAGCGGCTGCGCGGGCATCTGCTGTCCGTCGCGATCCCCGGGGAGTCGAAGATGCACGGCGTCGAGGTCAACGAACTGAGGCTGCCGGCCGGGGCCGCGGTCACCCTCGTCGTACGCGACGGAAAATCGTTTGTCCCGCTCCCCTCGACGGTCCTGCGACGCGGCGACGAACTCCTCGTGGTCGCCACGGACCCCGTCCGCGACGCGGCGGAACGGCGGCTGCGCGCGGTGGGCCACGGCGGCAAGCTGGCGGGGTGGCTGGGCACGGACGGCGCCGGAGCCGGTCGTTAAGGGCACGTTTCGTACGATTCACATGTTCACCAATCACAGGTGAACGCGCGCATGGTGCCCGCTTTCACAGGCCCAGCGGGTCCCATCGCCTGTATGATGAAGGCACATTCTGATCGAACCAACTCTGCCTGACGCAGTGCTGGCGCGACCGTATGGCGGCCGAATCCCTCTCCGCGTGGGCACCGGTATCTACCGCAGTTCCGCGCAAGAGGACAGTGCTCGGCGCCCTCCGCACGGGGCGCGCCACCAGGTGGCAGAAAGGCACGGGCCGTGGCATCCACGGTCACCTCCCGCCCGGGATATGGACAGTTGCTGCGCACGCGTGGCGCCTGGACGTTCCTGCTCCCCGGCTTCGCGGCACGCCAGCCGTTCGCGATGCTCACCATCTCCATCGTGCTGCTCGTGCAGCACACCACCGGCTCCTACGGCGCGGCCGGCGCCGCCGCGGCCGTCACCGGCGTCTCCATGGCCCTGTTCGCGCCCTACAGCGGACGGCTGGCCGACCGGCACGGACAGCGGGCCGTCCTGCTCCCCGGCGTACTGGTGCACACCCTGTCGGGCCTGACGTTCACGGCGCTCGCGCTCGGCCACGCGCCTCTGTGGGCGCTGTTCGTGGCGGCCGTACCGACCGGCGCCTCTGTGCCGCAGATCGGCCCCATGGTGCGTGCCCGCTGGGGCGTCAAGCTCCAGGACTCCCCGCTGCTCAGCACCGCCGCGGCCTTCGAGTCCGTCACGGACGAGCTGACCTTCGTCTTCGGTCCCCTCCTGGCGACCGCCCTGTGCACCACCGTGAACCCGGCCGCGGGCCTGATCACGGAGGCGGGGCTCACCCTGATCGGCGGCCTGCTGTTCGCCGCCCAGAAGAGCACCCAGCCCAAGGCGGCGCTCATCGGGCACGCACGCGTGGAGCACGTTTCCGCACTGGGCATCCCCGGGGTGCGCGTGCTGATCGTGACCTTCCTGGGCATCGGTTCCGTCTTCGGCGGCATGCAGGTCTCCCTGGCCGCCTACACCGAGTCGATCGGCGAACCCGGCCTGAACGGCGTCCTCTACGGCACGTTCGCCGCCGGCAACATGCTCTCCGGGATCGTCTGCGGTGCCGTCGCCTGGAAGGTCGCCCCGCAGCGCCGCCTCCTGGTCGGCTACGCGGCGCTCGCGCTGACCGCGTCCGCCCTGTGGACCGCCCACTCCGTACTGCTGCTGGCCGGCCTCGGTCTCCTGGTCGGCATGTGCATCGCCCCCGCCCTGATCACCGGCTACACGCTGGTCGAGGGGCTCGTCCCGGCCGGCGCCCGCACCGAGGCCTTCACCTGGCTGACCGGCGCGGTCGCCCTCGGCCAGGCCGCCGCCGTCACGGTCGCCGGACAGTTGGAGGACCGCCTGTGGGGCGGCGCCGGTTTCCTGGTCCCGATGGCCGGTACGGTGCTCGCCCTGGGGACCCTGGTGGCCCTCCGGTCGCACCTGGCGACCCGGCCCCACAGCCGCACCGTGGCACGTGGCGTCGGTCACCGCGTGCCGGTGGCAGTGGACTGATCCCCGGGAATACGTCACTATGGACGCTCGTTAGCACTCATTGAGTGAGAGTGCCAGGAGGAAGACAACAGTGCCGACCTACCAGTATCAGTGCACCGAGTGCGGCGAGGGCCTTGAGGCGGTGCAGAAGTTCACCGATGACGCCCTGACCGAGTGCCCCAATTGCGGTGGCCGCCTGAAGAAGGTGTACTCCGCGGTCGGCATTGTCTTCAAGGGCTCCGGTTTCTACCGGAACGACAGCCGCGGCTCCTCGTCGAGCAGCTCGCCGGCCACCCCGAAGCCGTCGACGTCCTCGGACTCGAAGCCGTCCGCCCCCTCGACCTCGTCGTCCTCCTCGGACTCGAAGTCGTCGAGCTCGGGCTCCTCGTCCAGCAGTAACAGCTCCGCCGCGTAGGACTTTTCCGCGGGACCCTGTCGTCGTACGACGACAGGGTCTTCGGCGTTTCCGGAGCCGGTTCCCCCATCCGTTCCTGTGGCTTTTCGACGGCGGCTAGGGTGCTGGCCATGGCGAACGCAGAGATCGGCGTAATCGGTGGCTCCGGGTTCTACTCGTTCCTCGACGACGTGACCGAGATCCAGGTGGACACCCCCTACGGACCGCCCAGCGACTC
Organism: Streptomyces sp. NPDC048504; assembly: GCF_043200035.1. Lineage (NCBI taxonomy): Bacteria > Bacillati > Actinomycetota > Actinomycetes > Kitasatosporales > Streptomycetaceae > Streptomyces > Streptomyces sp. NPDC048504. The sequence continues at coordinate 243,839 of NZ_JBICXA010000002.1, forward strand.
CCTCTTCCTCGGCGAGATCGCCGGCCGGCGGGTCGCGTTCCTGCCCCGGCACGGGCGCGGCCACCATCTGCCGCCGCACCGCATCAACTACCGGGCCAACCTCTGGGCGTTGCGCTCCGTCGGCGTGCGCCAGGTCCTCGGCCCGTGCGCGGTGGGCGGGCTGCGCCCCGAGTACGGGCCGGGCACGCTGCTGGTGCCGGACCAGCTGGTGGACCGTACGAAGTCCCGGACGGGCACGTACTTCGACGGACTCCCGCTGCCCGGCGGCGCGGTGCCGAACGTGGTGCACGTGTCCCTGGCCGACCCCTACTGCCCGACCGGCCGGGCGGCCGCGCTGAAGGCTGCGCGCGGGCGGGACTGGGAGCCGGTGGACGGTGGCACGCTCGTGGTCGTCGAGGGCCCGCGCTTCTCGACCCGCGCCGAGTCGTTGTGGCACCAGGCGCAGGGCTGGTCGGTGGTCGGCATGACCGGCCACCCCGAGGCGGCGCTCGCGCGTGAACTGGAGCTCTGCTACTCCTCGTTGACCCTGGTCACCGATCTCGACGCGGGCGCCGAGACCGGCGAGGGCGTCTCCCACGACGAGGTCCTGCGGGTGTTCGCGGCCAACGTGGACCGGCTGCGGGGCGTGCTGTTCGACACGGTGGCCGCGCTGCCGGAGACCGGGGCGCGGGACTGCCTGTGCGCCAAGGCGCTGGGCGGGATGGACCCGGGCTTCGAACTGCCGTAGCCGCGGCAGCCGCCGCGGCTGGGGATTCGGAGAGGGCCGGAGCTGCGGAACTTCCCGTTCGAGTGAGGGAGTTGTCCACAACCGGCCGGTAACACACGGGCTCCGGCAGGCCTCGGCGGATTGCCGCATCGTGGGGACCGCAAGCCGATCCCTCGTCGCAGGTGGTGGTCCCCATGTCCCTCTCCCCTCCCTCCCCGCTCTCCTTCACGGGCCCGTCGGGTACGGATTTCTTTCCGCGCCCGTTGGGCACCGACGCTCCGCCCACATGCGAGGTGCCGCACTTCGCACCGGTGCGGGTGCGCGGCGGGCGCTATCAACTGCGCCGACTGCTACGGCATCGGAGGCGGGCCGTGGCCGCCGGGCTGGCGCTGACCGCGGCCGCGCTCGTGGCAGCAGGTCCGCGTGACGCGGCGGAGGCGCGGCACAGCGAGCGGCCTCGCGGGCATCCGGTGATCGATCCGGTACGGCAGCGCCGGGCGGTCGAGTGGGTGTCGGCGCCGGTGCGGATCGCCGACGCCGGCACGGTCCGGCTGCTGCGGGCCGGTGACCGGGTCGATGTGATCGCCGCCGAGGAGTCGGCGGCGGGCGGTGACGCTCACGTGGTCGCGCGCGGGGCGCGGGTGACGAAGGTGCCCGAGCCGCTCGAAGTGGCGGACGGCGGCGGGGCGTTGGTGGTGCTGTCGGTGCCGCGCTCCACGGCGGCGCGGCTGGCCGGCGCGAGCGCCACGGCACGGTTGGCGGTGACGATGTGTTGATCGGTCGGTTGGTCCGTGGGGTGGTCCGTGGGGTGAACCATGCCTTTCGGCGCCTCGGCGACTTGCTGTCAAGTCCCTCGTTCGAGTTACTGAATTGGACAGGGCGGCCGTGCCTTGACGTAGGTTGCGGAGCTGTTGGTTCCACCCCCTGCACGTGCGAGAAGAGGCTCCGAGTTGAGCGAGAAGAAGAAGGAACCGGGCGTCTGGCAGGGCTTCAAGGCCTTCCTGATGCGCGGGAACGTCGTCGATCTGGCAGTCGCGGTCGTTATCGGCGCCGCCTTCACGAACATCGTCAACTCGGTGGTGAAGGGCATCATCAACCCGCTCGTCGGGGCGATCGGCACACAGAACCTGGACACCTACAGCTCGTGCCTGAGCAGCAGTTGCTCGGGCGACAAGGGCATCCAGCTGATGTGGGGCTCCGTGCTGGGAGCCGCCCTCAGCTTCGTGATCACCGCGGCGGTCGTCTACTTCCTGATGGTCCTGCCGATGTCGAAGTACCTGGCCCGGGCGGAGGCCCAGCGCAAGGCCAAGGAGGGCACGCAGGAGGTCATCGAGATCACCGAGCTGGAGGTGCTCAAGGAGATCCGCGACGCGCTGGTCGCGCAGCGCGGCGAGGGGCACCGGGAGCCGTAGCCGACGGCGCTGGGGCGACCGGCGGCTCTAGCGTGGCCGACGGCTCAGATGTGGTGGGGCGGCTTCTCGTCGAGGAAGCGCTTCAGGTCGGCCGCGCTGTCGCCCTCGGGCCGCTCGCCCCACCCGCGGTCCGTGTCGTCCGAGGACGGCCGGCTCAGCGGGTCGTCGAAGACCAGCGCGGGCTTGGGATCGCGCGGCTCGGGTGCGGGGGCGGTACTCATGTCTCTAGGGTACGGCCCCCGGCGGACGTTATCTGCTGTGCTTGGCCCCATGACGTCCGAGACTCACAGTCCCCAGCGCCCCCTAAGACCCCTACGACCCCTGCGCCCGCTCACCGCCCGGGGCCGGGACGAGCCGCACCGGGTCGCCTCGCCGCTGGAGCTGTTCTTCGACCTGTGTTTCGTCGTGGCCATCGCCCAGGCGGGCCTCCAGCTGGCGCACGCCGTCGCGGAGGGGCATGCGGGCGAGGGGGTCCTGAACTACGCGATGCAGTTCTTCTCGATCTGGTGGGCCTGGATGAATTTCTCCTGGTTCTCCTCGGCCTACGACAACGACGACGTGCTGTACCGGGTCGTCACCCTGGTGCAGATCGCCGGCGTCCTGGTCCTCGCGGCCGGGGTCTCGCGGGCCTTCGACCAGCACGACTATGTGGTCGTCTGGCTCGGCTACCTGATCATGCGGCTGGCGATGGCCGCGCAGTGGCTGCGGGCGGCGCGGGCGGCCCGGGGCCCGGAGCGGACGATGGCCCTGCGGTACGCGGGTGGCGTACTCCTCTGCCTGGTCGGCTGGCTGGGGCTGGTGGTCCTGCCGGAGCACGCGCGCGGGTGGGTGTTCCTGGTGATGGTGATCGCGGAGCTGTGCGTGCCGCTCTACGCGGAGAAGGACTACACGACGCACTGGCATCCGCACCACATCGCCGAGCGGTACGGGCTGTTCACGATCATCGTGCTGGGCGAGACGATCGCGGCGGCGACGGTCGCCGTGAAGTCGGGGGTGGACGAGAACGACGCGCTGGGCGAGTTGCTGCCCATCGCGGCGGGCGGCCTGTTGATCGTGTTCGCCGCCTGGTGGATCTACTTCGTGGTGCCGATCCACGGGCACCTTCGCTCCAACCAGCAGGCGTTCCTGTGGGGTTACGGCCACTACCTGATCTTCGCCTCGGCGGCCACGATCGGCTCGGGCCTGGAGGTGGCGGTCACACAGGCGGTCGGCAAGGCGCACATCTCCACGCTGGCGGCGTCCGCCGCGGTGACCCTGCCGACGGCGCTGTACCTGCTCACCGTCTGGGCGCTCCACGCCCGCCACTACAAGGTGGGTATCACCCAGCAACTGGTGCTCCCCGTGGCCGCGTTGCTGGTGATCTGCTGCACGTTCCTGGGGCAGTGGGCGGTGCTCGGGGCGGGGCTGGTGTCGGCGCTGACGGTGGCGGTCGGGGTGACGCTCACGGCACGGATGGCTGCCACCGGGGAGAGCGGGGCCGAGGCGACGGCACCGGTGGACTGACGGCCACTGGCCCGGCCGGGCACGCTGAACGGACCGGCACGGCAACGGCTACGCGCGCTGGGTCGGCCGCCGCCCAAAGGGCCACGCGTGCTGAATCGGCCGCCGCTGCAACGGCCACAGGCCCTGGACGGACCGGCACGGCAACAGCCGCACGCACTGGACCGACCGCCCCCGCAAGGCCCACCCGCACTCGGCCGACCGCCGTCGGATCAGCCAAGCGCACGGGCCCAACTGCCCCTGGCTCAGCGGCGCGTACCGAACCGGCCACCCCCGGATCAGCCGCGCCCGCTGGACCGACCGGCACGGCAACGCCCACACCCGCTGGGCCAGTCGCCACCGCCCACCCGACCCACCGGGCAGGCCGCCACCGGAACAGTCGCCGAAGCTCAGCCGACCCCCACGAGAACAGTGGCCCAAGCCGGGCTGGCTATCCCCGGATCACCGGCGCGCACCGCGCCGACAGTCCCCGAATCAACCGGACGCTGGGCGAGACTGAGCCGCATGACAGTTGACGCGTTGACGGATGTGGCCGGGGTGCGGGTGGGGCATGCGACGCGGTCGGGGGACGGTTGGCTCACCGGGACCACCGTCGTACTCGCGCCGGAGGGCGGGGCGGTGGCCGCCGTGGATGTGCGGGGCGGCGGGCCCGGCACCAAGGAGACCGACGCGCTCGATCCGCGGAACCTGGTGCAGCGGGTCGACGCGATCGTGCTCACCGGTGGCAGCGCGTACGGGCTCGACGCCGCGTCCGGGGTGATGGCCTGGCTGGAGGAGCAGGGGCGCGGGGTGCGGGTCGGCGCGGATCCGGCGCACGTCGTACCGGTGGTGCCCGCGGCCTGTGTCTTCGACCTGGGGCGGGGCGGTGCCTTCCGGGCCAGGCCGGACGCGGCCACCGGGCGGGCCGCCGTAGAGGCTGCCGCGATCAGCGGGCCCGGGGTGCGGGTGCGCGAGGGGTGTGTGGGCGCCGGTACGGGGGCGGCGGTCGGGCAGTTGAAGGGCGGGGTCGGGACCGCGAGTGTCGTGCTGGATTCGGGGATCACAGTGGCGGCGCTGGTGGTGGCCAACGCGGCGGGGTCGGCGACGGATCCCGAAACAGGCGTGCTGTACGGGGAGTTGTTCCGGGGGCGGGTGGAGTATCCCGAGCCGCACGTCCACGAGGCCGCGCAACTGCGCCTCGCCGAGGCCGCCGCGAAGAACGCGCCTCCCCCGCTGAACACCACGCTCGCGGTGGTCGCCACGGACGCCGAACTCACCAAGGCGCAGGCCCAGAAGCTGGCCGGCACGGCACACGACGGCATCGCGCGCGCCGTACGTCCGGTGCACCTGCTGAACGACGGGGACACGGTATTCACGCTCGCCACCGGCTCCCGCCCGCTGGACGCCGAGAACCCCCTAGCCCTCAACGCCGTCCTGGCGGCCGGCGCGGACGTCGTAACCCGCGCAATCGTGCGCGCGCTACGCGCCGCCGAGCCGGTGGACGGACCGGGCGGAACATGGCCGTCGTACGAGGAGCTGTACGGGAGACGGTAGACACCCCGCAGCGACAGACACCCCGCGCTCACCTCACTCCCTGCTCCGCCCCTGCCACCTCTGGAGGCTGGGATCATCTCTAACCAGTCAGATCAGTTACAGTGGTTAGATTTACCCCCAGCTTCCAGCAACCACCCACCCACCGTTGGCCGCTAAGCCCACCCGGCGTGCTGGCGAGACGCGAACGCGCCCCCGCCACACCGGTCGGCAGCACAGTTCAGGCAAGGGATCCCTACCTGGCCACCCATCCCCGCCTCCAGCTCTCTCACCCCTCGCCCCCCGCCCCGCATATGTCCCGGTTCTGTCACCGGACGGCGTTCATGAAGAACGCAGGGAACCCACGCGGGGCCGCGGCCCCTCTTTGTCCACGCATCGCAGCGGATCACGCATCACGCATCACGTACCTCACCACGAACCTGGAGCAGCCCGTGACAACGCCGGACATAGCAGCGCGGCGCGTACTGGGGGCCATCGCCGCCCTGGTGGTCGGCACCCTCACCCTCAGCGCGTGTGGTGGCAACGCCAGCGCGGACGCCAACACCGACAGCAAGGGCGGCAGCAAGGCGACCGCCAGGACGTCCACCGCGAAGATCACCATCTCCGCCAAGGACGGCGCGACGAACGCGTCCATCAACTCCACCGGCGTGCAGGTCAGCGACGGCACGCTGACCGAGGTGAAGATGACGGTCGCGGGGTCAGGGCAGGCCGTGGACGGTGCGATATCCGCGAACGGGAGCTCCTGGAAGCCCAAGGAGCAGTTGGAGCGCGGGACCAAGTACCAGATATCGGCCACCGCCAAGGACTCCAGCGGCAAGACCGCCGCGGCCAACTCCATCTTCACCACCGTCACTTCGAGCAACAGCTTCATCGGGACGTACACCCCGGACAACGGGACGACGGTCGGTGTCGGGATGCCGGTGTCGTTCAACTTCGACAAGGTGATCAGCGACAAGAAGGCCGTGCAGTCGCACATCACGGTGACGTCCAGCAGCGGGCAGCAGGTCGTGGGGCACTGGTTCGGCGCGCAGCGGCTCGACTTCCGGCCGCAGGACTACTGGAAGGCCGGTTCCAAGGTCACGATGAAGATAGACCTGGACGGCGTGCAGGGCGCGAACGGGGTCTACGGCGTGCAGAAGAAGACCGTGAGCTTCACCATCGGCCGTTCGCAGGTGTCCACGGTCGACGTCAACACGCAGACCATGACGGTCGTACGGGACGGCCAGACCCTCAAGTCGCTGCCGATCTCCTCCGGCAGCCCCGAACACACCACGTACAACGGGCAGATGGTGATCTCCGAGAAGTTCACCCAGACCCGGATGAACAGCCAGACGGTCGGCCTGGGCGGGGAGTACGACATCCCGGACGTGCCGCACGCGATGCGCCTGACGTCGTCGGGGACGTTCATCCACGGCAACTACTGGTACAACAAGTCCAACCCGCCCTTCGGCCAGACGGGCACCAGCCACGGCTGTGTCGGGCTCGCGGACGTACAGGGCGCGCAGGGTGCGACGAACGCCGCGTGGTTCTACGACAACTCGCTCATCGGCGACGTCGTCATCGTGAAGAACTCCCCCGACAAGACGGTCGCCCCGGACAACGGGCTCAACGGCTGGAACATGGCGTGGAGCGAGTGGACCGCCGGAAGTGCCGCCTGACCGGCGGGTTTTGACGGAACATCGGGCCGCGCGGGAACATCTCGCGCGGCCCGCGCGTTTTCCGGGCATACGTTTTCTCGGTTCACAGGAATGATGTCCGACCGAGGGGCTACGGTATGCACCCACAAGGTGACATGCAGCAACGCCGGGAGAAGCCTTGAGCGTTCCGTACGACACGGCAGCGTACGAACAACCCGAGTCGCCCGAGTCTCCGGAGGAGCACCTCGCGCGGCTCCTCGGCCGTGCCCTGAACTCCTTCGAGTTGCCGGACGAGACGATACGGCGTCTCGACTGCGCGCTGGCGCACGACAGTTCGCTGCACTCCGCACACCACAGCGCCGGCCTGCACCGGGAGACGTACCGGCACACCTGGCTGCTCCCCGACGGCTCCGCGCTCACCCTGTGGGAGCTCGTCCACAACACCGTGCTGGGCCACGAGACCCAGCACGAGGTGTACGTCGACGAGGACGAGCTGCGCGTCGCGACCGCGCGTCTGCCGCTGCCGCCGGACACCCCGGACTTCGAACTGCCGGTGCTGGTGCAGCTGTCACCGATCCCGGAGCCCCGGCACACGTATCTGGCGGACGACTCCGCGGATCACGCGCGCCGTTTACTGCGCCGGGCGGAGAACGTGGACCGGCCGGACGAGGAGACGTCCGCGCTGCTGGAGACGGCGTTCGCGCACCAGATCACGCAGGCCTTCGGCCGCCCGTTCCGAGCGGGCCGTGCGGCGCTGTGCTTCTCGCTCTACGAGCACGCGTTCCTGCTGCAGGACGGCGCGGAGATCTCCCTGTGGGAGGTCGAGCACACGGCGACGCCGGACGGCCGTCACATGTGCGAGGTGTACGTCAGCGAGGACGCGGCCCGCGACGCGATGGAGCGCCGGGCGGCACAGCTTTCCTGAACGGGGAAGGCTTCAACGCCCGTCGCTGAGCTGTCGTACCAGACCCGCGAAAGCGTCCCGCTCCGCCGGGGTCAGTTCGACGGACTCCACGTGCGGAGCGGTGTGGCGCTGGTTCGGGAGGCCGTGGAGCGGGTGGGCCGCGTGCCACGTGGTGGGCTCCACGAGGGAGCGGCGCAGGACGCGCGTCAGGCCGAACACCCAGGCGACGGTCGCCAGGGCGAGAACGGCCACACCGGTCAGCTGGAGGATCGAGACGTGCTCAGGCATGCGTTCCAGTAGACACCACGGTCCGGGACCGTGGTCCCGGACCGTGACGTATCTCGCAGTTGCCGTGAACACCTCACCATGGCCCAAAAGAGGCCCAACGAGGCCGGAAAGAGCCTAGGCGGCGACCGGCTGCTTCGTGTCCGCCGTAGGGGCGGATATGTCCTCCGGTGCTCCGGGGGCCGCGCTGCCCGCAGGCGACTTGCGCATGCCCTTCAGTACGACGACCAGGGCCGCCGTGACGCACATACCGACCGCGATGGCGATCAGGTAGAGGAACGCGTGGCCGATCAGCGGGACCACGAAGATGCCGCCGTGCGGGGCCCGCAGGGTCGCGCCGAAGGCCATCGACAGGGAGCCGGTGATCGCGCCGCCCACCATCGCGGACGGGATGACCCGCAGCGGGTCGGCCGCCGCGAACGGGATCGCGCCCTCGGAGATGAACGAGGCGCCCAGCACCCAGGCGGCCTTGCCGTTCTCGCGCTCGGTCTCGGTGAAGAGCTTGCCGCGCACGGTCGTGGCCAGGGCCATCGCCAGCGGCGGGACCATGCCGGCCGCCATCACCGCGGCCATGATCTTCATCGCGGAGTCGCTCGGGTTGGAGACCGCGATACCCGCCGTGGCGAAGGTGTACGCGACCTTGTTGACCGGGCCGCCGAGGTCGAAGCACATCATCAGGCCGAGCAGGGCACCCAGCAGGATCGCGTTCGAACCGCTGAGGCCGTTGAGCCAGTCGGTCATGCCCTTCTGCGCCGAGGCGATCGGTTTCCCGATGACCACGAACATCAGGAACCCGACGATCGCCGTGGAGATCAGTGGGATCACCACCACCGGCATGATCCCGCGCACCGCCTTGGGGATCTTCACCTTCTGGATCGCCAGCACCACACCACCGGCGATCAGACCAGCGGCGAGACCGCCGAGGAAGCCCGCGTTGATGGTGGAGGCGATCATGCCGCCGACGAAGCCGGGCACCAGACCGGGCCGGTCCGCCATGCCGTAGGCGATGTAGCCGGCCAGCACCGGGACCAGGAAGCCGAAGGCGACGGCGCCGATCTGGAACATCAGCGCAGCCCAGCTGTCGGTCTGCGTCCACACGAAGTGCTGCATGACGGAGGGCGCGGACTTGATCTCGTAGCCGCCGATCGCGAAGCCGAGGGCGATCAGCAGACCGCCCGCCGCGACGAACGGGACCATGTAACTGACGCCGGACATCAGCCACTTGCGGAGCTTGGAGCCGTAGCCCTCGCCCGCCTCACCGCCGCGCTCGACCGGCGTCGGCGCGGATCCGCCGGCGACCTCGCCGCGCTCCGCCTTGCCGCGGACCTCGGTGATCAGCTCGGCGGGACGGTTGATGCCCGCCTTCACGCCGACGTCGACGGTCGGCTTGCCGGCGAAGCGCTCCTTCTCCCGCACGGGCACGTCGTGGGCGAAGATCACGGCGTCCGCCGCCGCGATCACCGCCGGGTCGAGCCGGGTGAAACCGGCCGAACCCTGCGGCTCCACGACGAGTTCGACACCGGCGTCACGGCCCGCGTTCTCCAGCGCCTCGGCCGCCATGTAGGTGTGCGCGATGCCGGTCGGGCAGGAGGTGACGGCGACGATACGGAACGGCTGCTCGTCGGCGCCGGCGTCCGTGGCGGCCGTAGAAACATCTGCCGTGGAACTGCCCGCCGCGGCGCCGGCGGAGGCCGCCACCGGCGTCGCGGCGGAGTTTTCGGGGGTGCTCGGCGCGGGGGTCTCGTCGCCGCGGATCAGGGCCGCCGCGCTCTCCGCGTCGCCCACCGAGCGCAGGGCGGAGGTGAACTCTGCGTTCATGAGCTGGCGGGCCAGGGCGGAGAGGATCGTCAGGTGGGCGTCGTCGGCCCCGGCGGGCGCGGCGATCAGGAAGATCAGGTCGGCGGGGCCGTCGGGGGCGCCGAAGTCGACGCCCTCGGCGCTGCGGCCGAAGGCGAGCGACGGCTCGGTGACGTACTCGCTGCGGCAGTGCGGGATGCCGATGCCGCCGTCCAGGCCGGTCGGCATCTGCGCCTCGCGGGCGGCAACGTCGGCGAGGAAGCCGTCGAGGTCGGTGACCCGGCCCTGGGCGACCATGCGCTCGGCGAGGGCACGTGCCGCCGCCTCTTTGGTATCGGCGGACAGGTCGAGGTCGACCAGGTCCGCGGTGATCATCTCACTCATCGCGGGCTCCTTCGCACGCGTATCGCCCGGGGACTGCCGTGGGCGGGGGTGGGGACGGGGACGGGGGTACTACGGGACTGCCGGAAGGGGGCGGCAGTTAACGGGGAGCGGGGGTGAGCGGTCGTAGAGACCATGGGCGCACTCATGTCACCGGCTCCGTCAGGACGCGGTCCACCGGGACGTCCGCCGTGACCGTCACCGCCGCCGGGTCCAGGTCGGCCGGGGTGGGCATCACGCTGCCGGGGAGCTGAACAGCGGCCGCGCCGTGGGCGACCGCCGAGGCCAGGGCCTCCGGGCCGTGGCCGCCGGCGATCAGGAAGCCGGCCAGCGAGGAGTCCCCCGCACCGACATTGCTGCGTACGACGTCGACGCGCGCGCTGCCGTACCAGGCACCGGAGCCGTCCACGAGCAGCTGCCCGTCCGCGCCGAGGCTGGCGAGGACGGCGCCCGCGCCCAACTCCCGTAGTTCTTCGGCCGCTTTGACCGCGTCGCCGACGGTGGCGAGGGGGCGGGAGACGGCCTCCGCGAGTTCCTCGGCGTTGGGCTTCACCACGTCCGGGCGTTCGCGCAGGGCCTCGATGAGCGCGGGGCCGGAGGTGTCGAGGGCGATACGGACGCCGACGGCGTGCGCGCGGGCGACCAACTCGGCGTACCAGGACGGCGCGAGGCCGCGCGGGAGGCTGCCGCAGCAGGCGATCCAGTCGGCGTCACGGGACTGCTGCCTGACCGTCTCCAGGAGCAACTCCTGTTCGGCTGCGGTCAGTTCGGGGCCGGGCGCGTTGATCTTCGTGAGGACGCCGTCCGCCTCGGCGAGGGCGATGTTCGACCGGGTGGCCCCGGCGACCGGGACCGGCGCGACCTCGATGCCCTGCGCGTCGAGCAGGTCCGCGACCAGCGCGCCCGGCGCCCCGCCCAGCGGCAGGACAGCGACCGTACGGCGGCCCGCGGCGGCGACCGCGCGGGAGACGTTGACGCCCTTGCCACCCGGGTCCATGCGCTCGCCGGTGGCCCGTATGACCTCGCCGCGGTCCAGCGAGGGGACCTCGTAGGTGCGGTCGAGGGACGGGTTCGGGGTGACCGTGAGGATCATGCGCGCACTACTTCCATGCCGCCGCGCTCCATGGCGGTGGCGTCTTCTGGGCTCAGCCCGCTGTCGGTGATCAGCAGGTCCACGTCGCTCAGGGCGCCGAAGCGGGCGAAGTGCTCCTGGCCGTGCTTGGCGGAGTCGGCGAGCAGCACCACGCGGCGGGCGGCGGTCATCGCCGCGCGCTTGACGGCGGCCTCGGCGAGGTCGGGGGTGGTCAGCCCGTGCCCGGCGGAGAAGCCGTTGGCCGCGACGAACACGACGTCGGCGCGGATCTCGCCGTACGCCCGCAGCGCCCATGCGTCCACGGCGGCGCGCGTACGGTGCCGCACGCGCCCCCCGACGAGGTGGAGCTGCATGCCCGGGTGGTCCGCGAGGCGGGCCGCGATGGGCAGGGAGTGCGTGACGACGGTGAGCTCGGCCTCCAGCGGGATGATGCCCGCGAGGCGGGCGATCGTCGTACCGGCGTCGAGGATCACCGTGCCCTGCATCGGCAGCTCGGCGAGGGCCGCCTTGGCGATCCGGTCCTTCTCGTCGGCCGCCGTCGACTCGCGCTCGGCGAGATCCGGCTCGAAGTCCAGCCGCCCGGCGGGTATGGCACCGCCGTGCACCCGGCGGACGAGTCCCGCGCGGTCGAGGGCCTTCAGATCCCGGCGGATCGTCTCCGCCGTGACCTGGAACTCCTCGGCCAACGACACCACGTCCACCCGGCCGCCGTCACGGGCCAGCCGGAGGATCTCCTGCTGCCGCTCCGGTGCGTACATGTCCGTTCGCCTCCGACCTTTGCCCGAACTTGTGGTTTCGCTCGGAGGCTACGCCCGGATTTCCGGAAAGTAAACAGGTTCGGGCATCAGGTGGACATGAACGGGCAGAGGGGATCTTTTTTGGGGCTGCTCGCGGTGTTCTTTGGGGCCGCTTGCGGTGTGCGGTCAGCCGTGGCGCAGGTCCTTGATCCGCTGCTCGGCGGCGAGGATGGCGTGCGCCAGTTCGTCGCGGGCGGCCTCCTGGCGCATCGCCTGTTCGAGCCGGGCGCGGTGCTCCGGGAGGCCGACGCGTACGGCCGGGCCTTGCGCGGGCAGGGCGGTGGCGACATAGCCCCGCACGCTCTCGACGACCCTCGTCAGCTCGAACCGGACGCCCGGGGTGTGATCTGCTATGCCCGCGAGCATCTTGCCGATCGTGGCGATGTCCTTGAAGTCCTCGGCGACACAGGGCTTCTGGGCGAGGCCGCACTGCGCCTCGTAGAGGTCGGCGAGCCACACGCCGGGCTTGTCGTAGTCGGTGTTCGTCTCGTCCTTGCGGCGCATCTTCCGCGTCCAGGCGAAGACCTGCCTGTGGTGCCGGTACATCAGCACGGCGAGGAAGGCCCCGGCAAGGGCGGACGCGGCGGGCACCAGGAAGGCGCTGGTCATCATGCGGTGATCCGTTCGGGGATGAAGCGCGAGCGGGGAGGGTGAACGGTGCGCCGGGCGGAGTCAGGCCGCGGCGGCGAGGTGGCGCAGCGCGTCGACGTCATGGACCAGGAACTTGCGGTACCGGGCCTCGACGATCCCGTGGTAGCGCAGGGTGCGGAGCGCGTTCTCCGTTGTGGACACAGCGAGTTGGAGCGCGGCAGCGATGTCCTTCTGACCCGGGCCGGTGATGGTGGTGGAGCCCGTCCGGGGGTCGGGGGAACCCGCGGTGTCGGCGAGATGCGCCAGGAGGGTACTGGTGCGCTCCAGGGGCGGCCGGGTGGTCAGGGTGTAGACGAGTTCGTCGCTGCGGTTGCGGTCCTCAAGGCTGCGCAGGAGCGCGAGTTTGATCCTGGGCCTGTTGCTCAGCAGGACGTTGAAGCGGCGCGCGCGACAGGGGATGACCACGGTCCTGGTCAGGCACCGGGTGCGGACGGCGGAGTCGGGGGTGATGAGTTTGGCCTCGCCGACCAGTTGGCCGGCGCCCCGGAACCGGGTGACGGCGGGGGCACCGTCCCAGTCGCCGAGCGGAAAGCGGTCCTGTCGTACGACGCCGTCCCAGATCATGTACACGTTCCGGTCGTCCGACTCCATCGGCAGGTACTCGTCCTGGCCGAAGCTGCGGCCCCGCAGATCGTCCTCCAGCAGAAAGCGCCAGTCCTCGGCCGACAGGCGCCGCAGGAAGCTTCCCGCCGGCTTTTCCTCGTGGCCCATGAGAAGGTCGGTCGGCCGGTTGGTGTCGGCGGTCGAGGGCACGCTCACTCCCCCGCACCGGCGGCCGTGACGGCGCGTGAACCGGCGTACACGCCCTGAGGCGCGCGGTGGTGACGATGCGTCACGAGCAGGGTGCCGCGGGAGCCGCGGCTCGACAGCGGGAATCCGCCGTCGTCGTTGACGGTGCTCATCCAGTCCAATCCTCTTGGCGGTTACGCAGGGGAGCCCCGCTGGTCAGCGGGGTTCCGGTGGTGGGTCCGGAACGTTCCGGGAGGTACGGCACCGCCCGGCTGGTGGGGCCCGGCGGGTGGAAGCGGGTGGAAAGAGTGCGCGGGATAGACCGTACCCCTCGCCACGAGCCAAGAGCCAGTCGTGTTTTCGAAGGCGCGTGTCGAGAATGTAGATCGTTTCGGGAACCCCTGACCGTGGGGCTTTATTACAGAAGATCACGGGTAATTTGGAGGGGAAAGAAATTGCCCTTTACCCATACGTCGATCGCGGCCGCCCCGGTTATCCGCACCCTCCCAGAGGTGCGACCGAGCCCTTCCCCGGGTAGCCGGGATATGACGTCCGCACAAACCGACGGCAAAAACGAGAGGCCCCAGGGCACCACCCCTGAGACCTCCCGAAATGGTCCGGACCCACCAAGGATCAGACCGGTGCCCAGTAAACACCACGGACGCCGTTTGGGTCACTCCCCGCCTGCCGACAATGGGCCCCCGACGGCGGATAGCCAGGCGAAACCCCCTCCTGCGGGGATTGTCACCGACAGCACACCTCTCCGCACACGCCGTCGGGACGCCTCGACGGGCCGCGTTTTTTGTCCCCTTTATCCACACGAGAGCAAGGCGCTCAGGCCTCTCACGGGTACATGACAGCGTTATCAAATGACTGCCATCGATCAGGAGTAAACAGATTCCGCCAACACGAGCCCGGGCGGCCGACTCCACCGCCCAACGGAAGCACGCCCGACAAAACCAGCGGAGCGCGCCGCTCCGGTCCGCCCGATTAACTGGCAGCCGTCGCAGCAATTCCTTTTCTTGAGGCAATCCAGGACGACAGGAAATGCGGTGAGCCCGGGCGGGAGGCGGAATCCTGAACGGAAATCAAGAGTTCGCCGCCGCACATCGTAAAGGTCGACTAATAAATAAGGTCACCGCTCTCGGCGCCGCGCCGACACCCCCGCCGCACACGCCCGGCCCACGCGTCCCACCCGCACCTTACGCACTGTCAGCTTTCTTGTGGCGCAGGCCAGTTGGGCACACGAGACACCCGAAGTCGGCGTGTTCCGCACAGAACAGATCATTCGGGTACGTAGTACGACGTTCGGTCCGCAGTGCGCCGCCGAACCGCCCGGCGTACGCCTCCCCCCGCGCACCGGCGTACGCCATCGCCCGGTCGTTTGCGTCGAGCGCCCCGCCCCCGTACTGCCTCGGGGCGGGGGGCTGTCGTACGACATCTCGTGGGGCGGTGGTCGGCGTCAACTCCCGCTCGGCACAGCCGACTTGTCCGCAGGCGTCGGCATCTCCGCGGCCGCCCCGTTCTCCGCGGCCGCCTCCGTGGCAGCCCGCCCCGCCGCCCGCCCCGGCAACGCGAACATCAGCAGGAAGATCGAGAACATCACCGCAGCCACCCAACCCAGCGCGTTCTGGAAGGCGTTGACGAACGCCGGCCCCACCTCCGCGGGGGTCAGCCGGTCCCCGATCGAGCCGAAGAAGACCACCGACACCAACCCCAGCCCCAGCGCATTGCCCATCTGCTGAACGGTGTTGATGAGCCCGGACGCCGAACCCGCGTGCTCGCGCGGCACCTCGGAGAGGATCGTGTCGGTCAGCGGGGCGAAGATCAGGCCCATGCCGGCGCCCATCACGACGAGCGGCAGCGCCATCTGCCAGGAGGCGATGGCCAGTTGGTACCGGTCCGCCTCCCAGAGGTAGAGCAGCACGCCCGCGGCCATCACCAGCGCGCCGGTCTGGAGCACATTGCGTCCGCCGAGCCGGGGCACCAGCTTCTGCACGGACATCCCGGCCGCCACCGAGACCGCGATCGAGAACGGCACACCGGTCAGCCCCGCCCGCAGCGGGCTCCAGCCCAGCCCGATCTGCATGTACAGCGTCCAGACCAGGAAGAAGATGCCGAGTCCGATCCCGAAGACGGTCTGTACGGCGATGCCCGCCGCGAAGCTCTTCACCTCGAACAGCGACAGCTCGACGAGCGGCGAACCGTCCCGCGACGCCTTCCGCTTCTCGTACGCCACCAGTGCGGAGAAGACACCGATCGAGCCGGACATCGACACGAACCCCCAGGCGGGCCAGCCCAGTTCGTCGCCCCGGGTGAGCGGATAGAGCAGCATCAGCAGGCCCAGCGTGACCAGGGTGACGCCGACGAGGTCCAGCTTCAGGGCGCGCGGCGCCTTGGACTCCGTGATGAAGCGGCTGCCGAGGACCAGGCCGGCGATTCCCACCGGCAGGTTGATCAGGAAGATCGGGCGCCATTCCAGGCCGAAGAGATTCCACTCCGTGAGCAGCGCGCCGAGCAGCGGGCCCGAGACCGCGCCCAGGCCGACGATCGCGCCGAACAGCCCGAACACCTTGCCCCGTTCGTGCGCCGGGAAGGTCGCGTGCACGATCGACAGCACCTGCGGCACCATCATCGCCGCCATCCCGCCCTGCAGGATGCGCGAGGCGACCAGCATCTCCGGGTTCGCGGCGAAGCCGCACAGCGCGGAGGCGAGCGTGAAGCCGCCGATCCCGACGAGGAACAGCCGCTTGCGGCCGTGGATGTCACCGAGCCGCCCGCCGGTGATCAGCCCGGCGGCGAAGGCGAGCGCGTAACCGGCCGTGATCCACTGGATCTGGCTGAACGAGGCGCCCGCGTCCCGCTGGATCGACGGGATCGCGACATTGACGATCGTGACGTCGACGAGGTCCATGAAGGCCGCGGTCATCACGATCGCGAGGGCGAACCAGCGACGCCGGTCACTCGCGGCAACCACGGGGGCTGGGCTGTCGACAAGGGTTTCGGTGGAAGTCATGGCTTGAAGCTATGACCCCATTAGGTCAGATCATGTCCTAGTTCTACGGCATCCTCGAACTCATGACGACGGACACCCCGGCCCGGCTCCTCCAGCTCCTCTCACTGCTCCAGACGCCCCGCGAGTGGCCCGGCGGCGAGCTGGCCGACCGGCTCGGGGTCTCCCGGCGCACGGTCCGGCGGGACATCGACCGGCTGCGCGAACTCGGCTACCCCGTGCAGGCGACGCTCGGCTCCGACGGCGGCTACCGGCTCGTCGCGGGCAAGGCGATGCCCCCGCTGGTGCTGGACGACGAGGAGGCGGTGGCGATCGCGGTCGGCCTGCGCGCGGGCGCCGGGCACGCGCTGGAGGGCGTGGACGAGGCGTCCGTACGGGCGCTGGCGAAGCTGGAACAGGTACTGCCCTCGCGGCTGCGGCACCGGGTCGCCACCCTCCAGGCCGCCACCACTCCGCTGACCAGTGGCGACGGCGCGAGCATCGCCCCCGAGACGCTGACCGTGATGGCCTCGACGGTGGCCGGCCGGGAGCGGCTGCGCTTCGCCTACCGCGCCAAGGACGGCACCGAGTCCCGCCGACAGACGGAGCCCTACCGCCTCGTCTCGACCGGCCGGCGCTGGTACCTCGTCGCCTACGACCTCGACCGCGAGGACTGGCGGACGTTCCGGGTCGACCGGGTGAGCCAACCCTTCGCCACCGGGGCCCGGTTCACCCCGCGCGAGCTGCCGACCGGAAGCGCGGCGGAGTACCTACGGCAGTCGATGCACCGGCGTCAGGAGACGTATGAGTACGCCGTCACCTTCGCCGCCCCCGCCGACGTCGTCGCGGCCCGCATCCCGTCCTGGCTCGGCACCCCGGAACCGCTCGACGAGCACAGCTGCCGTCTGCGCGCCACGACCGGCGACGCGGTGGACTGGCTGGCCGTACGGCTGGCCATGCTGGGGTGCGAGTTCACGGTGCAGGAACCGGAGGAACTGGTGCGGTCCGTAAGGGAGTTGGGGGAACGGTTGAGCCGGGCGGGCAGTGCGGGCGGGCCGCGGGCGTGAGCCTCGGCGGGTACGGGAGCGGAGCTCACACCGTGCCCCGTCCCGTCCCCAGTTCCCCCCAGGGAAAGTCCCGCAGCGCCCGCAGATTCCGCAGCGCCAGTTCCACCGGCCCCGCCACCGAACTCGCACCCTTACCCGCACCCGCTTCCCCGGACGCCCACCCCTCAACAGCCGTACGCACGGCGGCACTTGCCACGGCGGCGGCGAAGCGCACCTCGGAGGACAGCACGGACGGAGCCGGGTCGGTGTCGGCGTCGTCGCCCTCGGGAAGGCGTTCCGCGGTGAGGCGTTCCGCGAGGATCTCGCCCAGAGTGCGTTCCGAGGCCTGGTAGACCTCCGCCCACACCCGGCGCAGGGCGGGGCTGGATTCGGCCATGCCGATCAACGTGCGTACCCAGGTCCAGGAGTTGATGGAGACGCCCACCCCGGGGGTCAGCGTGTAGCGGATCCCGTGTTCCAGGGCCTCCGGCACCGACAGGGCGGCCGGGGCCGCGCGGACCGCCTCCACCCAGCGCTGGGCGCCGGCCGCGTAGAGCGGGGCGACGGCCTCTTCCTTGGTGGCGAAGTAGCGGTAGAAGGTGCGGGGGGCGATGCCCGCGCTCTGGGCGATGTCCTCGGCGCGGGTGGCCCGCAGCCCGTGTCTCACGAAGAGTCCGGCAGCGGCCCGGGCGATCTCCATCCGGGTCTCGGCCTTGCGCCGCTCGGTCAGCGAGAGCGGTACGGAGGAGGCAGAGGAGCCGGAGGTCGAAGCAGGGCTGGAATCCGGTGCTGGGGTGGGGCTGCTCACATCGGCAGGCTATGCCGCTGTGGCACAATCTGCCATTCGGCGGGCCACCCCGGGGTTCAGGTACGGGGTGCCCCGCCGTCCCGGCATGCCGACGCCCCGTCCACCCCGCAGGCGAGAAGAACCGGGCCCCGGCGCCTGGGGGGACAGGCGCCGAAGCCCGGTTCGGGAGAGTCCCGGCGCCGGGGGGGGTATGTGCGTCGGGACTTGGCTCAGGGGTCTCGGAGCATGGCCTCGGACCCGAACTCCTGGGCCCTGAAGTCTTGTTCCCAGGGTCCAGCAGCTTGAAGCGGCGTTACACAGCCATGTTCGCGCGGCCTCCCGCCACCGGGCGTACGCGGTCCGGCACGCAGCTCGTCCGGTACGCGCCCCCGCGTCCACCGGGCCGGAGGCCGGGGGCTCACGCCCCCGGCACAGCTCCCGCCACGCTCACTACCGCTTACGCCGCCGCGTCGAAGCCGGTCTGGCTCGCCAGCTTCTTCAGTTCCAGCAGTGCGTGCTTCTCGATCTGGCGGATGCGCTCGCGGGTCAGGCCGTGCTCCTTGCCGACCTCGGTGAGCGTGCGCTCCCGGCCGTCCTCCATGCCGTACCGCATCTTGATGATGGACGCCGTGCGCTGGTCGAGGCGGCCGATCAGGTCGTCCAGTTCCTCGCTGCGCAGCAGGGTCATGACGGACTGCTCGGGCGAGACCGCGGAGGTGTCCTCCAGGAGGTCACCGAACTGCGTGTCTCCGTCGTCGTCCACCGACATGTTCAGCGAGACCGGGTCACGGGCCCAGTCCAGGACGTTCGTCACGCGCTCCGGGGTGGTGTCCAGCTCGGCGGCGATCTCCGCGTGCTCGGGCTCCCGCCCGTTCTTGCGGTTGAACTCGCGCTGCACCCGGCGGATCCGGCCCAGCTCCTCCACGAGGTGGACGGGCAGGCGGATGGTCCGGGACTGGTCGGCGATGGAGCGGGTGATGGCCTGGCGGATCCACCAGGTCGCGTACGTCGAGAACTTGAAGCCCTTGCGGTAGTCGAACTTCTCGACCGCGCGCACCAGGCCCGCGTTGCCCTCCTGGATCAGGTCGAGGAGGGGCAGGCCGCTACGGGGGTAACGGCGGGCCACGGCCACGACCAGGCGGAGGTTGGAACGGATGAAGACGTCCTTGGCACGCTCCCCCTCGGCGACCAGGGCCTCCAGCTCGGCGCGGGAGGCGTCCGCCTGGGACTTCTCCTCGCCGTCGAGGACCTGGCGCGCGAACACGCCCGCTTCGATGGTCTGTGAAAGCTCGACTTCCTTGGCGGCGTCGAGCAGCGGTGTACGCGCGATTTCGTCGAGATACATGCCGACCAGGTCGCGGTCGGCGATCTCGCCGCCATGGGCGCGAACACTGCGTGCCACGCCGGAGGTCTCGCCGGAGGCGGACTTACGACGGGCGACGGCACGGGTTGCCATGCGTGCTCCCTTGCGATGGTGGGTCAGCAGGTGTTCGTCTGATGCCTTGGCACTCTTCTCGTGTGCCCTGCATCTGATGGAAACAACGACTGGAATCCGGACAGAATTCCCAACCCGCTCCCCTATTTTTCTGATCTTGCAGTACCCTGTCCGGCCACAAGGGGGTAACGATGCCGTCGGAACATACAGAGGTGCAGGTCAGGCCGGGAGTCGAGAGTGACCTCGACGCCCTCACGGACATCTACAACCACTACGTACGCGAAACCCCGATCACCTTCGACACCGTCCCCTTCACACCGGAGGAGCGTCGCCCTTGGCTGCTCTCCCACCCTGAAGACGGGCCATACCGGCTGAAGGTTGCCGTGGACGGGACCTCCCAAGGAAACTCACAGCGAATCCTCGGCTACGCCACATCCAGCCCTTACCGGGCGAAGCCCGCCTACTCGACCTCGGTCGAGGTCACGGTCTACCTCGCCCCCGACGCGGGCGGCCGGGGCATCGGCACGCTGCTCTACAAGGCCCTGTTCGAGGCTCTGGCGGACGAGGACGTGCACCGGGCGTACGCGGGCATCGCACAGCCCAACGAAGCGTCCACGCGGCTGCATGAACGCTTCGGGTTCCGGCATGTCGGCACCTACCGGGAGGTGGGCCGCAAGTTCGGCCGCTACTGGGATGTCGCCTGGTACGAACGGGAGTTGTAGCTCCAGGAGTACGCAGTTCCAGGCGCCTCAGCCGAACTGCACCGACCGCTTCGCCATCCCCATCCAGAACCCGTCGATCACGGAGGGGTTGAAGGACTCCCGCGCGTCCAGGTCACCGCCCGCCTCCGCCGCGCCCATGGCGACGAACAGCGGGGCGAAGTGCTCGGTGCGCGGATGGGCGTAGCGCCCGGCCGGGGCCTTGTGGAGGAAGTCCAGCAGGCCGTCCCAGTCGCGGGACTCCAGTGCCCGCCTGCCCCAGTCGTCGAACTCGGAGGACCAGGTGGGCACTCCCCCGCCGGTGTGGCGCAGCGCGGCGAGGTTGTGGGTGAAGAAGCCGGAGCCGACGATCAGGACGCCCTCGTCGCGCAGGGGCGCCAGCTTGCGGCCGATGTCCATCAGCTTCGCCGGGTCGAGGGTCGGCATGGAGACCTGGAGGACCGGGATGTCGGCGGCCGGGAACATCTCGACGAGCGGGACGTACGCCCCGTGGTCGAGGCCGCGGTCCGGGACGTCCTGGACCGGGACGCCCGGGGCGCGCAGCAACTTCCGTACGGACTCGGCGAGTTCGGGGGCGCCCGGGGCGTCGTAGCGGACCTGGTAGTAGTGCTCGGGGAAGCCCCAGAAGTCGTAGACCAGGGGGACCGGGTCGACCGCGCCGAGGGCGAGGGGGGCCTCCTCCCAGTGGGCGGAGACCATGAGGATCGCCTTGGGGCGGGGGAGGCCGGCGGACCAGGCGGCGAGTTCGCCGGGCCAGATCGGGTCGTCCGCGAGGGGCGGGGCGCCGTGGCTGAGATAGAGGGCGGGCATGCGCTCCGGTGCGGCGGTGGACATGACGGTCACTCCCCTGGTCGAACCTTGATCGAACTGAATGCTTGAACTCTCAAACTTCCTGCGTGAGAGCTTACGCCCCATTTGTTTAACCTTCAAGGAGAGCTCTCGTACAGTGGAGTGCATGAACACGGCACCCGCACCCGCTGACGAAACGGCACCCTCCGACGAACCCCGCTGGCTCACCGCCGAGGAGCAGCACGTCTGGCGTTTCTACATGCACGCCAGCACCCTCCTGGAGGACCATCTGGACCGCCAGCTCCAGCGCGACGCGGGCATGCCGCACATCTACTACGGGCTTCTCGTGCAGCTCGCCGAGGCTCCGCGCCGCCGGCTGCGGATGACCGAGCTGGCCATGAACGCGAAGATCACCCGCTCCCGTCTCTCGCACGCGATCGCGCGCCTGGAGAAGAACGGCTGGGTGCGCCGCGAGGACTGCCCCTCCGACAAGCGCGGCCAGTTCGCGGTGCTGACCGACGAGGGCTACGGCGTGCTCAGCCGGACCGCGCCGGGCCATGTGGCCGCCGTACGGCAGGCGTTGTTCGAGCGGCTGACGCCGGAACAGCAGAAGTCCCTCGGCGAGATCATGGAGATCGTCGCCGAGGGACTTCAGCCGAACGAAGCGGGTGCGGACCTGCCCTGGCTCCGCTGAGCCGCTCAACTCAGGCGAGAACCAGGGCAGTTCCTGGGAGTCGTACCTACGGGGCGTCCCCTTCCCCGTAGGCACGGATGGTGCGAAGGGGGTACGACCGGCCGGGCGTCGTCAGTGGGCGACGACCGGGATCTTGAACTCGTCCTCGACGTCGTCACCGGAGGCGACCGGGTCGGAACCCTGCTTGCCGGCGTTGACGAGGACCCCGACGATCACCGCGGCCGCGACCAGCATGCCGACCGCGAACCAGATGGCGTTGGTGTAGCCGTGCACCTGGCCCTGCAGCGCGACGAGCTGCTGCTGGGTCTTGGAGGTACCCGCCGAGGCGATGTGGTCCTTGATGTACGCGGTCGTCGCGGACGCGGCGATCGTGTTCAGCAGGGCCGTACCGATGGCGCCGCCCACCTGCTGCGAGGTGTTGACCATCGCGGAGGCGACACCCGCGTCCCGGGGCTCGACGCCCAGGGTGGCCAGGGACATGGCCGGCATGAACGCCGTACCCATGCCGAGACCGAGCAGCAGCATCGCGGGCAGGATGATCGAGGCGTAGGACGAGCCGATCTCCAGCTGCGTCATCAGCAGCATGCCGACCGCGGCGACCAGGAAGCCGGGGCCCATGAGCAGGCGGGCCGGCAGGCGGGTCATCAGGCGGGTGCCGATCTGGGTCGAGCCGACCATCATGCCGACGATCATCGGCATGAAGGCGAAGCCGGTCTTGATGGGCGAGAAGCCCTTCACGACCTGCAGGTAGTAGGTGAGGAAGAGGAACGTGCCGAACATCGCGATGATGGCGATGCCGAGCGAGAGGTAGATACCGCCGCGGTTGCGGTCGGTGATCACGCGCAGCGGCAGCAGCGGGGCCTTGACCCTGGACTCGACGATCACGAACGAGACCAGCAGGACCGCGGAAGCGATGAAGAGCGCGATGGTTGAGGAGTCGCCCCAGCCGTCGGTCTCGGCGCGGGTGAAGCCGTAGACGAGCGAGACCAGGCCGAGGGTGGAGAGCAGGACACCCGGGATGTCGAGCGGGTTGCGGTTGCGGCCGCCCTCCGGCTCGCGGATGACGAAGTACGCGCCGAGCGCGGCGACGATCGCGAACGGGATGTTCACGAAGAACGTCCAGCGCCAGTCCAGGTACTCGGTCAGCACGCCGCCGAGGATGAAGCCGACGGCGCCGCCGCCACCGGCGATCGCGCCGTAGATGCCGAACGCCTTGGCGCGTTCCTTGGCGTCCGTGAACATCACGGCGAGCAGGGAGAGCGCGGCGGGCGCGAGCAGTGCGCCGAAGGCGCCCTGGAGGGCACGGGCGCCGAACATCATGGCGCCGGTGGTGGCCACACCGCCGAGGGCGGACGCGGCGGCGAAGCCGGTCAGACCGACGACGAAGGCACGCTTGCGGCCCCACAGGTCGGCTATGCGGCCGCCGAAGAGGAGGAGTCCGCCGAAGGCGAGGGCGTAGGCCGTGACGACCCACTGCCGGTTGCCGTCGGAGATGCCCAGGTCGGTCTGGGCGGACGGAAGGGCGATGTTCACGATGGTCGCGTCGAGCACGACCATCAGCTGGGCGAGCGCGATGAACGCGAGCGCCTTCCAGCGGTTGGAATGGGCTTCGTGCTCGGCGGCCTCGGAGGCCTTGTCGAGAGCGCCTGGGGCGCTTCGAGCTGTTTCAGACATGGTGGTACCCACTTCGGGACTTCGTGACGGAAAAATACGGAAGAAGGACGTGATCGGGGACGGCTCGTCTACGTCGACGAGAGCCGGAAACTTGTTGTTGAGACAGGCGTGATGCTCTGAACTAATCGGTCAGGGCTGCCGGAGATCCTCCATCGTCGCAGCGGTGCCGGGCAGGACCGAGCGGGCCGGGGCCCGCAGTCCGTCCAGGAACAGCTGCAGGTGTCGGTGTACGAAGCGGTCGGCGCTGAGGCAACCGGTGCCGGCCGGCGGCCGGCTGAGCTGGGCCACGGCGACCATCAGGTCGCCGACACCCACGTCGGACCGGAGCTGCCCGGCCCTCCTGGCCCGTTCCATGACCTCGTCGATGAGCTCCTCGACCCGCTCGCGCGCGGCTTCCAGGTCCGGGTGGAACTGGTTGAAGGTGCCGGAGATCATCGGGCACAGCGCGCTGATCCGCTCGTCCGCGGAGACGTGCACGAAGCGCTCCAGAGCGGCGAAGGCGTCGCCGGTCTCGTTGAGCGCCTGCTCTGCGGCCTCCGCCGTACGGTCCATGACCGAGACCACGACCTCGCGAACGAGGGCGTCACGGTCCGGGAAGTTGCGGTAAAGCGTGGCGTTGCCGACGCCGGCCCGGCGGGCGATCTCGTCGAGCGGCACATCGGGGCCGAACTCGACGAACATCTCGCGGGCGGCGGTGACGATCCGCTCCCGGTTGCGCAAAGCGTCGGCGCGCGGCCGGGTCACCTTTCGCTGTACGGGGGTCGCGGTCGTCACGGCGTGCTCCTGAAGGTCTTGGACTGCTGAGGCGATCCGGGGACCGAATCCCCGTTTCGCTCGGACACATGGCTAAACGGGGAGACGCTCCCCGGTTATTTCCACCTCCACGATTGTTCTGATGTGACCTGAGTCACATTCACCGGGATCCCGGTTTGGATCTTCGCCCGGCGCCCCCGCGGAGCTCCCCGTTCGGCCCCCTACCAGCGAGAAACACACGGTCGGTCTCCTCCAGCGCGCGCCCTCGCGGCACACGACACAGGGTGATCGAAAGGGTGCAGCCGGAGACCGGCGGCTGCCGTTGGCGCGAAGGGTCCCTGCATGCAGCCCAGCCGTCGGATACGCCCGCGCCGCGTGGCCGCCCTCGCGTCCGTGACCGTCCTGACCCTCGCGGTCAGCACCTCGGCCGGTACCGGACACCTCACCCCGGGCGCCACGACGGCGGCGGGCCCGGTCGCGCTCGCCCGCACCTCCGCACTCGGCTCCTGCATGATCAACGGCCCCCTCGACGTCCAGATGTCCGAGGGCATCCCCACCCCGGGCGGCTACTCCCGCTCCACCGGCACGGTCCACGCCCTGACCCTGATGGTCGACTTCTCCGACGCCCCCGGCGAGGGCACCGCCATGGACCGGTACCGCGAGTTCTTCCCCAAGACCCAGGAATGGTTCGCCACCAGCTCCTACGGCCGCCTCGACTACCGCCCCGAGACCCCGGTCACCCACTGGCTCCGCATGCCCAAGTCCTTCAAGTCCTACGGCATAGAGCGCGGCGCGCCCTTCGACCCCGGGTACCGGCAGCTCGTCCAGGACATCGTGGCCGCCGCCGACCCGACCGTGGACTTCCGCCAGTACGACCTCCTGAACGTCCTGGTCACCCCGAACGCCGGCCCCTCGGCCCTGGACACGGTCCTGTCGGTGACGTTCGCGGGCAACACGGAGGCCCCGGTCGCGGACGGCGTCCCGGTCTCCAACGCGTCCTTCGTCTACTCCCGCCAGGACGACGGCTCCGGCTCGTACTCCCAGACCGGCTACCGCGTCCTCCCCCACGAGAACGGCCACGTCTTCGGCCTGCCCGACCTCTACACCCAGTCGGGCGGGAGCGCGGTCGGCCACTGGGACATCATGAGCGAGGACTGGGGCGCCAACAACGACTTCCTCGGCTGGCACAAGTGGAAGCTCGGCTGGCTGGGCCCGTCCCAGGTCAACTGCGCGATGAGCAGAGGGACTTCGGAGTACACCCTGACCCCGCTGGAACACCCGGGCACCGCCGGCACCCGGCTGGTCTTCGTCCCGCTCACCCGACGCACGGGCTACGCCCTGGAGCTGCGCACCCGCGAGGGCAACGACGAGGCGGTGTGCCGGCCGGGCGTCCTCATCTACAAGGTCGAAGCGGACGTGGACACGGGCATGGGCCCGGTGAAGGTGTACGACGCACACCGGGACAGCGGGGGCTGCACCCGGAGCCCCAATGTGCAGGCCGAGCTGTCGGACGCGCCGTTCACGGCGGGCGAGAGCTTCAACGACCCGGGGCGGGGGATCCGGGTGGCGGTCATGGGGGCGGATGCGGCGGGGGACTATCGGGTGACGGTGACGCGGACGCAGTAGGGGGGCGCCTGCCAGGGCGGACGCCCCCTGGCGGCTCACTCAGGACGAGCTGACCGGTACCTCACCCGCCTTGTCCGCGATGCCAACTCCCAGGAGAGCGGCGTCGGTTGTGCCGAGGTAGACGAGACTCGACGAGTCGAAGACCCAGGCGTAGCCCTTCGGGGCGCCCTTGAACGTGAGGCCGACGCCCTCCCGCCCCGCGGCGTCCTTGACGTGGTCGACGACGTTCACGCCCGGGAGCTCGGCGGTGGCACGGTAGATCGCGGCGCTGAGGTCGGGGAGCAGGGTGGCCTCGTCGATGATCGCGCCGAGGTTCTCGACCACGACTTCCGTGCGGCGGGCCGCCGTCACGTTCCTGGCGTCGCCGGAGAACTTCTTCAGCAGCGCGTCGGGGTCGGTGGGCAGGGCCTGGAGCTGCCGGAAGGTCAGGTATCCGGTTCCCCTCATGTCCATGGTCATCTTCTGGGAGGGGTCGGCGAGCGCCACGCCCTTCCGCAGACCGTCCCGCCCGCCGTCCACGGAATCCCACTGCTCCTGCCGGACGGCACCCTTGTACGGCTTCGGCGTGAAGGGCCCCTTGTGCTTCGCGAGCTCCTCGGCACTGCTGAAGTCGACGCCCAACTCGGCCGCCGATCCTTGGGACTTGGTGTAGATGTACTGGTCGTCGCGGACCGTGACCGCCGGGCGGTCGGCCGCCGCCAGGGCGATCCGGTCCAGCAGTCGCGTGGCATTCCGACGGTCGGCGGTGACTCCCGCGGCGGCCGTACCGTGCTTGCCGTCCCGCGCGTTGTCGACCGCCACCGCTCCCAGGCCCACGACGGCGGCCAGGGCCAGCGGCGCGGCGACGAGAACGAGGCGCCGGCGGGCGGGGGACGGACGTGAGGTGGTCGTCGTGGCGGACTGCTCGTGGATGGTCTCGTGCTCGTGGGTGATGTACCGCATCAGGTGTTCCCTCAGTACGCGGTGGCGGCCCTGAGCGAGCACCGGACGGCCCGGCGCGGGCAGCAACTCGGCCAGGTCGTGGTGGTCGGCCGGCTGATCGCGTCGTAGCGGGTCGGTGTTCATCGCTTCGTCTCCTGCGTGGACCGAGCCGCCTGATGGCGGCTATCCGGTGACTGTCCGGCCGCGGCCGGGCGTTGCACTTCGCCGTTCCCCGTGCCGCCCCTGCCTCGGAGTTCGAGTTCGGTGAGCCTGCGCAGGCGTTTCCTCGCGCGCGAGAGCCGGGCCCGTACGGTGCCGACGGCCACGCCCAGGGCCTCGGCGGCCGTGGCGGCGTCCAGGCCCTCCCACACGCAGAGCGTGAACACCTCGCGCTCCCCGCGCCGCATCGTGCTCAACGCCCGCTGCGCGGCGGCCAGTTCCTCGGTGTCGGCCAGGCGCCGGGTCACCTCGTCGGCGAAGTCCGGCACGGGGTCGGGCGGCGGAATCCTGCTGAGCGCGGCCTGGTGTCTGCGCGCCGCCCGCGCGGTGTTGCGCGTGACGTTCGTCGCGATCCCCAGCAGCCACGGGCGCAGGCTGTCGTCACCGGGAAGCACCCGCTCGCGCAGCCGCCACGCCTCCAGGAAGGTCAGCGAGACGATGTCGTCGGCCGTGCCCCAGTCGCCGGTCATCCGGACGGCGTGCCGGTGGACCACCGCGGCGTGCTCGTCGAAGAGGTGCCTGAACGCGTCCGGATCCCCGGCTCGCACACGGGCACGCAGTGAGTTCTCCACACCCTCCCCTGTCCGCCGCCGAGACCGCGCTGCGGTGACCCGCGTCACACGACGACCATGCCTGGGATCGGGAGAGGTGTGGCGCGAGTCACTCGAACTCCCGCTGTCCTGCGGACAGTTCCAGGCATGACGCACACTCCCACGACCGCCGGTCCACCGCGCGACACGGCGCCGGACCGGCGCCCCGGCGGATCACCGCCGTACGGACCCGGCCGCCCCGGCCCTCCGCCGAAGCCGCCGCTCCGGCCCGACATCCAGGGGCTGCGCGGCCTGGCCGTCACGCTCGTGGTGCTGGCGCACGCCGAGGTCCCGTACGTCGCGGGCGGCTATGCAGGGGTCGACGTCTTCTTCGTGATCTCCGGGTTCCTCATCACCTCGGGCCTGCTCCGCGAGGCCGACCGCTCCGGATCGCTCTCCCTGCGGCGCTTCTACGCCCGCCGCGCCCTGCGCATCCTCCCCCTGGCGACGCTGGTGTCGCTGGCCACCATCGCCGGCTGCCGGCTCTTCGCCTCGAAGATCCGCTACGCCGAGTTCATGCACGACGCGCTGGCCGGCGCCCTGTACTTCGTGAACGTCGACCTGGCGCGGTCGGGCACCGACTATCTCCGCGAGGGAAGCTCGCCGTCGCCCTTCCAGCATCTGTGGTCGCTGTCCGTGGAGGAGCAGTTCTACCTCCTGTGGCCCGTACTCCTGCTCGTCAGCTGGAAGTCGACACGGCGACGGTGGCTGCGGGCCCTCCCACTGGGCGCGTTGTGCGTGGTGTCGTACGTCCTGGGTGTCCGGGCGACCCAAACCTCCCCCTCCTGGGCGTACTTCGGCCCGCACACCCGGCTGTGGGAACTGGGCGTCGGTGCCCTACTGGCCTTCGGCACAGAGGCGTTGGAGCGCCTTCCCCGTCAACTGGCCGCCGCAGGAACTTGGTTGGGGCTGGCGGGCATCGGCGCGGCGGCGGTCCTGTACGGCGACGACACCCCGTTCCCGGGCCACTTCGCGCTGCTGCCGGTACTCGGTGCGGCCCTGGTGATCGCGGGCGGCTGCCGTGCCCCGTCGGGATCGATCGGGCTGCGCCCCTTGGCCCGGCTGGGCGACCTGTCGTACGGCTGGTACCTGTGGCACTGGCCGCTGCTGATGATCGGCCCCGCGGCCCTGGGCCGGACCGCCGGGCTCCGGCTGAACCTCGCGCTGTGCGCGGCCGCCCTGCTCCTGGCCTGGGCGAGCCTGCGGCTGGTCGAGAACCCGGTCCGGTTCAGCGCCTCGCTGCGCCGCAGACCGACGACGGCGGTGGCCCTGGGCCTCGGCCTGTCCGCGACCGTCGTGTCCGTCGCCCTCGTCTCGACGTCCTTCCCGCCACCGATCAGCTCCACCGTCCGCGTACCCGGGCTGGCCGAGGCCCTGACGACGACACAGGACCCGGAGTCCCGCCTGACCGCCCTCCTCTCCACCTCCACGACCGCGCTGCCGCGCAACCTGACCCCACCACTCGCCGACATCAAGAAGAAGCGCTCGGCCGTCTACCGCGACAACTGCCACGTCGACTACACCGGCACCCGCTCCCCCGCCTGCGTCTACGGCGACCCCGCCGCGGCCGAGACCGTCGTCCTCTACGGCGACTCCCATGCCGCCCAGTGGTTCCCGGCGCTGGAGCGGCTGAGCCGCCGGTACGGCTGGAAGCTGGTGTCGCTGACCAAGTCGTCCTGCAAGACCGCCGACATCACGACCGTCAACGGCCATGGCCCGTACACCTCGTGCGACACCTGGCGGAAGGACGCGCTGGCACGGATCGCCCGGCTGCGCCCGATGCTGGTCCTGGCCTCCTCCTCCGAGGTGGCCACACCCCTGAAGCCGATGAAGGACCCGCGGCGGGACTGGACGGCTGGCTACGCACGTGTCTACGACCGCCTGGCCCGCGCCGCTGACCACGTGGCCGTCCTGCTCGACACCCCCTGGCCGAACGGCGACCCCGTCGAGTGCGCCGCGACCCACCCCCTCCGCCTGGAGAAGTGCGAGCCGGACCAGCGCGACGCGATCAAGGACCCCACCCTCCGGGAGGCCAACCGCCAGGGCGCCCACCACGCCGGTGCCACCGTGATCGACCCCGAGTCCTGGCTGTGCCCCCGCTCGGGCCGCTGCCCCGTGGTCGTCGGCGACACCTTCGTCTACCGCGACGAGAGCCACATGGCGGAAACCTATGCCGGGGCGCTGGCTCCGGTCCTGGGCCAGGAGCTGCGGAAGCTGGGTCTCGTCGGACGGTGACCCCGGGTTCAGGGGCCCGGGGCTTACCGTAGGGCTGCCGAGATTGCCGTACCGGAGAATCGATGCCCACTGACGCCGCTGACCTCACGCTGGTCGATCCTGCCTCCGCCGTGCCCGCCGAGGCGGTCGCGCCGTTGATCCGGGGGGTCGCGGTGGTGCGTCAACTGACCGAGGCGGGTGGGATGTTGAGCCTCAGCGGGCTCGAACGGGCCACCGGGCTGGCCCGTTCCACGGTCGACCGGATCACCGCGACGCTCGCCCGCATGGGATACGTCCGTCTCGACGGCCGGGACGCGGTTCTCACCCCTCGGATCATGGAGCTGGGCAACGCCTATCTCGCCGCCCTGCGCCTGCCCTCCGTCCTGGACGCCCGCGCGGACGCGCTCGCCGACGAACTGGACGAGTCGGTGTCGCTCGCGGTCGCCGACCGGGACGGCATCCGTTTCATCCACCAGGCCACCCGCCGCCGCGCGATGTCCCTCAGCTTCCGCATCGGCGACCTGCTCCCGGCCGAACGCACCGCGCCGGGACCGCTGTTCGCGACGGAGTGGACGGACCTGGAGTGGCGGCACTGGCGGGAGCGCCGGGCGGTGGACCCGAGGGACGAGGGCTTCCCGGCCGTTCCCCAACGGTCGTCGCCGGGGCCCGATTTCGAGCGGTGGGCCGTCCAAGTGCGGCAGGACGGCTGGGCGTTGGACGACCAGTTGATCGAACCGGGGTTGGTCGCGGTGTCTGTTCCGGTGCGGGACCCCCGTACCGGCACCATCGCGTGCGTGGCGAGCGTCGTGAGCCACACGAGCCGGCACACCGCGCAGGATCTGCGGAACTCCCTGCTGCCCAGGCTGCGTTCGGCGGTACGGGCGATGGAGGAGGACCTGGCGGCGGACCTGCGCGAGGCTTCGCGGGGCGAGTCCGTCGCCGCCCCCTCCGGGCTCGCGACCTGGACGGGGGCGTCCAAGCAGGAGCTCGGCCGGGAGTTCGTCGAGTCCCTCGCCCGCGGGCTGACGGTCCTGACGGCGTTCGGCGAGGACCGCGCCGAGCTGACCCTCACGGAGGTCGCCCAGGCGACGGGGCTGGCGCGGGCGACAGCCCGCAGGGCCCTGATCACGTACGAGCACCTGGGCCTGGTGACCCCGTCGGGCGACCGCCGTTTCGCCCTCACGCCCCGGGTGCTGTCCCTCGGCTTCCCGCCCCTCTCCCGTACGACCCTCCCCGACCTGGCGCTCCCCCACCTCACCGCCCTCGCCTCCCGCATCCACGAGTCGGCGTCCCTGGCGATCCTCGTCGGCGACGACATCCAGTACACGGCCCGGGTCGCCACGAGCCGGGTGATGAGCGTGAACATCGCGGTCGGGACGCGGCTGCCGGCGTATGCGACGGCACTGGGCCGGGTGCTGCTGGCGGACAGGCCGCCGGAGGAACGCTCGGACCTGGGCGAGCTGCGCGCGCTGACCCCTCGCACACTGACGGACCCGGCGGCGCTGGCGGCGGCCCTGGAGACGGTCCGTTCGCAGGGGTACGCGCTGGTCGACGAGGAGTTGGAGGCGGGGCTGCGTTCGATCGCCGTACCGATCCGCGACCGTACGGGCAGGGTGGTCGCGGCGCTGAACACGCCGACCC
Source organism: Streptomyces sp. NPDC048504 (assembly GCF_043200035.1). Classification (NCBI taxonomy): domain Bacteria; kingdom Bacillati; phylum Actinomycetota; class Actinomycetes; order Kitasatosporales; family Streptomycetaceae; genus Streptomyces; species Streptomyces sp. NPDC048504. The sequence goes on from NZ_JBICXA010000002.1 coordinate 275,361, forward strand.
ATGTGGCCCGCCGTACGGTCGAGGAGGACGTCCGGGACATCCTCCCCGAGCTGACGGCGACGGCGAGCGCGATCGAGGCGGACGTGCGGGTGGCGGGCCGCTTCACGCGGGTGTCGGCGTCCTGAGCCCGGTGCCCGTCCCCGCCTTGCCCTCCCCCACCGAACCGACTCCCCAAATCCGCTACCCTGTCCTGGACCGCCTTCCGGGGCGATCCGTCCCGCCTTCGTAGCTCAGGGGATAGAGCACGGCTCTCCTAAAGCCGGTGTCGCAGGTTCGAATCCTGCCGAGGGCACTTCACAGATGGTTGCAAGACCGTGATTGGTTTTCATCCCGGTCTTCCCCTTCTGGTGGTCCTTGTCGCGAGCGGCGGCATCCCGTGCCCACGGGATGACCGCCGTTTCGTGTGCAGCCCGCGTCACTGCTTCGATCGTGTCGCCGGTCAGGGTGATACGGCACGCACAGCCCGGCCCTCAGGCCCGTGAGAAGACTCGCTCATTGCCCGCCGAGCTCACGCGGTGGTGTCAGGAACGAAGGGTGCGCAGGCCGGTGCGGATTTCGCTGACCAGGATCTCGGGCTGTTCCAAGGCCGCGAAGTGGCCGCCCTTGCCGGCCTCGCCGTAGTGGATCAGATTGCTGTAGGTGTCTTCGATCCAGCTGCGTGGCAGGCGTGGGATGTCCCTCGGGAAGACGGTCACCGCGACCGGAAGTGTCACCTTCGGGCCGGCGAAGGTGAGCGATCTGTTCTCCCAGTAGATGCGGGCGGACGACGCCGCGCTGTTGGTGAACCAGTAGAGGGATATCGCGTCGAGCATGTCGTCGATGCTGAGGGCGTCCTCGGCGAGCCCGTGGTTGTCGGTCTTGGACTGGAACTTCTCGTAGATCCAGGCTGCCTGGCCTGCGGGAGAGTCCGCCAGGGCGAATCCGACGGTCTCCGGCTTCGTGCCCTGAAGGTGGTTCGACCCACCGAGATCGCCGGTGTAGAGGGCGAGGGTCTCCACGGCGTGGCGCTGTTCGGGCGACAAGGTGTCGGGTATTCGCGTGGGAAAGGCGTACTGGGTGTTCAGATGAATTCCGAGAAGCCCCTCAGGTCGCATGGCCCCGAGGGCGGTGGTGATGACGGCACCCCAATCGCCGCCCTGCGCGGCCCAGCTCGTGTAGCCGAGACGCTTCATCAGCTCCGCCCACGCGCCGGCGATGCGCGGGACGGTCCACCCGGTCTCCGTGGGCTTCTGGGAGAACCCGAACCCGGGGAGCGACGGGACGACGACGTCGAATGAATCGGCGGCGTCTCCTCCGAACGCAACCGGATCGGTCAGCGGGCCGATCAGCTTCAGGAACTCGACGATCGAGCCCGGCCATCCATGCGTGAGGATCAGCGGCATCGCGTGGGGATTCTTGGACCTGACGTGGATGAAGTGGATGTCCAGCCCGTCGATCTCCGTCAGGAATTGGGGAAAGCGATTGAGCTCGGACTCGAAGCGCCGCCAGTCGTAGCCGCGCTCCCAGTGGTCGACCAGAGACCTGGCGTTCTCTACGCGAACCCCTTGCGACCAGTCGTCCACCGTTTCCGGATCCGGCCACCGAGTTCTGGCCAGTCTCTGCTTGACGTCGTCGATCTCCGATTCCGGGATCGAGACGGTGAACGGGCGGACGAGCGTCGAGGCAGGCGGCGTCGGTGCGGTCATCGCCTTCTTCCCCTCTCCTGGGCTTCGAAGCACAGCGCAACCCTCCGCTGCACACGGCTGTACAGTCAATCTCACTGTACAGCAGTGTGCAATACTGGGGCCATGTCCACCGAGTCCGCCCGTGTGCGCTCGACGATCGAGACACGCAATCGCATCCTCGACGTCGCCCTCGATGTGCTGGGAGAGAACGCCGACGCCGGAATGGGCGACATCGCCTCCGCCGCCGGCGTCGTCCGTCGCACGGTCTACGACCATTTCCCCTCGCGCCTCGACCTGGTTTCGACACTCACGGAACGGGCCGTCACCGAGATGACAGCCGTGCTCACCGAAGTCAACGCCTCCGGCGCGGAAGCGGACGCGACGTGGGCCGAATTCATCGCCCGCCTCTGGCCGGTCACGCACCGGTACCGAGTGCTGCTGGCGCTGCGCCGCGGCGAGTACGGCGAGGCGATCCACGGCCTGCTCGGGCCGGTCGACGAGCTCCTCGCCGACCTCGTGAAACGGGGCCAGGACGGCGACGTGTTCGCTCAGCACCTGCCGGCGGACATGCTGAGCCAGGTCGCCTACGGCGTCGTGTTCGCCGTCGCGGACAGCGACCAGTCGAACGGGACCGTCGGCGCCCGAGCGGCGACGATCACGAGCCTGCTGATGCTGGGAGTTCCCGAGACACGCGCAATCGCTCTCGTGGGCGACCGTCCCTGACCCGCGGCACTCAGTATCCGGCGAGAACAGTGTGATCCCGCCGATGTCGGCGGGTCTCCAGTCGCGAAAAGGCCACACTCCGCGCGCTTCGAGGAACACGACAACCCTCGTACGCCGGTGCCGACCGCCAGATCAACAGCCCGGCCATGGCCGTCGCCGCCATGGCCATGGCCGTCGCGCCTCTGTTCCGGAGAGCAAGGTGCCGTGGGGCGAGGGCTCAGGGGACCTTCGCCGTATCCACAGCCTCCGCCGCCCCCTCGGCTTCCGCGAGTGCCTTGTTCCGGCGGACCGAGGACCAGAAGGACCAGCCGATCAGGATGACGCCGACCAGGCCGGTGATGACCTCGTTGATCTGGTACTGGATGGTGACCATGAGGATCACGGCCAGGGCGCCGATCGCGTAGTGCGCGCCGTGCTCCAGGTAGACGTAGTCGTCGAGCGTGCCCTGGCGGACCAGGTACACCGTCAGGGAACGGACGTACATCGCGCCGATGCCCAGGCCGAGGGCCATCAGGACGATGTCGTTGGTGATGGCGAACGCGCCGATCACGCCGTCGAAGGAGAAGGAGGCGTCCAGGACTTCGAGGTACAGGAACATGAAGAAGGCCGCCTGGCCGGCGAGGACGACGGCCGAGCGCTCGCTCTCCCGTTCCCGTTCCTCCTCCGCCTCCAACCGGTCCTCGAAGAAGCCCGAGAGGCCGCCGACGATCATGTAGGTGATCAGGCCGGCGATGCCGGAGACCAGGACCGTCTGGGCCTTGTCCGCGTGGGCGCCGCCGTGCTGGTGGGCGTGGGTCGCGAAGGTCATCGAGGTGATCAGGAGGACGATCAGCGCGATGCAGACCGACAGCATGTCGACCTTGCCGAGCTTGGCCAGGGGGCGTTCCAGCCAGTCGAGCCACTTGATGTCGCGGTCCTCGAAGATGAAGTCGAGGAAGATCATCAGCAGGAACATGCCGCCGAAGGCCGCGATCGCCGGGTGGGCGTCGGTGACCAGCTGTTCGTAGCGGTCCTTGTCGGTCAGGGCCAGGTTGACCGCGTCGTACGGATTGAGCTTCGCGGTGACCGCGACGATCACGACCGGGAACGCCAGCCGCATGCCGAAGACCGCGATCAGGACGCCGACCGTGAGGAAGATCTTCTGCCAGAAGGCCGACATCTTCTTCAGGATCCCGGCGTTGACCACCGCGTTGTCGAAGGACAGCGAGATCTCCAGGACGGCGAGGATCGCGATGACGCCGAACGCCGTCCACCCGCCGTACCAGACTCCTGCGGCCAGGCCGAGCGCGGTGACCGCGAACGACCAGCGGAAGGTCTTCAGAAGCACGGGTTGCCCCTTCCTGTTGTCGCGCGGTCGCCCGCGGGCCGGGCACAACAGCCCTGACCATCATCGGCGTTGTCTACCACGACCGCCTGTCGTACAGGTGACGGGGGAGGCCCGGAGAGCGCGGAAGGGGCCCCGACCTTCAGGTCCAGGGCCCCTCGCCGATGGATCGTGCCGCATCGTCACTTCTTCGTCGGCACCTTGCCCGTCGTACGCAGGGTGCCCACCGTCTTGAGGAGGCGGTCCGCCGGGTCGCGCAGGGACTCGTGGGCCAGGACCGTGTTGCGCAGGCCGCGGACCGGGCGGCGCCACAGGCGGTGGGCCGCCGCGACCGGGTGGGGGCGGGTGGCGAAGCCCTCGCCGACCCGCAGTTCGCGGGTCTTGAGCCAGTCCTTCCACTCCTTGTCGCCGCGCCCCAGGTCCATGAGGCGTACGCCGTGCCGGCCCGCCTCCTCGGCCATCCTGAGGTGCATGATCAACCCCGGTGAGTAGTACCGGAGTTCGGGGTCGTACGCCGTGAACCAGGCGGCGAACAGCGTGCGGGACGTCGGGCCGAAGTGGGCGGCCACGGGGCGGTCACCGGCGTAGAGGACCGACAGGATGCCGGTGAAGTGTTCCTCGCGGACGCGGAACAAGTGGTCCACCAGGTCCACGATCCACTGGCGCGCGAAGCGGTCCATGCGGCCGGTCCTGCGGTACTGGGCCGACTTCCAGCGCATCAGCGTGTGCAGCACCTCGGGGTCGCGTTCGTCGTACACGAAGCGCATCTCGCCGAGGTCGCGGCCGAGGCGGCGTTCCTTCTTCAGGGTCGTCTTGGCGATGCCCGGGTACGCGCCGCGCAGCCACTCGGGGTAGGGGATCTCGCCGTCGCCGTCCTTGAGGTCGATCACCGGGGACGCGAAGGTGCCCGTGACGTGGCGGCCGAACGGCTGTTGTTCCTCGACGAGATGGTCGAACTCGAAGACCGACAGGCCGCAGGCCCGCAGGAGTTGCTGGACGTCCCAGGTGACACCGGGCCGGTGCACCAGAGCCTGGCAGTCGGAGAGGCCCAGGCCGATGGCCCGGCCGACGCCGACGGGGTTGCGCTCGTACGGGAAGAAGCCGACCGGCTCCCCGCCCTCGTGCAGAACCGCCACCTGCGCGCCGCCGCGGTGCCGGCCGACGCCGTCCGCGAACTCCGGTGCCAGGAAAGGGTTCGCGTAGTCCGGCGACTCGTCCATCGCCTTGTGCCAGGCCTGGCGGAGCGTGGTACCGAGCTCCTCCGGTCTGTGGATCGTGATGTCCGCCTTGCCGGCGGATCGCATGGATCGCATGGGCGACCGTCCCCCCACATTTCCCCCACGACGCGTCGTCCGCGTCCTGCCTACGTATCCCAAGGTACGACGAGACACGAACAGTTCGGCAGGGCTCAAACGTCGCGAAACAGTACGGACGCTGTCAAGGATGCCTGTGGTCACGGAAAGGCACGGATCACCCTTCCCCGGTACAGCCGCCCCGGAATCCCCGTGAACCGCAGGTCCAGGCCGACCCCGTCACGCTCCGCGTGCAGGTGGAGGTGCGGCTCGGTGGTGTTGCCGGAATTGCCTGTCTCTCCTATGAGTTGACCCACGCGCACCGTCTCCCCCACGCTCACCGTCAGTGAACCGGCCCGCAGATGGGCCAGTTTGACGATCTCCCGCCCGGTGTCGATGAACACGTGGTTCCCGTAGGCGGGTTGATAGCGAGCGCGCCCGCCCGGCCGCGTGTCCTGGTCCTCGAACGCGTCCTCGGCGGAGACCACCAGCCCGTCGCACGGGGCCCGTACGGCCCGCCGTTAAGCGGCGAACGCGGTCAGTTCGCGGTCGCGGCGCGTACGGGTCCCGTAGCGCCCCAGGCCCACCAGGTCGACCGCGCCCCGCTGTTCGGACACCCGGGCGTGATGGTTGAGCGGCCGGCCGCCGCCCTGCACGACGTACCACTCCCCCTCCAGCGGAAACCGCAGCGGCCGCGAGAGCGGCGCACGCCAGGTGTACGTCCGCGCGACGCCGACCAGCACGAGGAGCGCCACCAGCAGTACGACCCCGCCCGCGAGCCCCAACACCCCGTCCCCCGACGGCAGTCCGGCCGGCCGCGAAGCGGAGCCGAGGGCGGCTACGGCGACTCCCGCCTCGACCGTACGGCGCGGGAGGCGCGGCTGCTGGGCGGGGGCGCCGAGGCCTTCGGCGAGGACGTAGCAGGCGGCGAGGACCGCCAGGTCATTGAGCCAGGCGGTGCGGTCCGGGGCCGTCCAGAGGGCGACGACGTTCCAGAGGACGAGGAGGAGGACCAACAGGCCGTACGGCGGGCGGAGTCGGCGCCTGCGGGGCGGGGGGTGGCGGGCGCCTTCGAGGGACAGGGCGGTGAGTTCACCGTCCGGCGCCGCACGGGCCCAGGCACGCACCTGACCCTCCTCACCGGTCACGAGAAGGCCGTCGGGACTGTCCGTCACGGTGACGGGACGGCCGGTGCGGGTCAGGATCGCCTGGACGATGCGCTCCAGGGGCTCGGCACCGACCGCGTCCGCCACGCGTGGGGCGAGACGGGCTCTCTCCTCCGGGGCAGCCGCGAGGAACCTCAACAGGGCGTCGGCTTCCGGGGGTTGGGTCGTCAACGGGGACTCCCCTCGGCAGGCACGGCGATGCGACGGCTGGCACCGGGAAGCGGGACGCCGCTCCGAGCCCGCCATGGAGACTCCGGCAACGCGCCGGACTCGGGCGGCCGGGGCGACGACGGCTCGGGAATCGACGGGGCTCCCGCGGCAGACCTGGTCATGGGACGGCTCGCGCGGGGAAGTGGGGTCGCGGCTCCGGGGCAGTGGCAGCCGCAGTGGCTCAATGAGGCGTCGGCGCGCGGCTGTTGAGGTGACGAGGAGTGCGGCGGCAACAGGTGCTCCCTCGGCGTGTGCGACTCTGCGACCGACGGTCGGGTAGGGAAAAGGAAGACGACAGGGCGCCCGGCGCGGTTCTTACCCCTCCCGGCGGGCGCCCCAACACCCTGTCCCCTTACGCCGTTTGCACCTCCGGGACCTCACTCCGTACCTGTCGGCCGAGCGCCGCCAGAGCCAGAGTCACCGCTACCGATGCCAGTGCCACCAGGGTCATCGCCGTCGCCGGTGTGGTGAGTTGGGCAATCGTGCCCGCGACGGCCGCTCCCACGCCCTGCATGGTGAGCATGCCCGCGGAGCGCAGGCCGAGGGCGTGGCCCGCGAGTTCGTCGGGGGTGAGTTCCATCAGGCGCTCCTGGAGGACGAGGCTCGCGCCGTAGCCGATGGAGGCCACGCCGACCGCCATGGCGGCCCAGGGCATGCCCGGGCGGAGGGCGAAGAACAGGTACGGGGTGGCCAGGAGGAGGCGGAGGGGGATGTCCAGGCGCGTGCGCAGGGTGCGCGGGACGAAGCGGCCCAGGGTCAGGTCGCCCACGAACATGCCCAGGGCCGCGCTCGCGAACAGCGCGCCCGCGGACCCGGAGTCGTAGGAGACGTAGAGGGATTCGCAGCCGACGATCAGGCCGTTGGGGACCCACATGCCGAGGTAGGTGAGGCGGCGGGGGCGGGAGGACCACAGGAGGGCGTTCGTGCGCCAGGTCGCCGCGACGGAAGGGCGGCCCGCCGCGCGGGGTGGGCGGGCGGTCAGGCCGAGGCGGATGACCAGGGCCGTCGTCGCGTACAGCGCCGCCGACATGAGGAGACAGGCCCTCGGGGAGAGCAGGGCCAGCAGGGCCCCGCCTGTCGCGAAGCCTGTCACCTGCATCAGGCCCGAGGCCATGTTGAAGACCGAACGGCCCAGCAGATAGCCGTCCTTGGGCAGGATCTCGTTCAGCAGGCCGCCGCTCACCCCGCCGCCCAGGGAGGCGATCAGGCCCTGGAGGAACACGATGCCGAAGATCGCGCCGATCGGCAGACCGGGGAGTGCCAGCAGGGCCGTACAGACGGCGAAGGCGGTGTTGATGCCGGTCAGGGTGACCCGCGGGGGCAGGCGGTCGGCGCCGGAGAGGAAGAAGGTCGCGCCCAGCATCTGGGCGAGCTGCGGCCCGAACATGCTCACCGCCGACAGTAACGGGGACTCCGTCGCCTTGTAGACGAGGGTGGCGAGCGCCAGGCCGCTGATCGTCAGGGCCGCGTTCTGGGCGGCGAAGGAGAAGAAGAACGGGGTGTACTCGGGGGTGCGGAAGAGCTCGCGGTAGCTGCGCATTCGGGGAGTCTGCGGGGGTGCGGGTGAGGGTCCTATTCTTTCGCTCGGACGCGAAACAGGGAGGGTGCGCTGATGGGGTTGTGGCAGCTCAACGCGGACACTCTCGCGCGGAGCCGGTTCGTGCTGTCGTCGTTCGCCGAGACCTTCGCCGCGCTGAAACTGCTGCACGCGGGGGTGGGCGCGCACACCGGTGAGCAGGTGTGGCTGCGGGACCATCTGCCGCACTACCGGGGCCTGTTGGCGGCCGATCCGGTCACCGGTCTGCTGGTGCGGGCGGGGCTCGGCCGCACCTGGGGCGCCGACTTCCTCTGCCCGACGCAGACGGACCGGGAGTCGTTCGCCGAGACCGTCGCCCGGGTGCGGGAGACCCGGCCCGAGGACGCGCGGGACGACCTCCGCGTCTCGCTCGCCGGACCGCTCCCCGCCGCCCTGGAACGCGACGATCTGCCCGAGCGGGCGGCCCGGCTCCTGGAGTACGTCTGGGAGGAGACCGTACGACCTTACTGGGCGCGGCGACGGCGGGTGCTGGAGGCCGATGTGGTCGCCCGGACCGCGCAGGTGAGCCAGGGCGGCTGGGCGGCCGTGCTGGACACGTTGTCGCCGGGGCGGACGCGGTGGCTCGGGGAGAGCCGGCTGCAGATCAATCTGCACGCGAATCCGCCGCGGGAGATCTCCGGCGCGGAGCTGCTCCTCATGCCCGTGACGCCGAAGGGCGGATGGGTGTCGTGGGAGGCGCCGGACCGGTACGCCATCGTGTACCCGTGCGCGGGCGTCCTCGCCGACCACGGCGGACGGCCCGTGCCGGAGAGCCTGGGGGCGCTGCTGGGTCCCTCACGGGCGGCCGTGCTGATGCTGCTCGGGTCACCGATGAGCACCAGCCAGCTGACCGCCGTGACCGGGCAGGCGCTCGGCTCGGTGGGGCGGCATCTGCGGGTGCTGCTGGACGCGGGGCTGGTGGAGCGGCGGCGGGCGGGGAGGTCGGTGCTGTATTCGCGGACGGCTGCGGGGGAGGTCGTGGTGAAGGCGGCGGGGCTCTAGAGGCACGGCCGGCCGGTGGAGCTTTGGACGCACGGCTGCCGGCAGACCCGTAAGTCCAAAGGCGCATAAGCCCCTAGACCGGTAGGCACATGGGCCCCGTGGGGAGAACGACATTTACCGGAGTTAGCATCCGGTTATGACGACTACAGAGAACACGGGTCCCCTCGGTGTCGAGATCGGGTCGCTCACGGGCGGCTCGGCGGACCTCTCGCAGTACGCGGGCAAGGCCGTCCTCGTGGTGAACGTGGCCTCCAAGTGCGGGCTGACCCCCCAGTACACGGGCCTTGAGCGGCTCCAGGAGCGGTACGCGGCGCAGGGCTTCACCGTGCTGGGCGTGCCCTGCAACCAGTTCCTCGGGCAGGAGCCCGGCAGCGCCGAGGAGATCGCCGAGTTCTGCTCGGCGACGTACGGCGTGACCTTCCCGCTGACCGAGAAGGTCGAGGTCAACGGGGACGGCCGGCACGAGCTGTACGACCGCCTCGTCGGCTTCGCGGACGGCGAGGGCCACACCGGTGACATCCGCTGGAACTTCGAGAAGTTCCTGATCGGCCGCGACGGCACGGTGCTCGCCCGCTTCTCCCCGCAGACCGAGCCGGAGTCGGCCGAGGTCGTGGCGGCGGTGGAGACGGCCGTCGCCTAGGACTGTCGTAGACAGGTGTTGACCTTGCCCTTGGGGCAAGGCTGAGCGTCCTTGTCGCCGGGCGGACAGAAACCGCCCGGTGACGGAGGATGCGAGGGTGGACGACGACCTGCTGACCATCGGCGCGTTCGCGGCCCGGGCACGGCTTTCGGCCAAGGCGCTGCGGCTGTACGACCGGCTCGGGCTGCTGGCGCCGGCTCACGTCGACGAGGTCAGCGGCTACCGCTACTACCGCGCCGGCCAGGTCGAGCGGGCCCGACTCGTGGCGCTGCTACGGCAGTTGGACATGCCGTTGGCCCGGATCGCCTCGGTGGTGGAGGCCGACGGGAGCGACGCGGCCGATCTCCTCGCCGCGTACTGGACGGACGTGGAGACCCGGGTCGCCGGGCAGCGCACGCTCGCCGAGTACCTCCGTGCACGACTGTCGGGGAGGAGCTCCGAGATGTACGGAAAGTTCGTGGTCGAGACGGTCGAGGTACCGGAACAGGTACTGATCACCGAGACCCGGCACACCCTCGCGGACGAGTTGCCGGCCTGGATCGGCGCCTCCCTGGGGCGACTTGAGGCGGCGGCGGAGGAGTGCGGGGGCGTGAGCGCGGCTCCGTTCGTCGTCTACCACTCCGAGGTGTCCATGGAGAGCGACGGCCCGGCCGAGTCCTGTGTACCGGTCGCGGACGAGGCGGCCGCGCGGGCGTGGGCCGCACGGCAGGGGCGGGCCCGGCAGACGGCGGTCCGGGTGGAGCCCGCAAGGACGCTGGCGTACGCCCGGATCACCAAGGCGCAGGTGGCGCATCCGCAGATCCTGGCCGCGTTCGAGGCGGTGGAGCAGTGGGTCGCCACACAGGGGCTGCGGTACGCCGGGCCGTGCCGCGAGGTGTACTTCGCGGACTGGGAGGCGGCGGGGCCCGGGGACCCGGTGTGCGATGTGGCGTTCCCTGTGGAGTGAGGCACCGGTCGGCGTACGGCGCCCGGCACAAGCCGAGCCCCCTCGGCCAGGACGGCGGGCCAGTCGAGAGGGCTCTTCTTGAAGCGCTTGTACCGCGTGTACCGCCTGTACTGCCTGTACTGCATGTACTGCCTGTCGTGCATGAACTGCACTGTGCTGCTTATGGAGTTGTGAAAGGTGAACCAGCCGCATCAGTGAAGGTCGTGCGCCCCCCGCGCGACATCTGCCACGAAGGCGTTCCACGAGTCGGCGGGGAAGGCCAGCGTCGGACCCCCGTCGACCTTGGAGTCCCGTACGGCCATGGCCGCGAGAACCGGCGACTTGATCTCGACGCATGCGCCGTTACCGGTGGAGTACGAGGACTTGGTCCACATGTCCGCGGCGCCCTGACGAATTGCCATTTTTGCTCCGGTTATGCCAGTTGATGAGTTGCTGTCACCGCGCGTCACGTCCGACCACGAACGCATCGGACGTACAACACGGTTTGCGCCAAAGCCTGTTGCTCGATGGCGTGATCGACGCTACTCGCCAACATCGGCGCGCGAAGCGGCCATTCACTCGACCGGGTGGCATATACCCCTGGTGTCTTCCATCCCGACCGGCGGAAGGTGTATTCTGCGGCACCTTCCGCCAACGGGGCCCCTCAGCGCGCGTATTCCTTCGCGATGTCCGCGATGAACTGACGGGACTGGTCCACGTTCAGGGCCTGCGCCCTCAAGTGCTCGTACATCACGCTGTACTTCTGGACGTCGTTCGCCTTCTCCAGGTACAGGTCGCTGGTGACGCCCTCGATGTAGACGACGCTGGAGTCCGCCGCGTCGGGGAACTCCAGGATCGCGTACTGCCCGTTGAGCCCCGGATGGGCGCCCATGTCGAACGGGATCACCTGCACGGTCACGTGCGGCAGCTGGGACTGCTCGACGAGATGCTCCAACTGGTCCCGCATCAAAGAGCGGTTGCCGACCACGCGGCGCACCGCGGACTCGTCCATCACGGTCCACAGCCGCAGCGGGTTCTCCGGCGCGGAGATCCGTTCCTGCCGGCGCAGCCGCACCTGGACCCGCTTCTCGACATCGGCCAGGGCGGTCTCGGGCAACGCCCCGGTGATGAGCGCCTCGGCGTACTGCCGGGTCTGCAGCAGACCGGGGACGACCTGGGGATCGTAGACGCGCAGGCTCGCCGCGTCCGTCTCCAGCCCGATGTAGACGCTGTACGGGATGTCGCCGAAGGAGTGCCACCAGCCTTGCTGGCGTGAGTCCTTGGCCATCTGCATGAGCGAGTCGACGATGCGGACGTCCTCGACCTCGTAGACCCCGCACAGGTCGCGGACGTCGCGCTGGCTGATGCTGCGCCGGCCGTTCTCCAGCCGGCTGATCTTCGACTGCGACACCAGCAACCGCTCGGCGACTTCTTCGGCCGTCATGCCCTTGAGCTCTCGGAGTCGACGCAACTCCTGGCCCAACCGGCGTCTCCTGACGGTGGGATTGACACTTGACGCCACGGGAACGTGCACCTCCGGCTGCATGCCTCTGCTTGCCACTGCTTACTGCTGCGTACTGCTCACTGCTTGCCACTTGCTTGCCACTTTGCGTATCTGCTGTTGAGCAGACTGCCACCAAGGTGGTTTCTACCGCTGGGAAACGGTGGATATGCGGCAGGTACGAGCCGGGTTCGGGTTGCCCGAGGCGTCCGCGAAGGCGGCCGTAGATGCGGCCGAGCGGGGTGGAGAGACGTTACGTCTACTCCACCCCGCTCGGACCAGCGGCTCCCGAACCGGGTCTTGGGGACTGCGGTGCGGCGTGTACTGCGGTCGTGCGGTGGTGCCGGTCGTGCGGTGTGCCTCCGCGGTGCCGGCGTGTGCCGTGGGACTGCGGCTCAGTGAGCCACGGCGCGCGCCATGGTGCCGCGGTGCGGCTGCATCGGAACACCACGAGCCGGTTCCGGTGGCCTTGATCCGGGCGCGGCCTGACGGCCGGCCGGGGCCGGGCTACGGCGTGGCTGTGCCGCCACTCCGTTCTGGACGTCCATCACGGCGTGCGCCACGAGTCCGCCCATGGGGTCGTGCCTGATCAGGTCCCGCAGCCGGGAGCGGGACGAACGTCCCTCGTTACCCGGATACAGGTGTTTGCCGAGACCGACCGCGTGCGCCAGTGCGGCGAGCGCGGCTGTCCGCGGGTCCGGTGGCACACCGGTGCGGATCGCGGAATCCAGCCGGGCCCTGATCTCCCGGCTGATGTCGTTGTCCGTCGCTTGGTAGCGAGTCGTCGGCAGCACCCCGCACATCTGTCCCGCCACGGCATGCACCATGCCGCACCGCTCCAGATGCGAGAGGTAGGTCTGGCGAAGTCCCAGTCGGGGCCCGCCAATCCAGTTCACTGCACGTACAGGAGCGCCACGCCTTCGCAGCAACTCCAACGCGCAGTCCAAAGTCGGATCTCCGGTCGGCCGTGGTACCACCACGGCGATACGATCCCCGTCTGGGGCTATCCGTCCGGCCAGCGCCAGCTCCACTAGCTGTGCTCCGGCCAGACCGAGGTCGAGCGACTGCGGCTGTGCAGTGGTACCCGTGGCCGGGTCCAATGCCAGCAACAGAAGCTCTTCCGGAAGTGTTCTGCGGCTCCTGCCCATCCATGCCTCCCCGCGTGGATGAATGACAGGGTGACCCCTCTCACATTGGTCTGTCGAGGGTGCGTGACCGCTTCGTAGTGGAACCGGTAGGTATGTCGTTCTCGTCTACCGGTGGGGTTAAGCCCGCACACAGGACACTGGTACATGGTTCGGACAGCGGTGTTGATGCGTTGTCCGGACGACGGGTAAGAGATTTCCCAGCCGACATCCAGCTGGCTTCCAGCTGATTTTGTTGCTGTTTTTGTAGCTAACTCGGTTATCTCGGTCGGTTCGGTTGACGCACGCGGCGCGTGCGGCGCATGGAGGAGGCATCGGTGGCGGGCGAGTCCCCCGACAGGTCGAAGAAGCGCGAGTCGTCGGCAGAACCGACGCCGGGGAGCGCGAGTCCGGTTCCTGAGGCCAGGGGCGAGCGCGATCCCCGGTTGGCGGTGGCCCGCGAGGACGCGACGCCGTCCACGGCTCAGCGCGGGGGCGTGGACACGGCGACGAAGATCTTCTCGATCCGGGAGCTGCGGGAGGAGACGGAGACCGGCGGGTCCGGTGACGCCGCCGACGCCGCTGCCGCCTCCGAGGACGCCGATTCGCAGAACCCTTCCGCCAAGGGCGGGCCGAGCGGATCGGCCGGGCCGGGCGGCTCCGAGGGCGATGCGCGGTTGCGTGCGGCTGTGGCGGCCTGGGTGTCGTCGGGGTCGGACGGGGCGAGGCCGACCGGCACCGAAGGCTCCGAGGACGCGGAGAGGTCTGCCGGGGGCGAGACGGCTGACGTGACGGAGGGCTCGGGGGACGTTGCTACGGCCGAGGGTCCCGAGGACGTGGAGGCGCCGGCCGGGGGCGAGACGGCTGACGTGACCGAGGACTCGGGGGACGTTACTACGGCCGAGGGTCCCGAGGGCGCGGAGACGCCCGCTGGAGCGCCGGAGACGGAGGACGGCGAGGACTCGGGGGAAACTTCCGTCTCCGGCGCCTCCAAGGGCGCTGAGGCCGCTCAGGAGGCCGACACGGGCGAGCGGGCCGAGGGCGCGGGTGCCGGGGTGACTGGCGACCCCGAGGACGCCGAAGCACGCGATTCGGCTGACGCCGAGGGCGGGTCCGAGGACGCCGACGATGACGTGACCGAGGGTGAGCAGGTCGCTGCCGCTGCCGCCGACCCGGAGGACGACTCCGAGGCGGACGGGGCTCCTGCGACCGCGGAAGCCGACGAAGCCGACGAAGCCGACGCGGATGCCGACCCGCACCCGGAGGCCGCCGACAGCGAGCCGGTCTCCAAGGCGGACAAGACCCCCGTGGCCGCGACGACCGGCGAAGCCAGTACGGATGCCGACGCGCGCCCGGAAGCCACCGACAACGAGCCGGTCCCCAAGGCGGACAAGGCTCCCGTGGCCGCGACGACCGTCGATTCCCACTCGGGTGCCGACGCGCGCCCGGAAGCCGCCGGCACCGCCTCGGGCGATGACCCCAAGGCGGGCGAGAGCGCTGAAGCCGGGTCCGCGGAAGCCGAGGTGGACGAGGCCGCGGCCGGCGCCACCCCGGAGTCCGCCGAAGGCAAGACGTCTGCCCGAGCGACCGACGCGAAGCCTGACGGTCGGCCGGAGGAGTCCGCCGAAGGCGACACGTCCTCCGGCGCGAGCGGGCCGGAGACCGATGAGAGCCCGGAGTCAGCCGAAGGCAAAGCGTCGACCGACGCGGGCGGGCCGAAGACCGAAGACCGCCCGGAGTCCGCCGAAGGCAGGACACCCTCCGACGCGACGCCCCCGAGGACCGACAGCCGCCCGGAAGCCGCCGAAGGCGACACGGCCGCGGACCCCCGGACCACCGGCACCGGCACCGGCACCGAAGACGCCGTCCCCTCCGGCGCGGAGCCGAAGGCCGCCGACGGCGGGAAGGCCCCCGAGGGGCCACCCGCACCCGGCGACGAGACCCGCACGGGCGGTGCGGGTGGGAACAGCAAGACGGCCGATGGCGGAGCCGAGGCCGTCGATCACCCGACCACCGTCTTCAAGGCCGTACGACCGCCCAAGCCCGCGGTGGACCAGCCCACCACCATGCTCAAGGCACCCCCGGCTCCGAAGACCCCCGAAACCCCCGCCGAACGCACCAGCAGGTTCGTCGCCCTCAAGCCCCTCGACGAGCCCCGCAGGGAATCGCCCCGCAGGGAAACACCCCCGAGGGACGCCACCCGCCCCGTCCCCCAGGTCGGCCCGGAGCACACCACCCAGCAACCGCTCCCCCCGAAGCCCCCGCTGGACCTCCTCGCCGAACTGACCAACACCCCGCCGCCCCCGGAAACCCCGGTCCGCACAGCGATCCGCAGGGTCAAGATCTGGACCCCGCTGGTCATCCTCCTGGCGATCGTGTTTGCAGTAGTACAGGCCGTACGCCCGCTGCCGACCCCCTCCCTCACCCTCACCGCCGACGACTCGTACACCTTCGCCGGCGCCAAGGCGAGCCTCCCGTGGCCCAGCGAGGGCCAGGGCTGGATGGACGTCAACGGCATCGGCACGATGGGCAGCTTCGGCAAGCAGACCCCGGTCGCGATCGGCTCCGTGGCGAAGGCGATGACCGCGTACATCGTCCTCAAGGACCACCCGCTGAAGGCCGGCGCGGAGGGCGAGAAGATCACCGTCGACGCCACCGCCGAGAAGGAGGGCGGCTACGACAAGGACGGCGAGTCCACGCTCAACACCGTGAAGGCCGGCGACGTCCTCACCGAGAAGCAGGCGCTCTCGGCGATCATGATCCCCTCGGCGAACAACATCGCGCGCCTGCTGGCCCGTTGGGACGCGGGCTCCGAGGCTGCGTTCATCAAGAAGATGAACGACACCGCGAAGTCACTGGGGATGACGAACACGACGTACACCGACGCGTCCGGTCTCAAGGAGACCACCGTCTCCTCCGCCGAGGACCAGGTGAAACTCGGCAACCAACTGGTCAAGATCCAGGCGCTGATGGACATCACCAAGCTGCCGAGCTGGGTCGACCCGTCCGGTCACAAGTGGACCAACTACAACCGCCTGGTGCCGTACAACAACTCGCTCGGCATCAAGACCGGCACCACCACCGCGGCCGGCGGCAACCTGCTCTTCGCCGCCACCAAGGAGGTCGGCGGTGAGACGGCCGTCGTCGTCGGCGCGATCCTCGGCCAGCACACCGCGCCGATCATCGACACCGTCAACGCGGTCAGCAAGACGGCGATGCTCGCGGCGCAGGACGCGATGACCTCGGCGAAGATCCTGAAGAAGGGGACCGTCGTCGGGTACGTCGACGACCAGCTCGGCGGTCACACACCGGTCGTCGTCACCAAGGACGTCGCGGCGGTCGGCTGGGCGGGCCTGAAGGTGAAGCTGTCCTTCGCCCCCGACGCCGTACCGCACACCGCGAAGGCCGGCACCAAGGTGGGCACGCTCACCGTGGGCGACGGTTCGAGCGGTGCCGTCAAGGTGCCGGTCGCTCTCCAGAAGGACCTCGCGGAACCGGCCTTGACGTCCAAGCTGACCCGCCTCGGCTGACCCACGAGGCGCCGCACGTCACCCCACCCCGCCGGCCGGGCACCCGCCCGGGAGCTCACCGGCGGGGTGCGTGCTAGCGTCGCGAATCGGGGCACGTCGCCGGTCGAGCGGGACGCGGCGTCGAACAGGCCGGGAACGGGACGGAACGCGGCCGGGAACAGAAGACGGGACACGGGGAGTGCCTTCAGGTGGCCACAGCGGAGCCGACACGTGCCGACGATGCCGATCCGGGCCCGGTGACCGGCCCGCGAATACGCGTGCCCGCGCACACCGCGCCAGATGACGCGGCGGACAGCGCTCAGCACACGGACGACGGCCGAACCCGTGGGAACAGCACACGCCTGACGCGGTTCGTCGACCGTCTCCGCGCCCCCTTCCTCCGCCACCCGGTGATCGGCTTCACGCTCCTCTCCGGTGTCCTCCACGTCGTCTGGTTCTTCACGTTCGCGAACAGTGGCGGCGACCTCGCGGCGCAGGACGCGTGGGCGGAGTTCGTCGGCCGCCACCCGGACTCGGCGTACAACCTCGCCTGGTACGGCGGCATGCACCCGGTGTCGTACAGCGTGGTCTCGCCGTATCTGATGTCGGTCCTCGGTGTCCGTACGACGATGATGATCGCCGGGACGATCTCGGCGGGCCTGCTCACCATGATCCTGATCCGCAGCCGCTCGGTGAAGAACCCGCTGTGGGCCTCGCTCGCGGGCGTCTTCGCGCTGCTGTGCAACGCGGCGTCGGGCCGGGTGACGTACGGCCTGGGCCTGGTGTTCGGGCTCGGCGCGGTGGCCGTGGTGTTCTGCTGGCCGTACCGCTGGCGCTACAAACGCTGGGCGAAGGCCCTGTGCGCCGCGCCGCTGGCCGCGCTCGCGACCATGTCGTCGCCGGTGGCCGGGCTGTTCGTGGGGCTGGTCGCCGTAGCCCTGTTCCTGCAGAAGCGGCGTCCCGGCGCGTGGGCTCTCGGGCTCGCGCCCGCGGCCGTGGTAGCCGTGTCCGCATGGCTGTTCCCGTTCTCCGGTACTCAGCCGATGCTGTTCGGGTCGATGATCCTGCCGCTGGCGTCCGGGGTGATCGTCTACTTCCTGGTGCCGCGCGAGTGGACGACCGTACGGATCACGTCGGCCGTGTACAGCATCGGCGTCATCCTGGTCTGGCTGGTCAGTTCGCAGATCGGCTCGAACATCAGCCGGCTGGCGATGCTGTTCGCCGGGGTGGCCCTGATCGCCGCGCTGCCCTTCGCGGTGCCGCGCTCGCGCAAGTGGTACGCGATCGCGCTGGCCTTCGTCGGCTTCAACGGGTGGATCGGCTTCAAGTCGGTCGACGACGTCATCAACACCGCCCCGGCCGCGTCCTGGTCGCACGAACTCGCGCCGCTCGTCAACGAACTCCAGACCGTCGGCGCCGAGCGCGGCCGCGTCGAGGTCGTCCCGGCCCGTTCCCACATCGAGGCCTCCGCCCTCGCGCCGTACGTCAACCTCGCGCGCGGCTGGAACCGCCAGGCCGACATGGAGCGCAACCCGCTCTTCTACGACGACACGCTCAACTCCGCCAACTACCACGAGTGGCTTCAGCGTTGGGCCGTGCACTACGTCGTGCTGCCCAAGGACAAGCCGGACGGTGACGGCGGTGAGCGCGAACGGGCCCTGGTGCAGCGGGGGATGCCGTATCTGAAGCAGGTCTGGGGCGACGCGAACTGGCAGCTGTTCCAGGTCACCGACCCGGCGCCGCTCGCCGAGCCGAACGCGGTCGTGGACCGGGCGGAGCAGGGCGAGTTGACCATTGAGGTGAAGAAGAAGGGGCGGATCCTCATCCGTATCCCGTACTCGCCGTGGCTGAGCATCGTCGACGCGAAGGGCAAGAGCCTCAAGCCCCCGCAGGAGACCGACGCGTCCAAGCACCGCGCCGAGGGCACGCCGAAGACGTACGACAACCTCAACGGGTGTCTGATGGAGACGGAGGAGGACTCCAAGGGCGACAAGTGGACGATGTTGCTGGCGCCGAAGACGGGGACGTATCGGCTGGCGGCGCCTTACCAGTTGCCTCGGGGTACTCCGTGTCCGGATGAACTGAAGTAGTGGTCAGCGGAGTTGGTCCACGTACCTGTCCGTGCCCGGCACCGTCGGGATGAAGGGTGCCACCAACTCGACGCGCCCCAGGCCCGATTCGGCCACCGGCGTCTCCAGGTCCGCGAAGTACTCCTCCCAGCAGTCGCGCGGGTCCGCCTCCAGGAACCACAGCAACGTGAGCCGGGTGTCGACCCCCTCGACCTGCTTGACGTAGGTCATGCGGTCGCCCGGCAGTGGGGTCGGCCGGAAGACGGTCACCATCGCGGCCGGTGACCCGGCGAGCCGCTTGGGGAGGTGCCGGGAGCGGAGCCACTCCAGCAACTCGGCGCGCTGCTCGGCCGATTCACTGTCGACGACCTCCAACACCAGCCCGGCGTAAGGGTGGTCGAGGGCGTGGAAGTCCCTCGGTCCTGCCGCGCCGTCGCGGTAGACGGTCGCCTCGTGGTCCTGGAACGCGGTGAAGACGTGCGTACGGTCCTGGTAGACGCGGCCGTCGCGGTTGAGCCGTTTGTTGATGCCGACGGTCCACTTCATGTGGTCGTCGTAGCGGCCTTCGGTGACCCAGTACGTGGAGAGGTAGCAGCCGGCGGTGACGGGCTCGGCGACGGCCGACTTCTCGGGCCGGCGCAGGAGTTGGAGGTCCCGGGTGGCGATCCAGCGGCGGCCTGAGTACATCCAGGGCATGGCCATCGCGCCCGCGTAGTAGTGGTCGTCCTCGTACCAGCGGTTGTAGGCGTACTCGTGGCCGGGATGCGGTTCGACCATGGTGATCAGCGCATGCCCCGGCCGGACTCCGTACGGTCCTACGGCTGCCAGTTCGGCGTACACGTCGCTCCGGGTTTCCTCGCCCACGTCGCTCCCCTTCCGTCCTCCGCCGGTCGCCCATACTCTGACGCCCCGTCAGATAAATCGCCAGACCCCGGGAGGGATCGGATGTCGCTGCTCGCGGGCAAGACCGTCGTCGTCTCGGGGGTCGGTGCCGGACTCGGCCACCAGGTCGCCGCCGCCGTGGTGCGGGACGGGGGGAACGCCGTCCTCGGCGCGCGCACGGAGGCGAATCTCGCCAAGTCGGCCGCCGAGATCGATCCGGACGGCACGCACACGGCGTACCGGGCGACGGACATCACGGACGAGGGGCAGTGCGAGGCGCTCGTGGCGGTGGCGCGGGAGCGGTTCGGGCGGGTCGACGCGGTGGTCCAAGTGGCCGCGTGGGACAGCTACTTCGGCGGGGTCGAGGACGCGGACTTCGCGACCTGGCAGTCGGTGATCGACGTGAATCTGCTGGGGACGCTGAAGATGACACGGGCCTGCCTGCCGGCGTTGAAGGAGGTGGGTGGCGGCTCGGTCGTCTTCATCGGGACGCAGTCGGCCGTCGCCGCGCCCTCACAGGTGCGGCAGGCGGCGTACGCGGCGTCGAAGGGGGCGCTGACGAGCGCGATGTACTCGCTGGCACGGGAGTTGGGGCCGTCCCGGATCCGGGTGAACACCGTGCTGCCGGGGTGGATGTGGGGGCCGCCGGTGGAGGCGTACGTGCAGTTCACCGCGCACACGGAGAAGGTGCCGGAGGCGGAGGTGCTGCAGCGGTTGTCCGACCGGATGGCGCTGCCCGAGCTGGCGACGGACGGGGATGTGGCGGACGCGGCGGTGTTCCTGGCGTCGGACCGGGCGCGGGCGATCACGGGTCAGTCGTTGCTGGTCAACGCCGGTGAGCTGATGCGATGAGTTCACATAGCTGAACACGGAACATCAATCCGAACGATTTTACTCCCCCTTGACCGCACGCTTACTTGTCGTGCTCACGCGCGACCGCCCACGATGAGCCCCGGGCTGAACCGGCTCAATCGTGGGAGGGCGCATATGAACGGGCTCGACTGGGCCGTGCTCATCGGCTATTTCGGCGTGATGGTGGCGATCGGCGTGTGGTCGCACAAACGCGTCGACAACGTGAGCGACTTCTTCACGGCCGGCGGGAAGATGCCTTGGTGGCTGTCCGGCATCTCGCACCACATGTCGGGCTACAGCGCGGTGATGTTCACCGGCTACGCGGGCATCGCCTACACCTACGGCGTCACGTCGTTCATCACCTGGTCGTTCCCGATCGCGCTGGGCATCGCCATCGGCTCCAAGCTGTTCGCGCCGCGCATCAACCGGCTGCGCTCACGGCTCCATGTGGCGTCCCCCTTGGAGTACTTGAAGAACCGCTACAACCTCAAGACCCAACAGGCGCTCGCCTGGTCCGGGATGCTGCTGAAGATCGTGGACGTGGCGGCCAAGTGGGCGGCGATCGCGACCCTGTTGTCGGTGTTCACAGGTGTGTCCCTGAACCAGGGCATCCTCATCACCGGCGCCATCACGGCGGTCTACTGCACGATCGGCGGTCTGTGGGCGGACGCGCTGACCGAACTCGGCCAGTTCGTCATCCAGTTGCTGGCCGGCGTCTCCATGTTCGTGGCCGTCGTACTGAAGTTGAACGACAAGGGCATCGGCTTCCTCGGCGCCTGGGACGAACCCGCCCTCCAGGGCCACGGCAAACCGCTCGTCGGCCCCTACGGCACGGTGTTCCTCCTCGCGTTCCTCTTCATCAAGCTCTTCGAGTACAACGGCGGCATGCTCAACCAGGCCCAGCGCTACATGGCCACCAAGAGCCCCTACGCGGCGGAGCGTTCGGCCCGGCTGTCGGCGGCGCTGTGGCTGATCTGGCCGACGGTCCTGTTCTTCCCCATGTGGATGTCACCGCTCCTGGTCCACGCGCAGAAGCCGGACGGCTCCGACTCCTACGGCCTGATGACCGAACAGCTGCTGCCGCACGGCCTGTTGGGCCTGGTGGTCGTCGGCTTCTTCTCCCACACGATGGCGATGTGCTCGTCCGACGCGAATGCGATCGCGGCGGTCTTCACCCGGGACGTGGCACCGGTGGTCTCCGCCAAGGCCCGCGCGTGGAACGACCGTTCGGGCCTCATCGCGGCCCGCGTGACCACGGTCGTCTTCCTCGGTCTGTCGATGGCGGTGGCCACCCAGGTCAACTCGCCCACGTTCAAGGACATCATCACGGTTGTCATCAAGTGGGTCGCGGGCTTGATGGGCCCGATCGCGATCCCGATGATGCTGGGTCTGCTCCGCCCGTTCCGCAGGTCCGGTCCCACGGCGGCGCTGACGAGCTGGGCGGCGGGCCTGTTCGCCTTCTGGCTGGTCAACTACCCGATCAACTGGGAGGTGGACGGCGGGGTACCGCTCCAGTACCAGGTGTCGATACCGCTGGCGGTCTCCCTCGTCCTCTACATCCTCATCGGCTATGTGAAGCCCGAGGACACCCCGGAACGGGACGCGCTGATCGAGAAGATCAACGGCGGCGGGGACGACGACGGGGAGGCTGCGGCGGTTGCGGTACCGGCGCAGGCGGGCGCGGGAGACGACGTGGTGGGCAGCCAGTCGTAGCTACGGCTACGCGCCTCTGGGGTATCTGGCGATCCAACCGGGGGCGGACCCGGCGGGCCCGTGCAACGCGGGCCCCTGGGTCATCTCCACCGCGAAGTCATCGGCGAGCACGAGCAACGTGGGACGGCCCTCCAGCTCGGCCAGCCAGGCCGGCGGGAGGGCCGTCTCGCCGTGCAACGCCCCGAGCAGCCCACCGGTGAGCGCCCCGGCAGTCCCGGAGGGCCCACCCTGATTGACGGCCAGACACAGCCCGTGCCGTACGTCCTCGCCGACGAGCGCGCAGTAGACAGCCCCCGCGAGCGCCCCGTCCGCGTTCCCCTCCCCCACGAGTTCCTCGACCCGCGCGGAGGTGGGCATGCCCTGCCGTACGGCGCCGAGGGCGCGCTGGAGCGCGACGGAGACGGGCTGATGCCCGGGTCTGGCGGCCAGCAGCCCGAGCGCCCGTTGCACGGCGGCGTCGAGGCTCTCACCGCGGGCGAGCCCATGCACGATGACGGCGTAGGCGCCGGCGGAGAGATACCCGACGGGATGCCCATGGGTCTGAGCGGCACACTCCACGGCGAGCTGCATCACCAGCTGAGGCTCCCAGCCCACAAGCAACCCAAAAGGCGCGGAACGAGCGGCGGCTTCCCCTCCCACCTCGCCAGGATTCTTGGGCGCGTCGAGCGTCCCCATCCGCTCATCGCCAAACCCCAGCAAACAAGCCCGAGTTGGATCGCGCCGCGCATAGAGCCACTCCTCACGCGCAAGCCATCCATCATCCTTACGCCGCTCATCGGGCCCCCAGTCGTGCTGGGTCGCGGCCCACCGCAAATAGGCCCGATGCAGATCGGTAGGCGGATGCCAGGCCCCGGTATCGCGCCGCACCTGCGCCCGAATCAGCCCGTCAACGGTAAAAAGACTGAGCTGCGTGAGATGAGTGACGGCCCCCCGCCGCCCGTACCCGAAGGCGAGATCTACGACGCCCTCCGCACCGTAGGCCTCCCGGATCTCGTCGATCGCCAACAGGTCCACGGGTGCGCCGAGCGCGTCCCCCACGGCGGCCCCGAGCAGTGTCCCCCGCACCCGACTGCGGAAGTCCTGCTGCTCGACCCGACCCCAGACGGCCGCGGTTGCCGTACTCACCAAGGCCTCCTCGGGCTCCGTCTATACGTACGAGTCAGTTCAGCACTGTAATCGAACGGGGACGGTGGGTTGAGGGGGTCGATCGGTATACGCGGAGTTGGACCTACCTGTGTCGGAGACGTGAACGTCGGGCCGCCAGGCACGTATGCCCGTACCTGTACTGCGTTGCGGGCCGGTACGGAGGGGACGCGCTCGCGTCTCGCCAGCACGCCACCTCGGCTCAGCGGCCAACGGTGGGTGGGGGGTTACTGGAAGCCGGGGGTAAATCTAACCACCGTAACGAGCTTTGGCTGGTTAGAAATTACCCCAGCTTCCAGGGAGTGCAGGGTCGGTGGCACGGCGACAAGGAGGGGAAGGGGCCCGGGCGGGGGAGGCGGGTCGGGGAAGTGTGACACTTCCGCCAGGACTGTCACACTTCTGCGGACTGGGTCCCCCAGGGAGAAGCGCTCGTGTCCGTCGCGTCAGTCCCCACCCACTCACCGTTGGCCGCTAAACCCGCCCGGCGTGCTGGCGAGACGCGACCGCGTCCCTCCACACCGGCCAGCAAGACAGTTCAGGCATGGGCCTTCATGCCTGGGCCACCCATCCCTCGGGGCCGCCCGCTCGCTTCTAAGACGGGCTGGAGTGCACCGAGTCAAGGGTGGAGCGAAGCGGAATCGCCGCAGGCGACGCGTAGCGCCCTTTACTCGGGGCGCGGAAGCCCGACACTGGCCAAGAAGCGGGCGGCCCGACGTTCACTCCACAGCTCAGGACCACAGCAACCCCCTCACCTCCGCCCCAACACGAGTTCGGCCCACACGGTCTTGCAGGGGGTGGGTGCCTCATCGACACCCCAACGCTCCGCGTACGCGGCCACGAGCAGCAGCCCGCGCCCCGATTCCGCCCACACCGCGGCCGAGTTCGGGACATGGGGGACCAAATCGCCCCGGGCGTCCGTCACCTCGATACGGAGCGTGCCGAATGCGTCGAGCCGTAGGGCCAGCCTGAAATCGCGCCCGGGTACCCGCCCGTGCAGGACGGCGTTCGCGGCGAGTTCGGCGACAACGTGTTCCGCGGCGTCGGACGGCACTTCCCAGTCGGCGAGTTGACGTTCCGTGAGGAGACGGGCGAGGCGGGCCCCCCGGCGCGTTGCGGACAACAGCACGGTGAAGTGCCGTACCAGGGTGGCGGCTTGGGTGATTTCTTCATTCACATCACTCAGCGTGGCCACTCCTGTCTACCCTGAACAGCGTTCATGTCGGTACGGAGCGCGACTGTCCGGGTGCTGTCCGGGGTCGTCCGGCTCATGCACGAGAGGTGGGCGGTGTGGAGGACGAGGAGTCGGCGGCCGTACTGA
Source organism: Streptomyces sp. NPDC048504 (assembly GCF_043200035.1). NCBI lineage: Bacteria > Bacillati > Actinomycetota > Actinomycetes > Kitasatosporales > Streptomycetaceae > Streptomyces > Streptomyces sp. NPDC048504. The sequence continues at coordinate 299,994 of NZ_JBICXA010000002.1, forward strand.
AGGCGGTAGGCCGTCAGATCAAGATGTGGCGGGAGGCCGCCGGGCTGTCGCAGACGGAGTTCGGGGTCGAGATCGGGTACAGCGCGGAGATGGTCTCGTCGGTGGAGCGGGGGCGGCGAGCGCCCAAGCCGGAGTTCCTCGACAAGGCGGACAAGGTGTTGAAAGCGGTCGGCAAGATCTCCGCGATGAAGGAGGACGTGGAGAAGGCCCGGTACCCGAAGAAGGTCCGGGATCTGAAAAACCTGGAGGACGAGGCCGTAGAGCTGGGGGCCTACGACAGCCACCAGATTCACGGGCTGCTGCAAACCCCGGACTACGCAAGGGAGTTGTACGTCATGCGACGGCCCGCGTACACGGAGGAGGAGATCGATCGGCACGTCACCGCGCGCGTGGCACGCAAGGCCGTCTTCGAACGCAAGCCATCGCCGCTGCTCACCTTCGTCCAGGAAGAGGTGACGCTACGGCGACCTCTCGGAGGCAGAATGGTGCTGCGGAAACAGCTTGAACACCTCCTGGAGATCAGCAAGTTGCGCCATGTGGAGATCCAGGTGATGCCTACGGACCGTGAGGACCACGCGGGTATGGCGGGCTCGATCCGGCTGCTGAAGCTCCTCGCCGGCAAGACACTCGGGCACTCGGAAGGTCAGCTCCACAGCCGACTAATCAGCGATCCCAAGGAAGTTCAGGTCCTGGAAATGCGCTATGGCATGATCCGGGCGCAGGCTCTCACCCCACGGGAGTCCCTGGCCTTCATCGAGAAAGTAATGGGAGAAGAGACATGACCTCCGCGCTGAAGTGGTTCAAGAGCAGCTACAGCAGCAACGACGGCCCTGATTGCGTCGAGGTCGCGGTAGTCGCCACCGATGCCACAGTCCACGTACGCGACTCCAAAGACACGCAGCGCGCCCAACTCGCCTTCGCGGATGCCTCGTGGACCGAGTTCGTGTCGTTCGCCGGAGTATCCCGGTAATTCGATTACCCCGAAGCTCAGTTGGCAGCGGAGCGGTGATCATCGGGCCCGTCGTTCGAGGTGGGCGCACCGAGTCGCCGGCACACGGTCGTCCGCCACTCCGCGGCCCAGGCGTACGAGGGTTTGAGTTCCAGAGCCCGGTCCAGGTCGGCGAGCGCCTCCTCGTCGCGGCCCAGATTGGACAGGCTCGCGCCGCGGCTGGCGTACGCCGACGCGTAGTCAGGGTCGAGGGCGAGGGCACGGTCGTAGTCGGCGAGCGCCTCCTCGTCGCGGCCGGCCCTACGGAGGGCGTCACCGCGTTCGCAGAGGCCCCAGGCCCAGTCGGGTTGAAGCGGGAGCGCGCGGTCGAGGTCGGCCAGTTGGCGTTCGTGGTCGCCGAACGCCCGCCACACCCGTGCCCGGCGGGCAAGTGCCCAGGCGTAGTCGGGCTTGAGTTCCAGCGCACGGTTCAAGTCCGAGAGAGCCATGTCGAGTTCGCCGAGGAAGAAGCGGGTGGCGCCTCGGGACGCCCAGGCGAAGTCGCTGGTCGGATCGAGGCGGATGCCCTCGTCCAAGTCCCGCATCGCCTCGGCATGGTGGCGTGCGATGCGGTGGTGTTCACCGCGCAGGATGATGTTGTACGCGTTGTCCGGCTCCAGGGCCACGACCCGGTCAAGGTCACGGAGTGCGGCATCGTAGTCGCCCATTCCACCTCGGGTCACCGCCTTCGCCCGGTGGGCTCGCACGAGGTCCGGGTCGAGCGCGAGGGCACGGTCGTAGTCGTCCAGAGCCTGCTCGTAGTCACCGGCCCGGCCGAGGGCGTCGCCTCGGTGCGCCCACGCCTCCGCTCGCCACCGTTCGTCCCCGCGCGTGCGGCTCAGCAGCGACTGGAGCAGACCGGCCACCCCTCCGTCCGCGAACGCCTCCGTCAGGGCGCGCCCATACGTCCGTACGGCTTCCGCGTCCGTGTCCTCACCCGCATCGGCCACGAGCCGTACCCAACGGCGCACCACGTCCTCCCCGTTGGAGCAGGCAGTGACGATGTCGGCGGACACCGTCGCGGGCGCGGTCCGAGGCAACGCGCACATGGAGTGGTAGGACTCGGCCAGCCGCAGTTCGCGCCACTCCTCGTCCGACCGGAACTCGTGGGGTTCCCTGGTCTCTTCGGACTCTTCGCGCCACCTGGCGAAGACCTCGGCGAGCCGTGCGTGCCGCTCGGTCCAGCCGCGTGGGGAGCGGCGGCGCTGCAGGCGGAGCATCGGCTCGCGCACCAGGTGGTGATAGCGGACGCGGTCGCCCCGGTCATCCACGAAAGGCAGCCCGCGCAGCCAGGTGAACAGCGCCTCCGCCTCCTCGTCCGGGCATTCGACAGCGGCCCGGAACACGTCCATGTCCAAGCTCCGGGGCAACGCGCACGCGAGCGCCACCGCCCGGCGCACCGGGTCGTGTTCCCATCTCAGGAAGCGTTCGACCGCCGTGGCGCTGGGGTCGCCCACGTCGTCCGGATCGGCAGGACGCTGTTCGGCCAGCGTCGACACCAGCACCGGCAGTCCGCCCGTGAGACGCAGCACCTCCTCGACCACGGGCTCGGCCACGACCCCTTTGCCGGCGAGCAGTCCCCGGGTCTCCGCCTCCGTGAACGGGCCGAGCGGCACATCGGCCACGAAGTCCGCGAAACCGCCCCAGCGAGCGGTGTCGAAGGAGTGCTGGCCGGCGGTCACCATGACGACCGTGGCCGGGAGGAAACCGTACAGGTCGCTCGTCATCACCTCATGCAGCCAGCCGTCGAGAAACGGCCCCGTCCGCTCGTACGTGTCGAAGAACAGGACGATCCAGGGGACCCGGGACGCCACGTCGGCGAGTTCGCCGAGCATGACCGGCGTGAGGACGCGTTCCGGTGACAGAACCAGTTGCACGTCCTCCTGATTGCGGAAGCTCGCGCTGAGGCCCGCTCTCAACCGATCTGCCCCCTGGGCGAGTTGGGTGGCGTCGAACGCACCCGCGAAAGCGCCGGCCCCCGGCACCATGCCGAGTCCGACCAATCCGGCCCGCGCCGCCACCATGCTGCTCGCCGACGGCCCGTCCGGCGCCGGTTCGAGCATGGCTACGACAGCCGCCTCCGCCTCATGCCGTCGCTCTCGATGCGCGGCGAGCAGTCGCTCCAGCTCCTTGAACCGGTGTCCCTGCACGGCGAACTGACGACTGATCACCGCCATCGCCTCCGGCACACTCCCGACACTCTCGTCGACGTACGCCGTCAGCGCGCCCACCTCCCGCGCGACGTGTTCCAACTCCCGCACCAGGAACGTCTTCCCGACTCCCGCATTGCCGTGCACGTGGAAGAGGAACCGGTGCCGCTCGTCCTCGGGCGCGATCCCGAAGTTGGCCCGGAACGCGGCCCGTTCAACACCCCGCCCCACGAAACCGGCCCGCCTGCGCTGCCGGATCAGCTCCTGCATCGACGGCCGCGCCTGCGCCACCCGTACGCCCCCTCGTCAGCCCGCCCACCGGAGTCCGTGCGGCACCATTCTCGCCCAACGACCGCGCCCCCGCCGGACTGTCGTGACAGTGGGACGGGCCAGAGTTCCGAGTGGGAGCAAGCGGTGAGCATCTCTCCGCACGGGGAAGGAAACTGCCATGACCACCCCCACCTCGCGCACCGCAACCCGTCTCGCCGCCACCCTCCTCACCGCCACCGTCGCCCTCTACATCGCCCTCGTCGCCTTCGGGAACATCACCGACTTCGGAACCAATCAGCAGTTCGTGCGGCATGTGTTGGCCATGGACACGACGTTCAAGGACGACGATCTGATGTGGCGGGCGGTGACCAGCAAGGGGCTGCAGGACGCGGCTTATGTGGTGATCATCGCGTGGGAGACCCTTGCCGCGCTCGTGCTGATCTACGGGACCTGGTTGTGGGTTCGGCGTGATGACGAGCGGGCGCGGCGGTTCTCCACGTACGGGCTGCTCATGCTCATGGTGTTGTTCGGGGCCGGGTTCATCGCCGTCGGGGGCGAGTGGTTCTCGATGTGGCAGTCGAAGGACTGGAACGGGCTGGAGGCGGCGACCCGGGTGTTCCTGTTGAGCGGGGTCGTGCTGGTCGTCGTTCAGCTCACGGAGGGCCGGACGGCGACTACTTGACCACGATGACCTTCGTGCTCGTCGTCCCGAACGTCCACAGTGCCGCGCCGTCCGCCTTGCCCATGCGGACGCCGCCCGTTTCCTTGCCCGCCGCCGGCGGGGGCGAGGAGCCGTCCAGCGCGTTGGAGAAGGCGATGTTGAGGCCGGACTTGGTGGCGAAGTAGACGATGTTCTCGATCTGGACGCCGTCGGAGCCCGTCGTGGCGTCCTTGCGGACCGACACCGTGTACGTGCCCGGGTCCGGGCTCACCGTGCCCGGCCAGACCGCGAACGTACGGCCCGCCTTGTCGCTCGCGTCGACCAGCCAGACCCGTTTCTGGCCGACGGCGTAGACGATGCGCCGCCCGGTACCGGAGGAGGCCGGTACCGCGGCGGCCGTCGCGTGCGGCTTCGGGGACGTGGACGCGTGTGCGGACGCCGAGGCGCTCGGGCGGGCGGCGGACGCCTTCGGGTGCGGGCCCTTGTCGGCCTGGACGGCCAGGACCGTGACCGCGGCGATCGCTCCCACCGTCAGACCGGTCACCCAGACCTTGGAGGCAGGCACGGGCACGCATCTCCTCAGCTACTCACAGCCCCCACATCCCGATCGAACAGGGGTCGGATCATCGTACCGGCCCCCGTCCAGCCCTCCTCCCGCTCAGTCCAGCACCGGCAGCAGCTCCGGCAGGTGTCCGTCCGAGACGGAAGCGGCCCGCTGCCGCTCCTCCGACACCTCGCCGTAGAGGGTGGTGCGCGGCCTCGCCGGGCGGCCCGCCAGCTCCGCTACGGCCACCAGGTCCCGCACCGACTTGTACGAGCCGTACGACGAACCCGCCATCCGCGAGATCGTCTCCTCCATCAGCGTGCCGCCGAGGTCGTTCGCCCCGGAGCGCAGCATCTCCGCCGCACCCTCCGAGCCCAGCTTCACCCAGCTCGTCTGGATGTTGGGGATGTGGGGGTGGAGCAACAACCTCGCCATCGCCACCACCGCCCTGTTGTCCCTCATCGTCGGGCCCGGCCTCGCGATCCCCGCCAAGTACACCGGCGCGTTCGTGTGGATGAACGGCAGCGTCACGAACTCCGTGAAGCCGCCCGTGCGTTGCTGGATACCGGCCAGGGTTCGGAGGTGGCCCAGCCAGTGGCGCGGCTGGTCCACGTGGCCGTACATCATGGTCGAGCTCGACCTGATGCCCAACTCGTGGGCCGTCGTGACTACTTCGATCCACGTCGCCGTCGGCAGCTTGCCCTTCGTCAGGACCCAGCGGACCTCGTCGTCGAGGATCTCCGCCGCCGTACCGGGGATGGTGTCGAGGCCCGCCTCCTTCGCCGCCGTCAGCCACTCGCGGATCGAAAGGCCGGTCCGTGTCGCGCCGTTGACGACCTCCATCGGGGAGAAGGCGTGGACGTGCATGCCGGGGACGCGTTCCTTCACCGCCTTCGCGATGTCGAAGTACGCCGTGCCGGGCAGGTCGGGGTGGATACCGCCCTGCATGCAGACCTCAACTGCCCCTACCTCCCAGGCTTGTTGGGCCCGGTCCGCCACCTGGTCCAGGGAGAGCGTGTACGCGTCCGCGTCCGTACGGCGCTGTGCGAAGGCGCAGAAACGGCAGCCCGTGTAGCAGACGTTGGTGAAGTTGATGTTCCGCGTGACGATGTACGTCACCTCGTCGCCGACCACCGACTTCCGTACGTCGTCCGCGATCCGCGTCAGCGCGTCCAGCACCGGGCCGTCCGCGTGCAGCAGCGCGAGGGCCTCCGCGTCGGTGAGCTTCGTCGGGTCGTCGGCCGCCGTCGCCAGTGCCTGCCGTACGTCAGTGTCGATGCGCTCGGGGACCATGCCGGGCGCCGCCGCCTCGCGCAGGGCGCCCCAGTCGCCGTAGACCTCGTCGAAGTCGTCACGGCGGTCGGACGTACGGCCCTCCGTGTCGATCGTCGTGTGGAGATCCGTACGGCCCGACGCTACGAACGCCTCCTCCGGCTCCTGCCACGCGTGGCCCTCGACCACCGCGTCCTCACGGGCGAGTCCCGTCTCCGGGTCCGCCAGTGCCCGTACATGCGGCAGCAGGCGCGGGTCCAGCCAGGGTTCGCCGCGGCCCACGAACTCCGGGTAGACGCAGAGGCGTTCGCGGAGTTCGAAGCCCGCCTCCGCCGACTGTTCCCGCAGCAACTCGATCTGGGGCCACGGGCGTTCGGGGTTCACGTGGTCGATGGTGAGAGGCGAGACCCCGCCCCAGTCGTCGATGCCCGCGCCGATCAGACGCTTGTACTCGGAGTCGACGAGGTTGGGGGGTGCCTGGATGCAGGCCGCCGGGCCCATGATGTGCCGGGCCACCGCGACCGTCGCCACCAGCTCGTCCAGTTCCGCGTCCGGCATGCCGCGCATCGCCGTGTCCGGCTTGGCGCGGAAGTTCTGGATGATCAGTTCCTGGATGCCGTGGTAGGAGCGGGAGATCTTGCGGAGTGCGAACAGGGAGTCCGCGCGCTCCTCGTACGTCTCGCCGATGCCGATCAGGATGCCGGAGGTGAAGGGGACGGACGAGCGGCCCGCGTCCTCCAGCACGCGCAGCCGTACGGCCGGTTCCTTGTCCGGGGAGCCGTAGTGCGGGCCGCCGGGTTCCGACCAGAGCCGGGTCGCCGTCGTCTCCAGCATCATGCCCATGGACGGGGCGACCGGCTTGAGGCGCTGGAAGTCCGTCCAGGTCATCACCCCGGGGTTGAGGTGCGGCAGCAGGCCCGTCTCCTCCAGGATGCGGATGGAGATGGCGCGGACGTACGCGATCGTGTCGTCGTAGCCGTGCGCGTCGAGCCACTCGCGCGCCTCCGGCCAGCGGTCCTCGGGCTTGTCGCCGAGGGTGATCAGGGCTTCCTTGCAGCCGAGGGCCGCGCCCTTGCGCGCGATGTCGAGGACCTCGTCCGGGGACATGAACATCCCGTGTCCGGCGCGGCGGAGCTTGCCGGGGACGGTGACGAAGGTGCAGTAGTGGCACTTGTCGCGGCAGAGGCGGGTGAGGGGGATGAAGACGCTCTTCGAGTACGTGATCATGCCGGGGCGGCCGGCCGTCGCCAGGCCCGCGTCGCGCACCCGGGCGGCGGACGCGGTGAGGTCGTCGAGGGCCTCGCCGCGCGCCTGGAGCAGCACCGCCGCTTCCGTGACGTCGAGGGCGACGCCGTCACGGGCGCGTTTGAGGGCGCGACGCATGGAGTTCTCGGTCGGGCCGGTTCCGGAGCTCGCGGGAGTCGTCATCCTTCGAGCATACGATCGGTCTGATCAGGCCAAAGAGGGACGGCCGATTCGTTCCTGCCGGGCAGTCGTCACACAGTGTCACTTGCAGAGGGGCGGCCGTGCCCCGTAAGGGGCGCGGGGACTGCGCGACAAGCCCCCACCGGCCCGCAGGTTCACTACGGCGCTTCGACCGGAGACAACCCCGCCCCGACTCCGTCCCCTGCCGACTCCGGTTTCCCGACACCCGCCGATTCCCTGCCCTTGCACGGGAGTTCACAGCCGACTATCAGAGTCGTACGGGTCACCTCCGCTCACCTCCGCGCCATCCCTGTCACTCACGACACCCCGGGAGCAGCAGCATGTGCGACGACGACCACGGAAACGGCGATCACGACTTCGGGATGAACAGACGCGCGCTGTTCGTGACGGGCGCCACCGCCGCGCTTACGTTGGGAAGCGTGACCTTCGCGAGCGGTGCGGCGACCCCGGCGAGCGGCGCCCAGGAGACGCGGACGGTACGGGGCACGCTCCCGACCGGTTCGCCCGACTTCGTGTACGTGCCCGTCGAGGTCCCCACGGGGGTCAGCGAGATCAAGGTGGCCTACACGTACGACAAGCCGTCCGTCCCGGCCGGCACCCAGGGCAACGCCCTCGACATCGGCATCTTCGACCAGCACGGCACGGACCTCGGCGGCAAGGGTTTCCGGGGCTGGTCGGGCGGGGCCCGCACGGAGTTCTTCATCCGGGTGGACGACGCGACGCCCGGCTACATCCCCGGCCCGGTGCGCGCCGGCACCTGGCACGTCGCGCTGGGCCCGTACACCGTCTCCCCGCAGGGGCTGTCGTACGAGCTCACGATCACGCTCACCTACGGCGAACCGGGCGTCGCCCCGCGGCCGGTGTACCCGCCGGAGCGGGCGAAGGGGCGCGGGCGGGCCTGGTACCGGGGTGACTGCCACCTGCACTCCTGGTACTCCGACGGGCGCCGCACCCCCGCCGAGATCGCGGCGCTGGCGCGGGCGGCGGGCCTGGACTTCATCAACACGTCGGAGCACAACACCCAGTCCTCGCACCCCCATTGGGCCTCGGAGGCGGGCGACGACCTGCTGATCATGCTGGGCGAGGAGGTCACCACGCGTAACGGTCACGTCGTCGCCCTCGGCACCGAACCCGGCACGTTCATCGACTGGCGCTACCGAGCGCGCGACAACCGCTTCGGACGGTTTGCCCGCGAAATCCGGCGCGCCGGCGGCCTGGTCGTCCCCGCCCACCCGCACGCCACCTGCATCGGCTGCGCCTGGAAGTTCGGCTTCGGCGAGGCGGACGCCGTCGAGGTGTGGAACGGCCCCTACACGCCCGACGACGAGGTCGCCCTCGCCTCCTGGGACGCGACGCTGGTGGCTTCCGTACGGGAGAACCGCGAGTGGCTCCCGGCGATGGGCAACAGCGACGCCCACCGCGACCCCGACGCGATCGGCCTGCCCCAAACGGTCGTCCTGGCCGACGACTTGACGAGGGACGCGATCCAGGACGGCCTCCGTGCGGGCCGTTCCTACGTCTCCGAGTCCAAGAACCTCTCCCTCACCTTCACCGCGTCCGGCGGCCGGGCCCAACACGCGGGAATCGGCGAGCGGTTGAGGGTCGACGCGGACACCCCGGTCACGCTACGGCTGGAAGCCACCGGCGCCCCGCGCTGCACCGTCCGCTTCGTGACCGACCAGGGGGTGCTGTTCACCAGCGATCCGCTGTCGGTGAGCGGGGCGGGGACCGTGGAGTGGCACACGACGGCGTCCTACGCGGCTTACGTACGGGCCGAGTTGAGGCACGAGACGGCGGCGGGAACGGTACCGGGGGCGCTGGCGGCGTTCACGAACCCGATCTTCCTGGGCGAAGCCGCGCGGTGAACCGGTGAACTAGGTGCCCAGGTCCACGACGACGGCCGCGTGGTCGGTCGGCCACACCCCGCCGACCGGCCCGTCTCCGGCCCGCCGTACGCCCCGCACATGCCCGAGTCCGCCCTTCGCGGTCGGTTCGACGAAGACGTAGTCGATACGGACGCTCGGCCCGAACGTGCCCGCCACGTAGGGATTCGCGAGGTCCCAGGTGGCCGAGGGCGCCCCCGGCTCGGCGAAGTCCCAGGCGTCGATGAGGACTTGGCCGCCCACGGCCGGCGCGGTCCTGTACCCCCCGAAGAGCCGCACCTCGTCCGAGTCGGGCCAGGCGTTGAAGTCGCCGGTGACGACGGCAGGGAAGGGCCCGTCGCCACGGTGGGCGGCGACGAACTCCGCGAGGGCGGTGACCTGTTGGCACCGTACGGCAGAGGCGTCGGTGGCGGAGGAGAGGTGGACGGTGAAGAAGGGGACGTGGTGACCCGGCGCGTCCAGCCCCGCGTACAGCGCGAGCCGGCCGCCGTCACCGTCCCCGGGCGGCAGCGGCAGCACGGCCCGCTCGGCGACGGGCCAGCGGCTGAGGACGGCGTTGCCGATCCCGACGGTGGGGTCGCCGAGTCTGCGCTGCCAGAACCCGGGGTCGTGGGAGGCTCCCCAGGTCCAGTGCATACCGAGTTCCGAGGCGAGCCAGCCGGCGAGGTTCTCACCCTCGGCATCCCACACCTCCTGCAACCCGACGACATCGGGCCGCAGTTCACGCAACACGGCGAGAATCGCCTTCTGCCGGGCCTCCCAGGGCCCGTACCGCCACCACAGGTTCCACGTCACGACGCGCACGGGATCATTGAAGTCCACGCCCCGTCCGATCAGCAGGAGATCCGAGAAAGATGCCGACACCGAACCCCGAGGCCAAGTACCGCACCATCAGCCGCATCCAACGCGTGCTGAACGCGGTCACCCGCCACCTCCCCACCCAGACCGTCCTGGAGACCACCGGCCGGGTCTCCGGTCAACCGCGCCGCACGCCGCTCGGCGGCCGCCGCGTCGGCGACACGTTCTGGCTGGTGTCGGAGTTCGGCGAACTCTCCCAGTACGTCCGCAACATCAAGGCGAACCCGCAGGTCCGGGTCCGCATCATGGGCCGCTGGCACACCGGCACGGCCCACCTCCTCCCCGACGACGACCCCCAGGCCCGCCTGCGCAGCCTGCCCCGCTTCAACAGCGTGGCGGTGAAGGCGATGGGGTCGAGTCTGCTGACGGTGCGGGTGGATCTGGACAGGTGACAGTGGGCGGGGGATGCGGCCCGGCGGGCGGGGGGCCTGGCGTCACCCCGGCCACACGATCGCCTGTACCTCGCTGTACGCGTGCAGCGCGTACGATCCGACGTCGCGCCCGACCCCGCTCTTCTTGAAGCCCCCGAACGGCGCCTCCATGTTGCGCCCCACGGTGTTGACCCCCACCCCACCGGCCCGCAGCAGCCGCGCCACCCGGAACGCCCGGGCCACGTCCCCCGACCACACGTAGTCGATGAGGCCGTAGTCGCTGTCGTTGGCGAGGGCGATCCCTTCCTCCTCGGAGTCGAAGGGGACGACCACGACGACCGGCCCGAAGATCTCCTCGCGGACGACCCGCATCTCGGCACCGCAGTCGGCGAGGACGGTGGGTGCGACGAGGAACCCGGGCCCGTCGGACGGCCGTTCGCCGCCCGCGACGACCACCGCGCCCTCCTTCCGGCCCAGTTCGACGTACGACTCGACGCGCTCCCGGTGTGCCGCCGAGATCACCGGCCCGACGACCGTGTCCGGCGAGCGCGGGTCGCCGACCTTCAACGCCCGCGCATAACCGGCCAGTTGCTCCACGACCCGCTCGTACACACCGCGCTGCGCCAGCACCCGTGTGGGCGCCGTACAGATCTGCCCGCTGTAGAAGGAGAACGTCGTACCGATCCCGGACACGGCGGAGGCGAGATCCGCGTCGTCGAAGACGACAGCCGCGCCCTTCCCGCCCAGCTCCATCAGCTGCCGCTTCATCCCCCGCCCGCACACCTCGGCGATCCGCTGCCCGACAGCCGTGGAACCGGTGAAGCTGACCATGTCGACGTCACGGGACTCGACCGCGGCCTCCCCCACCTCCACCGACTGCCCGTTGACGACGTTCACGACCCCGCGCGGCACCCCGGCCGCCTCCAGCGCCTCGGCCATCCGGTAGACGGACAGCGGGTCCTGCGGCGCCGGTTTCACGACGACCGTGTTGCCCATGGCGAGGGCGGGGGCGATCTTCCCGGCGGGGTTCGCCCAGGGGTTGTTGTACGACGTGATGCAGGCGACGACACCCACCGGCTGCCGCACGGCGAGCGCGCCCATGACGGCCGCCCGCCCGAACGGCCCCGCCTCGTTGACCTGCGGCGCGATCGCCCACTCGGCCGGTTCGACGGTCGCGTACCGCCGGAACCGGGCCGCGGCGACGCCCACTTGCATGCCCCGCGCGGTCCCGGTCGTGGCGCCGGTCTCCGCCTGGGCGAGTTCGGCGTACGACACGAGCCCGCCCCGGATGATGTCCGCGGCCCGCCCGAGAATCGCCGCACGCTCCTCGGCCGGCGTACGCGACCACGGCCCGAAGGCGTCCCGGGCAGCGGCGGCAGCGGCGAACACCTGCCCCCGCGAGGCCTCCGGCGCCCACCCCACGGTCTCCTCGGTAGCCGGATCGACCACGGCATAGTGGCCACCGTCCGGCTCGACCCACTCCCCGCCGACGAACAACCGCTGCCCGTCCGCCACTTGGGAGTTCGCCTCGGAACTCACCTGGTGCTCACCGTCCTGGTGTCCCGCCCCGACCGCAACACCCGCCCCGGCACGTTCCCGCTCACCACCTCGTCCCGGATGGCCTCGACTCCGTTGACCCACACGGCCCGTATCCCGATCGCCTTGGAGTCGAGACGCGGACTGTCACCCGGCAGGTCGTGCACCAGGGTGGCCTTGCCTGCGTCGATCCGCTGCGGGTCGAAGAGCACCAGATCCGCATGCCACCCCTCCCGCACCTGCCCCCGCTCCCGCAGCCCGAACAACCGAGCCGGATCATCGGTGAGCATCTTCACGGCCTGCTCCAGCCCCACCAGCTTCCGCCCCCGCACACAGTCCCCGATGAACCGGGTCGTGTACGGCGCCCCGCACATCCGGTCCAGATGCGCCCCGGCATCGGACCCGCCGAGCAACACGTCCTCGTGCTGCCAGGTCTCGGCCCGCAGCGCCCAGGAGGCGGGATCGTTGTCGGAAGGCATGGGCCAGAGAACCGTACGGAGTTGATCAGCCGCGCAGATCTCGACGAGACACTCAAAGGGCTCCTGACCACGCTCGGCGGCGATGTCCTTGACCACCCGCCCGGTCAGCCCGTCGTTGGCGTCGCTGTACGTGTCCCCGATCACATACCGCCCGAAGTTCGCGAGCCGCCGGAAGACGCCCGCCTCCTTGCTGTTGGCGCTCCGCAGCATCTCGGCCCGTACGTCCGGCTCCCGCAGCCTGGCGATCCGCTCGGACACGGGCAGGCTCAGGATCGGCCCCCACCCGGGTATCAGGTTCAGCGCGCAGAAGGTGCCGAGGGACATGTTCATCGGCGTGAGGATCGGCATGGTCAGGGCGACGACCCGCCCCCCGGCCTTCCGACCCCGCTCACTCGCGAACAACTGCCGGGGCACGCGCTCAGGCACAGCGGCATCGATGGTCAGCACGTTCCAGTTCAACGGCCGCCCCGCCACCGCGCTCATCTCGACGAACAGATCGATCTCGGCATCACTGAACTGATCGAGACACCCGGCGACGATGGCCTCGATCTGCGTACCCTCGTGCTCCCCAACAGCCCTGGAAAGCGCGAGCAGTTCGGCGGGCAGCGCATGCCGAGAGGCAACGGCCTTCCCGTCACCGTCCGAGTGGCTGGAGGACTGGGTGGTGGAGAACCCCCACGCCCCCGCGTCCATCGCCTCGTGCAACAGCCGTACGATCTCGGCGAGTTGCTCCTCACTCGGCTGCCCACCCACGGCATCCGGCCCCATCACATACCGCCGCAGCGCACAATGCCCCACCATGAACCCGGCGTTGACGGCGATCCGCCCTTCGAGCGCGTCCAGATACTCCCCGAAGCCCCGCCAGCTCCAGGGCGCCCCCTCCTCCAGCGCGACCAGCGACATCCCCTCGACCCTGGACATCATCCGCCGCGTGTAGTCGGCATCCTCCGGCTTCAGCGGCGCGAGAGTGAACCCACAGTTCCCGGCGGCGACAGTGGTCACCCCGTGGTTGAGGGAAGGCGTCGCGTACGGGTCCCAGAAGAGCTGGGCGTCGTAGTGGGTATGGGGATCAACAAACCCCGGCGCGAGCACGAGCCCACGCGCATCCTCCGACGTCCGGGACTCCTCAACCACCGTACCGATGACGGCGATCCGCCCGTCCCTTATACCGACGTCGGCGACAAACCCGGCGGCCCCCGTCCCATCAACGACGGTGACACCTTTAATGACGTGATCGAGCACGGGCCCAGCCTCCTCAACTCCGTTATGTGCGATGCCCCTTGCTTTTAGGGGCGCGGGGAACTGCGCGACCAGCCCCCACACGCCCGCAGCCGCCGTACAACCTCAGGCCGTCTCCCGGAACCGCGTAGTCCGGTGAACAGGATCCGTATCGATCTTCGGAACCACGTGCTCCCCGATCAACCGAATCGTCTGCAACGTCTCCTCCTTCGGCACCCCCACCGGCAACCCGAAGCTCAACTGATCCGCCCCGGCCTGCTCCCACCGCTTGCACTGGGTGAGCACCTCATCCGGGTCACCGCAGATCAACAGCTCCTCCTCCACGAGGAGTTCGACAAACTCCGGCGTGTACTCGGGCAGCGTCTCCGGCCACACCGGGAACCCCTCAGGCCGAGGAAACGTGTCGTGGTACCGGAACACCAGCGAGGGCAGATAGTGCAGCCCCCCACTCGTGGCGATCCGGATCGCCTCGTCATGGGTCGGCGCACAGATCGCCGTCGTGGTCACCATGACGTTGTCGTTGACGAACGCCCCGACCGGCTCGGCGTTCACGATCGCCGTCTTGTACTGCTCCAGCACCCACTCCATGTCGGACACCTTCTGGATGCTGAACCCGAGGACGCCCAGCCCCTTGCGCGCGGCCATGGCGTACGACGGAGGCGACCCGGCGGCGTACCACATCGCGGGGTGCGCCTTCCCGTACGGCTTGGGGAGGATCTTCCGCGGCGGCAGCTGCCAGTGCTTGCCCTGGAAGCCGACGTACTCGTCCTGGAGCCACATCTTGGGGAACTCGGCGATGGTCTCTTCCCAGATCTCCTTGGTGTAGTTCATGTCGGTCACCCCCGGTATGAACCCGAGGATCTCGTGCGAACCGGCACCGCGCCCGCTCCCGAACTCGAAGCGGTTGTCGGTGAGATGGTCGAGCATGGCGACCTTTTCGGCGACCTTCACCGGGTGGTTGACCTGGGCGAGGGGGTTGAAGATGCCCGACCCGAGGTGGATGCGTTCGGTGGCGTGGGCGAGGTAGCCGAGGAAGACGTCGTTGGCCGAGAGGTGCGAGTACTCCTCCAGGAAGTGGTGCTCGGACGCCCAGGCGTACTTGAAGCCGGACTTGTCCGCCTGGATGACGTACTCGGTCTCCTCCATCAGCGCCTTGTGCTCGGCCAGCGGGTCCGTCTCGGCACGCTTGCCCACGTATCCCTGTACAAAGAGCCCGAATTCCAAGGAGGTTCACCGTCCCCAGTCCAGATGGTTCCTATGAGTGCTACGACTTTCTGACGCTGCGTCAGATTCGTCAATAGATGACGCCCTGTCAGATGACGTCGGATGCCGTCAGATGACACTGACCCCGGCCAGCCAGCCCCCGTCGATCACGAACGGCTGCCCGGTGATGTACGACGAGTCGTCCGACGTCAGGAACAGCGCCAGCCGCGCCACCTCGTCGGCCCGCCCGATCCGGCCCAGCGGCACGAGCTTGCGGTACAGCTCGTCCAGCGCCCGGGTCATCTCCTCCGGGTCCACGTCCGGGTCGAGCCGCGCCGGGTTGGACATCGCGGTGTCCACGGCCCCGGGGCAGACGGCGTTGACCCGGATCCGCCGGCTCGCCAGCTCCAGCGCGGCCACCCGGGTGAGCCCGAGGATCGCGTGCTTGGTGGCGGTGTAGGTCCCGACCGCGGCCATCCCGGTGACCGCCGTGTACGAGGCCGTGTTGACGATCGTCCCGCCGTCTTCCATCGCCGCCGCCACAGTCTTGATCCCCAGGAAGCAGCCCACCTGGTTGACCCGCACGACCTGCATGAACTCCTCAAGCGGCGTGTCCACAAGGGAGTTGAACCGGAGGATCCCGGCATTGTTGACCAGCCCGTCGATCCGCCCGTACGCCTCCTTGGCGGCCCCCACGGCGGCACGCCAGTCCGCCTCCTCGCCGACATCGAGATGGACGTAGGACGCGGTGGCGCCCAACTCCTTCGCCAGCGCCTCCCCTTGCTCGTCCAGCACATCCGCTACGACGACTTTCGCGCCCTCGGCCGCGAACAGCCGTGCCTCCTGCTCCCCCTGCCCGCGCGCCGCCCCGGTGACGATGACGACGCGCCCGTCCAGCTTGCCCATGCGGGCCTCCTCGGGATCGGTGGATGCGGGGCATCGTAGCGCCGTATCTGACGTAGCGTCAGATGGAGGAGGCGGACTCCTTGCACAGAAGAGAGGCCTTGCACAAGCACACTTCGAGTGCGCAAGCACACGTCAAGTGACCGTGGAGTAGGGACATTTGACCCTGTCCATACCTCGTCTTGGCTCGAAGAATGCCGGACATGGCAAAGAGGAGATTGCGCAACAGGAAAGTCAGGTACGTGGCGATCGGCGCGGCACTCGCCACCGGCGGGGCCGTCGTCGCCCTGCTGCCGTCGGCGAACGCGGCCGAGGCGAAGACGCCGGACCAGATCATGACCATGTGCGAGAGGTCCGCGGTGGTCAACGGCGAACAACGGACCGTGGAGGATTTCGGCGGCGCCTTCGCGGACGGTTTCCAGGCCGACAACTGCGATTTCGTCGAGACGAACTTCGAGACCTTCGACGGACCCACCGAAAAGGCGTCCGTCGACTTCCCGAACTGCGAGCCGAACGCCACCGATCCGGCCAAGGTATCCATCACCTGGTCGTCGACCGCGGCCCAGGGTCAGGGCAAGTACGTCTCCACCCAACAGGGCGCCGCAGGCGGCCTCTTCGGATTCCTGAGCGGGTCCTGGACCAAGCACAAGGGCACCCTCGACATGACCGTGAAATCGGCGACGGCCGGCGACACGGAGGCGCGGGACGTGCCGGTCGGCAAGGTGCTCCACATGGAGTTCACGCCGAAGCTGCAGCGCATGACCGGTGAATGGCGGGTGCGTATCGACGCCGATCCCGGCAGCTTCGCCGTGAACCCTTCCCCCGAACAGAACTTCGTGGCCCCGGACGTCGTCGAGGGCCCCGTCATCCTGCCCGGCGCCGCAGGTGCTCCCGGTGTCGTGGACGGCACCTCCAAGGCGGTCCTGGAGGACTGCTGAGCTTCCCGAAGATCGTCAAGTAACACCAGTTCACGGCCACTTCAGCTCACCTCACCCCCACTGGAGACACCCATGACCCGGACCAGCCGCACGAGAAGCCACCGGAGCAAGAAGAAGCGCATCACCCTCGCCCTGGCCCCCGTGGCGGCACTCGCGGTGATCGTCCCGCTGATGAACCAGGCGAATGCCGCCACCCCGTCCGAAGTGAGCGCCGACTGTTCCGCTGACTCCGACCGACTGGCCAACTGCGAGT
The DNA here is from genome assembly GCF_043200035.1 of Streptomyces sp. NPDC048504. Classification (NCBI taxonomy): domain Bacteria; kingdom Bacillati; phylum Actinomycetota; class Actinomycetes; order Kitasatosporales; family Streptomycetaceae; genus Streptomyces; species Streptomyces sp. NPDC048504. Next base: position 316,988 of record NZ_JBICXA010000002.1, read on the forward strand.
TCGTGGACGTGCAGTTCAAGGCGAACAGCCTCGGTCCCAATGAACGCGTCTCCCCGGTGTCCGACAACTGCGGTTCCACGAGCACCGCGACGAAGACCTTCAACGTGAGTACGTCCGTGACGAGAACCCTTCAGGTCGAGGAGGGAACCGTCACCGAGGCCGGTACGAAACTCGGTAGCTCGCTCTTCGAAGTCGGCCTGGAATTCAGCACGTCGACCATCAACATCACGCGCGACGACAAGACGACCACCCTCGCGTTCAGCCGCACGGACACCGTGCAGCCGGACAGCACCGCCTTCTTCATGTGGTCCGCCAAGCGCACCGATGTCAGCGGATTCCTGAAGGCGACGTACAAAGAGGCACAGGACGGTCAGACGGTGTTCTTCGCGCCGAGCGAGGGCGCGGCGACCGTGCATGTCTTCTATCCGCAGATCCTGAACAACGGAACGCCCGACGGGCGCCTTTGGCTGCGGAACGTGACATGCGAAACCACCGCTGCCGACGCCGTCCCGAACTCCACGAAGGCCCTCCAGTCCGAAGAGGCCGGATTCGGTCAGGGCGGCGCCGATGTCACCGACGTGGAAATACCGCTGTCGGAGGTCCCGGCGCCCTGATCCCCGGAAAGGGATTCCGGCCGGGTTCCCGGTTTGTTCTCAGGTGCGAAGCACGGGCGTGGCTCCCAGCCACCGCAGGACCGCGTCCGTGCCGCTCCTGGCGTCCAACTTGGCATAGATGTTGCTGAGGTTGTTGCGGACGGTCTTCTCGCTCAGCCGTAATCGCCGCCCGATCTGCTGTGCGCCCAGCCCGGTCGACAGCAGTTCCATGATCTGCTGCTCGCGCGGCGAGAGCAGGGCACGCAACCGCTCCGTCGTCTCGTCGCTCGCGGTCATCCGACGGGCCCCTTCCCGCAGGGCGGCGGTCGCCGACGGCGAGAGGTAGGTGTGCCCGACGGTGGCCGCCACCATCGCCGAGGACATCATCTCGGGGCAGTGGTCGCCCTCGACCAGATAGCCGGCCCCGGCCCGGAACACCTCGACGACCGCTTCCGTGTCCCGGCGCGGACTGACCACGACCGCCGGGACACTCCGGGTGCGGAGAACCTCCAGCAGCCCCGGAAAGGACACGGCGGGATCCTCGCAGTGCAGCACGACGACGTCCGCCGTGGTCTCCGCCAACCGGTCGTGAGGCGGGGCGACATGCACCACACGGTCCACATACGGATCGTCCGGGGGCGGCCAGTCCGCGTGCGGCCAGGTGACCCCCACAGAGGCCACGGCAACCACGAGTCGCTCGGAGGATCGCACTTCGGGGGTCCTTCCGCCGGAGCCATGACGTCCGTACGTCCGTACATACGCGGCGCGGCGTAACCGTGTTCAAACAGGTTGTGATCACAGGCGTGATCAGAGCAGCGGCCCCACCTCGGTCCCGAACTCGCTTATCTGGTCGGTGAGTTCGACCCGGTCCCGACAGCGGAACCGCACCTGGATCTGGTCCACGCCCATCGCCCGGTAGGCGCGAAGGGACTCGGCGAGGACCTCGGGCGCTCCGGTGAGCGTGCGCCGCCCGACCTCCCACCCCGGATCGCCGACGTACAGCGGCTCGGTGATGGCCCCGAACACGAACGGCCCTTCTGCGGCGGCCTCTTCGCGCAGCCGCCGTATCCGCTCGATCTGCGCGGGCAGCCGGTCCCGCGGGTCGCCCTGCGGCAGCCACCCGTCCGCCTTGAGCGCGGCCCGGCGTACGGCGGCGGGGGACGATCCGCCGACCCAGAGGGGGACGTGTTCCTGCGCGGGCCGGGGCCGCTGCCCGAGCCCCTCGAAGTCGTACAACTTGCCGTGGTGCTCGGGGAATTCGTCCGGCCCGAGCGCGGCACGCAACGCGTCGATCGACTCGTCGAGGACCGGCCCGCGCCGCTCGAATTCGACCCCCAGCGCCTCGAACTCCTCCTGTACGTGCCCGGCACCGACCCCGAGGACCAGCCGGCCCCCGCTCAGGTGGTCGAGGGTGGCGTACTGCTTGGCGGTGAGCAGCGGGTGCCGTAGGCCGACGACCGCGACATGGCTGAGGAGTCGGACGCGTTCGGTGACGCCCGCGAGGTAGGAGAGGGTGGCGACGGGGTCGTACCAGATCGTGCTCATGGCGGCGGCGAGGCGGCGCGGGACGCCGACGTGGTCGCAGCCCGCGATGTAGTCGAAGCCCGAACGGTCGGCGGCCCGGGCGATCTCGACGAGGTCGGCGGGACCGGCGTCGGCCTCCCAGGGCTCGGCGTAGATGGTGCTCTGGGACTGGACGGGCAACTGCATCCCGTAGGCGAGGCCGCTCACTTGGGGCCCTCCCACAGGCCGTCCGGCGTCAGGCCCAGCAGCTCGATCGCGTTGCCTCGTACGATCCGCTCGACCACGTCCGGTGCCAGGTGACCCATCTGCGCCTCGCCGACCTCGCGGGACTTGGGCCAAGTGGAGTCGGAGTGGGGGTAGTCGGTCTCGTAGAGGACGTTCCCGACGCCGATCGAGTCGAGGTTCTTGAGGCCGAACGCGTCGTCGAAGAAGCAGCCGTAGACGTGCTCGGTGAAGAGTTCGGACGGCGGGCGGTGGACCTTGTCGGCGACGCCGCCCCAGGCGCGGTTCTCCTCCCAGACCACGTCGGCGCGCTCCAGGATGTAGGGGATCCAGCCGATCTGGCCCTCCGCGTACATGACTTTGAGGTCCGGGAAGCGTTCGAACTTGCCGCTCATCAGCCAATCCACCATGGAATAGCAGCAGTTGGCGAAGGTGATCGTCGACCCGACGGCGGGCGGCGCGTCGGCGGAGGTGGAGGGCATACGGCTGCTGGAGCCGATGTGCATGGCGATGACCGTGCCGGTCTCGGCGCAGGCGGCGAGGAACGGGTCCCAGTCGTCGGTGTGGATGGAGGGCAGGCCGAGGTGCGGGGGTATCTCGGAGAAGGCGACGGCGCGGGTGCCGCGGGCCGCGTTGCGGCGGACCTCCGCGGCGGCCAACTCCGGGTCCCACAAAGGGATGAGGGGCAGTGGTATCAGGCGGCCGTTCGCTTCCGGGCCGCACCACTCCTCCACCATCCAGTCGTTGTAGGCGCGGACGCAGAGCAGGCCGAGTTCGCGGTCGGCGGCCTCCGTGAACGTCTGGCCGCAGAAGCGGGGGAAGGTGGGGAAACACAGGGCGGACTGGACGTGGTTGACGTCCATGTCGGCGAGCCGGGACGGGACGTCGTACGACCCCGGACGCATCTGCTCGTAAGTGATGACTTCGAGCTTGATCTCGTCCCTGCTGTAGCCGACGGCGGTGTCGAGGCGGGTGAGGGGGCGGTGCAGATCCTCGTAGACCCACCAGTCGCCGATGGGTCCGTCGTCGCCGGGCTCGCCCATGACGGGCTTGAACCGGCCGCCGAGGAACGTCATTTCCTTCAGTGGCGCGCGGACTATGCGAGGGCCGGTGTCCAGGTACTTCTTGGGCAGCCGGTGCTGCCAGACGTCGGCGGGCTCCACGGTGTGGTCGTCGACGGAGATGATCAGAGGGAGGGTCGCCTGGTCGGTTTGCCGGGGGTTCTGGGTGTCCATGGCGCTCACGGTAGCGCCGATCTGACGACCCGTCAGCTAGCTGGATCCGGGTTCGGGGTGCTCGGTTGTGTGCGGGTCTGTGCGGAGGCGGTGTGAGGGGCTTGTGATATCCCGCGCGGCCACCTGTGAGCGGTGTGTCCGAGAGCTGACGCATCCGCCATGGACAAGGCAAACTGTCGTAGTGAACAGGCTTGCCTAGGGGGAACGGCGATGGACGGTGGACCGCGAGTACCGGAGCAGCGGCGCCCCGGGTCCGGCTCGGAGGAGTCGACCGCGCTGCGCTTCAGCGTGCTCGGTCCGGTACGTGCCTGGCGGGGCCCTGTTTCGCTGAACACGGGCTCGCCGCAGCAACGCGCCCTGCTGGCCGCGCTGTTGCTGCGCGAGGGCCGGACGGCGACCGCCGGTGAGCTGATCGATGCCCTCTGGGGTGACGACCCTCCGTCGCAGGCGCTGGCCGCGGTGCGCACGTACGCGTCCCGGCTGCGCAAGGCGCTGGACGCCGGGGTCCTGGTCAGCGAGTCGGGCGGGTACGCCGTACGAGGGCTGCCCGAGGGCGCGTTGGACGTGGCCGAGGTCCAGGACCTCGCGACCGGGGCGGAGAAGGCGAAGTCGGCGGGTGACCTGTGCCATGCGCGGGACCTGCTGGGCCGGGCGCTGGCCCTGTGGGACGGCGAGCCGCTGGCCGGGCTCCCGGGCCCGTACGCGGAGGCGCAGCGCGTCCGTCTGGAGGAGTGGCGGCTCCAACTCCTCGAATCCCGCCTCGACATGGACCTGGAGCAGGGCTGCCACGCGGAGGCCGTCAGCGAGTTGACCGCCCTCACCGCGGCCCACCCGCTCCGCGAACGCCTCCGCGAGCTGCTGATGCTCGCCCTGTACCGCTCCGGCCGCCAGGCGGAGGCCCTGGCCGTGTACGCGGACACCCGGCGCCTGCTCGCCGACGAGCTGGGCGTGGACCCGCGCCCCGGCCTGCGCGAACTCCAGAACCGCATCCTCCAGGCCGACCCGGGCCTCGCGGAGCCCTCCGCACCGGCGGCGGAGACCGTGGCGACCCCGGTCCGCCCCCACCAACTCCCGGCGACCGTCCCGGACTTCACCGGCCGCGTGTCCTTCGTGTCCGAACTGAGCGACGTCCTGGCCTCGGCGGAGGGCCGCGTGATGGCGGTGTCGGCGCTGGCGGGAATCGGCGGCGTCGGCAAGACGACCCTCGCCGTCCATGTGGCCCACCAGGCCCGATCCGCCTTCCCCGACGGCCAGTTGTACGTCGACCTCCAGGGCGCCGGCTCCCGGTCCGCCGAACCGGAGACCGTACTGGGCGCGTTCCTGCGGGCGTTGGGCACCCCGGACTCCGCGATACCGGACTCCCTGGAGGAACGGTCGGCGCTGTACCGGTCGGTGCTGGACGGCCGCCGGGTGCTGGTGCTGCTGGACAACGCGCGGGACGCGGCCCAGGTACGCCCCCTCCTCCCCGGCATGGAGGGCTGCGCGGCGCTGGTGACGTCCCGCGTACGGATGGTGGACCTCGCCGGAGCACATCTCATCGACCTGGATGTGATGTCCCCCGAGGAGGCGCTGCAGCTCTTCACAAAGATCGTCGGCGCCGAACGGGTCGCCGCCGAACGGGAATCGGCCCTGGACGTGGTAGCGGCGTGCGGCTTCTTGCCCCTCGCGATCCGCATCGCGGCATCCCGCCTCGCGGCCCGCCGTACGTGGACGGTCTCCGTCCTCGCCGCCAAACTCGCCGACGAACGCCGGAGGCTGGACGAACTCCAGGCCGGCGACCTCGCCGTGAAGGCCACATTCGAGCTGGGCTACGGCCAGTTGGAGCCGGCCCAGGCACGAGCCTTCCGGCTGCTGGGCCTCGCGGACGGCCCGGACATCTCCCTCGCGGCGGCCGCGGCTGTGCTGGACCTCCCGGTCGAGGACACGGAAGACGTGCTGGAATCCCTCGTAGACACGTCACTTGTCGAATCGGCGGCTCCCGGCCGCTACCGGTACCACGATCTGGTGCGGCTCTACGCGCGTGCGTGCGCGGAACGGGACGAGTCGTCGCCCACGGAGCGGGGGGCGGCGCTCTCGCGGTTGCTGGACTTCTATCTGGCGACGGCCGCCGGGGTCTACGGCATCGAGCGCCCCGGCGACCGGCTGGTCGACCACTTGGAGGAGACCGGCGTCGACGGACTGGTCTTCCCCGATCGCCGCGCCGCCCAGGACTGGCTCTACGGCGAGGCGATGCCGCTGCTGGCCTGCGTACGGCAGTCGGCGGGCGGTACGACGCTGCGGCGGGCCGTCGACCTGCTGTGGGCCGCGGTCGACCTCGCGGAGTCCGGGGCGAACTTCAAGGAGTACGAGGCGGCCGGCGCCCTCCTGCGCGACGCGGCGCGCGAGGCCGCCGACAGCCGGGCGGAGGGCCGGGCGATCCTGGTGCTGGCCAACGCCCGCCATTTCTCCGGGCAGTTCGAGCAGGCCTACCAGGAGGCACGGCAGGCACTCGCCCTGTCGGAGGCCTCCGACGACGCGATGCCGTGCTGCTGGGCGGCGAACCTCATCGGCATCTACTCCTTCTACCAGGGCCGCTACGACGAGGCCGAGGAGTTCCTGGAGCGGGCCATCGCGACCTGGCGCGCCAGCGGCGACCTCTCCGGCGCCGCGTCGGCGCTGTGCAACCTCTCCCGCCTGCACCTGCAGACGGAACGCGCCGACAGCGCGGTCGGCCTCGCCCGCCAGGGCACCGAGATGTACGAGGAACTCGGGCACACCCTCAAGGCGGCCAACGGCCACTACGCCCTCGGGCTGGCCCTCGGCAAGAACAGCCAGCCGGCCGACGCGGTCGCGCATCTCAACCAGGCGCTGACCGTCTTCCGCACGAGCCGGCAACGCCTGTGGGAGGGAATGACCCTCTTCCGCCTAGCCGAGGTGGACCTCCTGGCCCAGCGTCCCGCCCAGGCGGCGGCCAACGCCGAGATGGCGCTGACCCCGCTCCGGGAGATCGGCGGCGAGTGGCGGCGCGGGAACGTCCTCACCGTCCTCGGCAAGGCCCTGGACGGCATCGGCCAGTCCGGCCGCGCCCAGGTCTGCTGGACCGAGGCGCTGGAGATCTACGAGCGGCTGGAGTCCCCGGAGGCGGCGGAGGTCAGGGCGCTGCTGACGCGCGCGGGGGCGGACTGCGCCTGAGGCGTTGCCGAGGGGGTCGCGGGCAGCGTTGCCGGGGGTGTCGCGGGGGACGTCTGCCGGGGCCGGGGGCGTTCATCAATCGTTTATCGCCGCACGGCACTCTTCTGGGTATCGGGCCGTCGCGTCGGGGGGCAGACGGACCGGCGGTGAGGCCGCCACTTCCGAGATCTAGAGTGGCGGCTCCAGCGGCCCATCCGGTCATCCTCGGGGGAGTGACCGGATGGGCCCGCGACAGTCTGAACGCGATCTCCAACGAGGGGCAGCACGATGAGCGACACCACGAACGACGACGGCACGGTCACGCCCGACAACACCCACATCACCGACACCAAGCTGACCGGCGACCTCAAGCCGCTCAACACGCACATCACGGACGTCGAGAGCGTCGTGGCCGCGGACGACGACGGCACGGCCACACCGGACAACACGCACATCACGTCCGACCCCAGCTAGACCTTCTCCCAGCACGGGGGATCGGCCGCGACGGCCCAGGGGGAGCCGTCGCGGCCGATGTGTGTCCGGACGCGGTCCGGGACTCCCGAACCGCGCCGCCCTGACGGGAGGCGCCGAGGGGGATGATCCCTCACCGCCCCCGCAGCTCCCCCTTGACCACCTTCCCGCTCGCGTTCCGGGGCAGCTCCCCCACGAACTCCACCTCCCGCGGCACCTTGTAGTTCGCCATCTCCCGTCGCGCCCAGGCGATCAGGTCGTCGCCGGTCAGCGTCACGTCCGGACGCCGTACGACGTACGCCTTGCCGACCTCGCCGAGCCGTGTGTCCGGTACGCCGATCACCGCCACGTCCGCCACGTCGGGATGGACGCCGAGGAGCTGTTCTATCTCCGCCGGGTACGCGTTGAAGCCGCCGACGATGAACATGTCCTTGAGGCGGTCGGTGATGCGGAGGTTGCCCTCGTCGTCCAGGACGCCGACGTCGCCGGTGCGCAGCCAGCCGTCCTCGCCCAGCACCTCGGCCGTGGCCGCCGCGTCCTCGTAGTAGCCGCGCATGACGTTGAAGCCCCGGACCAGTACCTCGCCCGGGGTACCGGGAGCCGCCTCCACCCGGACCTCCGTGCCCGGAATCGCGCGCCCCGACGTCGACGCGATGACCGCCGGATCGTCCCCCCGCCGGCACATCGTCACGATGCCGCTGGCCTCCGAGAGGCCGTACGCCGTCAGCACCGTCCCCACGCCCAGCTCGCCCCGCAGCCGTTCCACCAGGCGCAACGGCACCACCGCCGCGCCCGTGACCACGAGCCGCAGCGCCGAGAGGTCGTGCGCGTCGCGGGCGGGGTGGTCGAGGAGGGACTGGTGGAGAGTGGGCGGGCCGGGGAGGACCGACACCCGTTCCGCAGCGATGTTCGCGAGCACCGTGTCGACGTTGAACACCGGCTGCGGGATCATCGTCGCGCCCCGCATGAGGCAGGCGATGACGCCCGCCTTGTAGCCGAAGGTGTGGAAGAAGGGGTTCACGATCAGGTAGCGGTCGCCCTGCCGCAGCCCCGCGAGGTCGCTCCAGATCTCGTATCCCCGCAGCGTCTGCGCGTGCGTGATCACCGCGCCCTTCGGGCGGCCCGTCGTACCGGACGTGAAGATGATGTCCGAGACCGACGAACCGTCCAACTCTTCGGCCCGCGACCACACTTCCGGCTCGCCCACCCCCTCCCCGCCCGCCAGGAAGTCCTTCCAGGTACGGAAGTCGGCGGGCGCGTCATCGGCCAGCACCACCACCTGCTCCAGCGCCGGAAGTCCGGGCAGCGGACCGTCCCCGGGCCCCTCCCCCGCCGCGCGCCGCAGCGACGCCACGTACGACGTCCCGAGGAACGTCCCGGTCACGAACAACAACCGCGCCCCGCTGCTGCGCAGCACATATGCGGCCTCGCTCCCCTTGAAGCGCGTGTTCAGCGGCACGAGCACCGCGCCCGCCGACACCGCGCCCAGCGCCGAGACGATCCAGTCCGTCGAGTTGGGCGCCCAGATGCCCACCCGGTCGCCGGCTTCCACGCCACTGGCGACACAGGCGGCCGCCGCCCGCTCCACCCGCGCGCCCAGTTCGGCGTACGAGATCCGTGTCCGGCCCTCCACCACCGCCTCGGCGTCCGCGTACCGTTCCGCGGCCGAGCGCACCAGGCCCGGGACGGTGTCCCACTCCACGTCTCCGCCCATGAACGGCCTCCCCACACCCGCTAGCTGACTACCCGTCAGATTAGCTGTAGCCTGACGCCCTGTCAGCAGCCCCGGTGTCACGCGGAGGTGCACAGAGCATGGCCGGACAGCGCATGGCCGGACTGAAGGACGCGACCGCGATCGTCGGCATCGGACAGACCTCCTTCGCCAGGCAACTCCCCGAGGACGAACGGACCTTGGCGTGTCGTGCCGTACTCGCCGCCCTCGACGACGCGGGCATCGCCCCGAGCGAGGTCGACGCCCTCGCCTCCTACACGATGGAGGAGACGGACGAGGTCGAGCTGGCGAAGGCGGTCGGCTTCGGGGACCTGACCTTCTTCAGCAAGGTGGGGTACGGGGGCGGGGGTTCATGTGCGACTGTCGCCCACCTCGCCACCGCCATCGCCGCCGGCCAGGCCACCGTCGGCGTCGCCTGGCGGTCCCGGAAGCGCGGCAGCGGGGCGAGACCGTGGACCGACACGACCCGCCAACTCCCCACCCCCGCCCAGTGGACCCGCCCCTTCGGGCTCCTCCGCCCGGCGGACGAAATAGCCATGCTCACCCGCCGCTACATGTACGAGTACGGCGCGACCCGGGACCACTTGTTCAACGTCGCCCTCGCCTGCCGGAACAGGGCCAACCAGAACCCGGCGGCGATCATGTACGACCGCCCCCTCACCCGCGAGATGTACATGACCTCCCGCTGGATCAGCGAACCCCTCTGCCTCTTCGACAACTGCCTTGAGACGGACGGGGCGTTGGCCTGCGTGGTCGTCTCCCGCGAGCGCGCCCGCGACTGCCGGCGCACCCCCGTGTACGTCCACTCCGCCGCCCAGGGCCTCCCCGCCCAGCACCACGGCATGGTCAACTACTGGAACGACGACCCCCTCACCGGCCCCGCCTGGACCGCCGCCCGACACCTGTGGAAACACGCCGACCTCACCCCGCAGGACGTCGATGTCGCCCAGATCTACGACGCGTTCACCGCCCTCGTCCCGCTCTCCCTGGAGGGCTACGGCTTCTGCGGACGGGGGGAAGGCGGCGCCTTCACGGAGGGGGGTGCCCTGGAGATCGGCGGCCAACTGCCCCTGAACACCAGCGGCGGCGGCCTCTCCGAAGCGTACGTCCACGGCTTCAACCTGATCAACGAAGGCGTACGGCAGTTGCGCGGCACCAGCACCGCCCAGGTCCCGGACGCCGCCACCTGCCTGGTGACGGCGGGCGAGGGCGTCCCCACCTCCGCCCTGCTACTGAGGAGTTGACCCGCCATGCTCGCTCCCCTCACCGACGCCGACGGCGCCCCCTTCTGGCAGTACGCCCGCGACGGCGAACTCCGCGTCCAGACCTGCGCCGACTGCGACGAACCCCGCTTCCCGCCCCGCCCCTGCTGCCCCCACTGCCACTCCTTCGCGAGCGAGTGGCGGCAGGTCAGCGGGCGGGGGCGGGTGTGGTCGTACGTCTTTCCTCATCCACCGCTCCTTCCCGACTACGCCGCCGTCGCGCCCTACAACGTGATCGTCGTCGAGCTGGTCGACGCCCCGCGCATCCGGCTGGTCGGCAACCTCGTCAGCGAGGCCGGGGCCGCGCTCAACTCCCTTGCCCCCGGCCGGATTCGGATCGGTGCGCGGGTGCAGGTCGTGTTCGACGAGGGCGGGCTTCCGCAGTGGGTTCTGGAGCGGGCATGACTCTCAACGTCTCCGTCGACAAGGACACCGGCGTCGCCGTCGTCACCCTCGACCGGCCGCGCAGGCTCAACGCCATCGACCTCACCACCGCCGCCGAACTCAGCGCCGTATGGCGGGAGTTGCGGTTCGACGACTCCGTGCGGGCCGTCGTCCTCACCGGGGCCGGGGAGCGCGCCTTCTGCACCGGGCTGGACCGGGACGCGGTCGTGCCGCAGCCCAGCTCGCCGTACATGCAGGACGATCCGCTGCTGCACATCGGCCCGAAGGCCAACGACCTCTGGAAGCCGGTGATCTCCGCCGTGCGCGGGATGGCCTGCGGCGGGGCCTTCTATCTGCTGGGCGAGAGCGAGTTCGTGGTCGCCGACCCGACCGCCGTGTTCTTCGACCCGCACACCACGTACGGCATGGTCAGCGCGTACGAGTCGGTGCTGATGGCGCACCGGATGCCGTACGGCGAGGTCGCGCGGATGATGCTCATGGGGACGGCCGAGCGGATCTCCGCGCGGCGGGCGTACGAGCTCGGGCTGGTCTCCGAACTCACCGAGCCCGGGCGGGCGTTGGAGGCCGCCGTGGCCTGCGCGACCGTCATCGCCGGGTATCCGACCGAGGGGGTCCAGGGGACCGTACGGGCGTTGTGGGCGGCGAAGGAGGCGGCGCGGGCGCAGGGGTACGCGCAGGCGCCGCCGCTCATCGCCCTCGGCAACCTCCCGACGGAACGGCAGGCGGAGTTGTTCGCCGACCGGCGGAACGGCGGCTTCCGGACCCGGTGAGCGGCGCTGAGGCGCATCACCGATCGGCCGTGGCCCGCGGATCGACCTCGCAGTGATCGAGCCGGTCCAGGGCCCCCGTACTGGCGGCGGCCATCCGGAGGGTCGCCCTGCCGTTCGCGGGCACCGACACCTGGCTGCCGGCGTCGGCCATGGTGAACCCGGTCCTGTCCTTGTACGCGACCTTCACGGTGAAGAGCGCCTCGCGCCCGTTCGGGTTCCTGACCTCGACAGTCGTGTACGGGTCGGCAACGCTCGCGCACCGCTTGAGCACCGCGGTGCCGTCCTTCAGAGGCCGGGCGGTGACGGACGAGGTCGCCGTGGGGGTGGAACGGTAGGTGGGCCGCGAACGGTGCGTCGAGCCGCCCGTCGAACCGCCCGACGTCGATGACGTCGACGTGTCGTGGTCCTGGCTGGAGCTGCTGCACCCGCCCCCGCCACCGCTGCTCCCGTGACGGCTGCTGCTGTGGTGCCGTCCGGTGGAGAAGCCGGTGAGGGTGAGAACCGTCAGTGCCAGTACTGCCGTGAGTTTGAGCCTGCGCCCCCGCGTATGCATCCGATCATGGTACCCACCTGGGCCAACGGGCGCCGCTCACGCGGTCCTTGCGGTGCCCGTGCCCTTCTCCGCGTCGAGGGCGTACACGCAGCGGTCCTTGCTGCAGGCGTACACGACGCCGTCCCTGACCACCGGTGCGCCGGTGATCTCGCCGCCGGTCGCGAGCTTCCAGCGGAGGCGGCCGTCGTCGGCCTTGAGGGTGTAGAGGAGGTGGTCGGTGGAGCCGAAGTGGATGCGGCCCTCGGCGACCGCGGGGGTGCCCACGATGTCGCCGCCGGCTTGGAAGCGCCACTTGGGTGTACCGGTGACCGCGTCGAGCGTGTAGAGCCCTTTGCCGCTGCCGACGTGGACGTGGCCGGCGGCGACGAGGACGGGTTCGATCGACGCCCGGGACTCGGTCGCGATGCGCCAGCGGTCGCGGCCGTCGGCGGCGTCGAGGGCGTAGACCGTGCCGAGGTAGTCGGCGAGGTAGATGCCGCCGCCCGTGACCGCGGGGCCGGGGGCGAAGGTGGGCGGACAGAGGAAGACGGCCGGGGCCTCGAAGTGCCAGCGGACCCGGCCGCTCGCCGCCTCGACGGAGAGGACGCGGGTGCCCGCGGCGACGTACACCTGACCGTCGGGTGCGGCGCTGATCCGTACGGGGACGCCCCCGCAGGAGGCCGCGTCGCCGATCGGGTACGCCCAGCGCTCGTCGCCCGTCCGGGCGTCCAGGGCGCGCAGCCGGGCGTCCTGCCAGACGTAGACGGTGCCGTCGTGCAGCGCCGGGCCCGCCTCCGGGGACTCGAAGTCGGTCTGCGCGCCGGTCAGCTGCCACAGCTTCTGGCCGGTGGACGCCTCCCAGGCCTGCACTCCGCCGCCGCGCGTGCCGGTGACGACGGTGCCGCGCTCGGCCTTCAGCGAGTACACCCAGGCATCGGTGGACAGCCGCCACAGGTCACCGCCCTCGCGGGCGTCCAGGGCGAAGAGGGTGGGGCCGTCCGAGGCGTGGATACGGCCGTCCGCGACCGCCATCGACCAGGCGACGTCCCGGGTCTTGAAGGAGCGGCGGCCGGTCTGCACGTCCAGGGCGTGCACCTCGAAGGAGGTGACGTAGACGAGGTCGCCGGCGACGGTCGGGGTGCCCCAGACGTCGTTCGACATACGGAACCGCCAGGGGCGCCAGCCGGCGGCCGTTTCCGGCGGCAGCGCGGGGGGCGGGGGTACGGCGGCGGGGTCGGCGCCGTTGACGCCGGGGCGGGGCCGGGACCAGGAGGCGACCAGGCCGGCCTCCGGAGGGGGCGCCTTCACGGCGGCGGCGCGGGCGTCGGCGACCCGGGGACCGGGGCCGATCGGGACCGGGGCGCCGGCCAGTCGTACGGGTCCGGTGTCGGGGGCGCCGGCCGGGACGGGCACGACGGGGTCGTGGGAGGGCGGCGGCGGTACGGGAACGCGCCCGCCACCGCCGCTGCGGCCGGCGGTGGGCGTCGGTTTCACGGGCGGACGGCCGCCGCGGCGGGTCTCGATCAGGGTCACCGCGCGCTCGGGCAGCCAGGCCGAGGCCGTACCGCTGTCGTCGGAACCGGAGCCGAAGAGGTGCGGGGCGAGCTGGGCCTGGAGGTCGGCCGGGTTGGGGCGGCCGGTGGCCTCCATCTGCATGCAGGACTCGATGAGGGGGCGCAGTTCGTCCGGGAGGCCGGCGAGGTCGGGGCCCTCGCGCAGCAGCATGAAGACGGTCTCGACCGGGTTGGCGCCGTGGAACGGGGGGTGTCCGGTGGCGGCGAAGACGAGCATCGAGCCGAGCGAGAACACGTCGCTCGCGCCGGTGACGCTGCGGGAGTCCTTGGCCTGCTCGGGCGACATGTAGGCGGGCGTACCCACCGCCACATTCGTCATAGTCAAACGGGTGTTCGATACACCCGAGGCGATACCGAAGTCGATGACCCGCGGCCCGTCCTCGACCACGAGCACGTTGGACGGTTTGAGGTCACGGTGGACGAGACCCGCCCCGTGGATGGACTGCAGCGCCTCCGCGACCCCCGCCGCGAGCCAGCGCACCGCCTGGGCCGGCATCGGCCCGCATTCGTTCACTATCTCTTCGAGGGAGGGCGCGGGCACGTACGCGGTGGCCAGCCACGGCACGGCGGCCCGCGGATCGGCGTCGACCACGGCGGCCGTGTAGAAACCGGAGACCGCGCGCGCCGCCTCGACCTCGCGCGTGAAGCGGACCCGGAACAACTGGTCCTCGGCGAGTTCCGTCCGCACGGTCTTGATCGCCACACGGCGGCCGGACGCCGAGCGCGCGAGATAGACCAGCCCCATGCCGCCCGCGCCCAGCCGTCCCAGCACCTCGAACGGCCCGATCCGCCGCGGATCGTGCTGCGTCAGCTGATCCACCACTTGCCTGCCACCTCCCCGTACGGGCCACGCCACCCACATATGTACGCGACCCCGTGCAGCGTCTCACCACCGCACCGCCATGACGGCGCGCACCCTGATTCTTCCTGGCCGGGCCACAGGTTGCGAACCCGGCGACTAATCGGGGTGTCTCGCCATATCTCCGGACAAACGTCCAGGTGTCAGCGTTGCAGCAGTGCGAACGACGCCCCTTGATTGTCCGTGACGACCGCCACTTTCCCGTACGACGTCTCGAAGAGCGGAACCTGCACCCGCCCGCCGAGCCGGTGCACGGCCCCCAGGACAGGCTCGATGTCCTCGACCCGGAAGTGAACGAGGAAATGCGGCGGCATCTCGACCGGGAAGACGTCGGAGACGGGAGCCCGCCCGAAATCGGGGGCGGCATCCGGTCCGAAGAGGGCGTCTGTGAAAAGTCCGCCGTAAAAATTGTTGGCGGCCTCCGTGTCGCGGGCGTACAGCTCGGCCCAGCCGAAGGTGCCGGGCTTGTGCCGGGTGCCGAAACCGGGGTGCCGGGCCGCCTGCCACAGCCCGAAGACGGCCCCTTCGGTGTCAGCGGCAAGAACGGCGGTGCCCAGCTCCCCCAAGGAAACCGGCGCCATGACGACCTGCCCGCCCGCCTCCCGGATGCGCCCGCTCAGCCGCACCACGTCCGGCGTCGCGAAGTACACCGTCCACACGGTCGGCATCCGCCCGTCCGCCTTGTGGGCGAGCGCCGCGACGGCCTCGCCGTCCTTGCGGGCCCATACGGAGCCGCCGTACGCCTCCTCGAAGGTCCACCCGAAGAGCTCACCGTAGAACCGCCTGCCCGCCGCCAGGTCCGGAAGCTGCGCGTCCACCCAGCAGGGGACGCCCTCTCCGTACGCGGATGCCCTGTTTTCGGCCATACCGTCAAAGTAACGGCGACGCACGCACCCCGCAGACCAGGCACACCACCCTCTGGACCCTCGTGCACCCCATTTGCAGTCGGCCGAATCGCGCTCCGATCACCCCTCGGTAAGCTGACGGCATGACAGGACAAGTGCGTACCGTCGACGGCCGCGTGGCCGGCCGGCGTGGGCAGGCGACCCGGCAGAAGCTGCTCGACTGCCTAAGCGAGATGCTCAGCTCCTCCCCTTACCGGGACGTCAAAGTCATCGATGTCGCCCGGAAGGCGGGGACTTCACCCGCGACCTTCTACCAGTACTTCCCGGACGTCGAAGGTGCCGTCCTGGAGATCGCCGAGCAAATGGCCACGGAGGGCGGGCAGTTGACCGAACTGCTGGCCGGCCGGTCATGGGTCGGCAAGGCGGGTTGGCAGACCTCCCAGGAACTCGTGGACGGTTTCCTGGAGTTCTGGCGCAGGAACGACGCGATCCTCAGGGTCGTCGATCTCGGTGCCGCCGAGGGAGACAAACGGTTCTACAAGATCCGGATGAAGATCCTGAACTCCGTGAACAACTCCCTCTCGGACGCGGTCGCCGAGTTGCAGTCCAAGGGCAAGGTCGACAAGGACGTGAACCCGGCGGCGGTCGCCGGTTCACTGGTCGCGATGCTCGCGGCCGTCGCCTCGCACCAGAAGGGTTTCCAGACATGGGGCGTCAAGCAGGCTGAACTCAAGCCGAACCTGGCGCTGTTGGTCCACCTGGGCGTGACCGGCAAGAAGCCGACGAAGTAGGAGCGGTTCCTGCTTCCAGGTCCCAAGTCCTGTCTCGCGGGCGGTGGTTCACTCCGGTGGACCACCGCCTGCCCTGCATCCACGACGAGTTCAGCGCCGCACGACCCGGAACAGCCGGATCTCCCGCTCCACCCGTTTCTGGTACGTGGCATACGGCGGCCAGAAGACGAGCGCGGTCTTCCACACCTCCGCCCGCTCCTCCCCCTCCAACAGCCGTGCGGTGACCGGGATCTCGGCACCCTTCCAGCTGATCTCGGCGTCGGGATGGGCGAGCAGGTTGTGCGTCCAGGCGGGATGACCGGGACGTCCGAAGTTGGACCCGACGAGCACCCAGCCGCCCTCCTCCGGCATACAGGCGAGGGGACTGCGCCGCGGCTGCCCGCTCCTCGCTCCGGTCGAGGTCAGGATCACCCCCGGCAGCATCTGGGCACTCAGCAGCACCTTCCCGCGCGTGAGCCGGTGCACGGCCCGGTCCATGGCGGGAATGAGATGCGGGGCGATACGCGCGAACGCCCTGGTCGACGAAACCTTCTGCACCGCACGCACACCGATCACACCGTCACCTCGCGGCTCTCGAAAAGGTGCGCACCTTCGGCGGCGTGGGCCCGCACCCGGTGCACCGGCCCGAATAGCAGCTCGTCCCCGGCGGCACGCTTGAAGTAGAGATGGGCGTCGTGCTCCCAGGTGAACCCGATCCCGCCGTGCAGCTGGATCCCCTCGGCGGCGGCGGTCCGCAAGGCCTCCAGAGCCTGCGCGAGGGCGAGCCCACCGGCCCGCTCCCCCTGACCGGTCGCCCAAGCGGCGTAGTAGGCAGCCGACTTGGCGGCCTGCACCTGCACATACACATCGGCCAACCGGTGCTTCACCGCCTGAAACGACCCGATGGCCCGCCCGAACTGCTCACGCTGCCTGACGTAGCGGACGGTCCGCTCCAAGGCCCGGTCTGCGGCCCCGACGGCTTCGGCGGCGAGCACGGCGGCGACGGTGTCGCCGGTGGCGGAGAGCTCCCGCAGAGTCTGCTGACTGTCATCGGCGCCGAGCAACTCGGCTTCTACATCCCGCAGTTCGAGCCGAGCCTGCGGCCGGGTCGCGTCGAGGGAGGTCTGCCGTACCCGCACGAGCCCGACGGCATCCCCCGCCACCAGGAACAGCAGGGTCCGCGACCGGGCGAAGCCTCCGGCATGGGCGGCGACGAGCAGCAACTCCGCGCTGTGCCCGTCGAGAACCTGCGCGACCTGCCCGTACAGCCGCCACCCGGAGTCTCCGACTTGCCGGGCCTGCACCCCGCCGGCACGCCCGCCTCCCGCCCATTCCCCGCCGTTGGCGCCGGTGAGGGTGAGGGCGGTGGTGAGGGCGGTGCCGGGTACGGCGAGGGCGGCGGTCAGGGAGCCGGCGGCGATGCGGGGCAGCAGCCGGGCGCGCTGGGTCTCGGTGCCGAGGGCGAGGACGAGGGGCGCGGCGAGCACGGCGGTGGCGAGGAGCGGGGAGGGCGCCAGGAAACGGCCCGTCTCCTCTGCCGCGAGGGCGAGTTCGATCGCCGAGCAGCCGACACCGCCGTAGGACTCGGGTAAGGCGAGTCCGGGCAGGCCGAGTTGCTGGGCGAGGGCGGTCCAGAGGGTGGGGTCGTGTCCTGCGGGGGTGTCGACGGCGGCGCGCAACTCGGCGGAACCGCACCGCTTTTGGAGCAGTTCGCGGAGGGTACGGCGGATCTCGTCCTGCTCGGCGGTGAAGCTGGCGTCCATGGCACTTCCCTCCAGATCTGACGGTCCGTCATATTAGGAGTCCGGGCACGATATGCACAGAGGGAGGAGGCCCCCTCATGCCAGTGGGGAGCCGCAAGGTCGCCGTGGTGGGCGTGGCCCTGTCCAACTGCGGACGGGTCGAGGACACGACCCCCTACGCCCTGCACGCCCAGGCGGCCCGCCGCGCACTGGCGGACTCGGGCCTGGCCAGGGGGGTGGTGGACGGCTTCGCCTCGGCGGGCCTGGGCACGCTGGCCCCGGTGGAGGTGGCCGAATACCTTGGTCTGCGCCCGACGTGGGTCGACTCCACCTCGGTAGGCGGCTCGACGTGGGAGGTCATGGCGGCCCACGCGGCGGACGCGATAGCGGCGGGCCACGCGAACGCCGTACTGCTCGCCTACGGCTCGACGGCCCGAGCCGACATCAAGGCGGGCCGCCGGACCGGCAACCTCTCCTTCGGCGCGCGGGGCCCCCTCCAGTTCGAAGTCCCCTACGGCCACACGCTGATCGCGAAGTACGCGATGGCCGCGCGCCGCCACATGCTCGAATTCGGCACGACGATCGAGCAGTTGGCGGAGGTGGCGGTACAGGCCCGCGCGAACGCCGCCCTGAACCCCGAGGCGATGTTCCGCGACCCGATCACCGTGGACGACGTGCTCTCCGGCCCGATGATCGCCGACCCGTTCACCAAACTGCACTGCTGCATCCGGTCCGACGGCGGGGCGGCGGTGCTGCTGGCCGCCGAGGAGTACGTACGGGACTGCCGTACGGCACCGGTGTGGGTGCTCGGCACCGGGGAGCACGTCTCGCATGCCGCGATGTCCGAGTGGCCGGACTTCACGGTGTCACCGGCGGCGGTGAGCGGTCGACTGGCCTTCGAGCGGGCGGGAGTCGGGCCTGAGGAGATCGACTTCGCGGAGATCTACGACGCGTTCACCTACATGACGTTGGTGACGCTGGAGGATCTGGGGTTCTGCGCGAAGGGCGAGGGGGGTGCCTTCGTGGAGAAGGGGCGGTTGCGGGTGGTCGGCGGGGAGTTGCCCGTGAACACGGACGGGGGCGGGCTGTCGGCCCAACACCCCGGAATGCGGGGACTGTTCCTCCTGGTGGAGGCGGTGCGGCAGTTGCGGGGGGAGGCCGGGGCTCGTCAAGTGACGGGCGCGGACGGCGACTTGCCGCGACTCGGAGTCGCCTCCGGGACGGGCGGTTGGTTCTGCTCCTCGGGGACGGTGGTGCTGGGGCGGGACTGAACCATCAGGGACTTCCAGGACCGGTTCCGCTTGAAGGGCAGTTCGAAGATCTGGGAGAAGCACCATGCCGTCAGCACCGAGACGGGCAGGCCCACGAGAAGGGTGAAGCAGAAGGTGTGCAGCCCGGGCGCGACGAAATGCGGGGCCACTCGGCGGATCACGACCAGGACGATCGGCAGGTGGATCAGGTAGAGGCTGTAGGAGAAATCGCCGAGGCGCTGAAGGGGTCGCGTGGTCAACAGCCGTACGAGGAAGGCAGGTTGGCCGGTGGCGACCGCGGCGATCAGCATCGTCATGGCGGGAGCGACGGCGAGGTCGATCCAGAAGTAGTGGCGCACCGTCCAGACGGAACCCTGGACGAAGCAGAGCGCCAGCACGGGCAGGGCGGCCAGGACGGCGAACCACCCCCACGGCAGACGACGAACCCGCTCCGAGGCGACGACGATGCCGGCACCGACCACTCCCGCGACGAACACAGGGGCGAGATGCGGTGCGAGCCAGTTGTCGCCCTCGACCGGGTTCGCGCCGGGGGCCATCAGTCCGCGGACGATCACCGGGAGCGTCACGCACGCGACCACGGCGGCCGCGCCGAACCGTCGCCGGACAAGAAGGATGAGGGGGAAGAGGAGATACAACTCGGCCTCCACCCCGATCGACCAGAACGCGCCGTTCGGGGTCGGGGCGAAGAACACATCCTGAAGGACGAGGCCGTAGACGAGAATTGACGATCGGTCAGGTGGCCCGTAGTGCGAGGCCGGGACCACGAACAGCGAGATGACGAGGCTCATGGCCAACGCCGCCCAGTACGGGGGCAGGATGCGCCAGGCGCGTCGGCGCAGGAACTGGGCGACACCGCCCGAGCGCCAGCCGTGCCGGGCCGGGGAGATGGCGAGCGAGAAGCCGGACAGCACCAGGAAGAAGACGACGGCGATACGCCCGAACATCAGCACGTCCAGCACCCGGGGCGCCGAACTGTCGGGATACCCCGGGAAGGCGTACAGCCAGCAGTGGAACAGCACCACATACAGCGCCGCCAGGCCGCGGAGACCGTCCAGCCCCAGCACCTGCCGTCGCACGGGTGCCGCGCTCGCTCTCACATCCACTGAAACTGAAATTGCTCGGCCCTTCCTTCGACGCCACCCTCGGTGACTGGTACGTGGCGTCCGGCCGGGCAGTTCAATGGCCGGGGTGGACCGTGATGACGGCCTTGTCGTTGCCCGGGTCCGGGTCGCGGTCGCCGACGTACCAGTCCTGGGCCAGTTTCCTGTCCTGGAGGGTCAGGGCTCGTATGCGTCCTCGTCGTACTCCTGCAGGGGCTGCTTCACCATCTCCATGCCGAGCGGCGGGCTGAACACGAGCTGCTCCGTGGCGCCGGCGTCGGCGGGGCCGCTGTTGCGGGCGGTGAGCTTGAAGGTCCGCTTGGTGCCGGGGGCGCCGTACAGGACGGAGGGCCGGACCGTCACGGTGGTCCCCACCGGCCATGACGCCCCCGTACCCCGGCCCCATGTCGAGCGCCCGGGCCTCGCTGTTGAAGGAGGCGTACATCTGCGTCTTGGGTGTACGGAGCCGGAGCGCGGGCTGGAGGGTCACGGTCTGCCCGGGCGCGATGCGGAGATCCGGGAACCCGCAGACCGCGATGTGGCCTTGTAGAACCCCGGATAACGGCAGTTGGCGTTCCGCTCCTCGAACTCCAGCCGTTCGAGGCCGACTTCGAGCACCAGTCCCCTGACCGGCACCTCGCCGGTGTTCCGCACCACGATCGGCTCGCTCAGCGCGGCCCCCGGACGAACTCCCCCGAGTGACTTCGTTGTCAGCACCTCGACCACCGGCTCGCCCACGACAGCCTTCGTCCGCGCCGTGACCTTCTTCCCGCTCCGGTCCGTGTACCGGGCTTCCCCCGCGTCCCCCGGCTTGCTGCCCTTGGCCGCGACCAGGGAGAAGTGGAACGGGTCCTTGTCATGAGGGCCGGACCTGTCGCCGACGGGTCACAGGTAGAAAACCTCCGGCGCGGTGATCGAGGGCGCCTTGTCGGTTGCCCCGCTGCCACAGGATGCGACCGCCGCGAACAGGAAGGTGACGGCTGCTCCGACGCCGGCCGCGCGTTTCGACCGACGACGCCCGTTCACATTCCCCCCCGCCTTCTCCCCGATGAGCTTGGGGATCAACGTACTCCCTGCCTGTGACTCGACGACGACGGGATTAGGGCGCTCACCAGTGGACGTTGGGCCACTCGCTTCTTGGCCAGTGTCGGGCTTCCACGGCCCGAGTAAAGGGCGCTCCCTGCGGTCGCGTCGGCTACGCCGATTCCGCTGCGCTCCACCCTTGACTCGACCCGCTCCAGCCCGTTTCAGAAGCGAGCGAGCGGCCCGGAAGGATGGGTGGCCAGGCACGAATCCCCTTGCCTGAACCGTGTTGCTGGCCGGTGTGGTGGGGCACGCGTTCGCGTCTCGCCAGCACGCCACCTCGGCTCAGCGGCCAACCCCCGGTGGGTAGTTGCTGGAAGCCGGGGGTAAATCTAACCACCATCACGACCTTTGACTGGTTAGAAAAGAACACAGCCTACGGAGGGTAGTGGGGGGAAGTCCGGCGGGGAGGAGCAGGCGGGGCGGGTGCCAGTCCCCAACCGCACTCCCCACCGGGCGTTGGCCGCTGAGCCGACCCGGCGTGCAGGCGAGACGCGAACGCGCCCCCTCACCCCGGCACCGAACGCAGCCCACCCGACGGGAGGCATGCCTGGCCACCCATCCCTCCGGGCCGCCCGCTCGCTTCTCCAACGGGCTGGAGCGGCCCTAGTCAAGGGTGGCCCGCAGGGCCATCGCCGCAGGCGACGCGACCGCAGGGAGCGCCCTTTACTCGGGCCGCGGAAGCCCGACACTGACCAAGAAGCGGGCGGCCCAACGGTCACTTCACAACTCAGGGCCAGAGCAACCCCTTCGACCAACCCCGCTCCGCCCGGACATAGCTCAGGCGCACGTGTCGTCGTAGTGCGTCGCCTTGGAAGAACTCGACCTCGTCCGGGAACACTCGGTACAGGGTCCAGGACGGGGCAGGGGTTTCCGGTTCTCGTTGTGCCAGTTCCCAGGCCGCTTCCGATGCCTGCGTCAACTCGTCCAGGGAGGAGAGGGGTTCGCTCTGGTGGCCGGTCAGGGCTGCCGCCAACGCACCCGTCGAGTGGGCGTGCAGGTCGGCCTGGGATTCGGTCGGTGTCGCCGGGCTGACGGGGCCTCGTAGGCGGACCTGGCGGCCCAGGCGGGGCCAGTAGAAGGCGAGGGCCGCGTAGGCGAAGCCCTTCAGCTGGTGGCCTTTGCGGCTTGTGGAGTGGGTCGCGAAGGACCAGCCCTCGTTGTCCGCTCCGTGCAGCATCACCATCCGTACGTCCGGGAGGCCGCCGCCCTCGGTCTCCGGGTCGCCGTCCCGCGTCGCCAGCGACATCACGTGGGGTTCGAGCTCGCCCGCTGCCACCGCCTCCGCGAACCAGGTGGTGAAGAGGACGAGGGGGGTGTCCGGGGTCGTGGTCGGGTCGAGGGGTGGGAGCTCGGTCAGCTCGGGGGCCCATACCCGTAGTGACTTCAGTAGTTCGTGGAGGTCCGTTCCCGTTGCCATGGGGTGAGTATCACCTCGGGGCCGGGGCGGGGTGGAAGTCGTAGCCCGCGAAGTCCTCCACCGGGCGGTAGCCGATGCGCTGGTACAGGGCGTTGCTCGTGGGGTTGGCCAGGTCCGTGAACAGGAGTACCTCGTCCGCGCCCGCCGCCCTCGCCATTCCGCTGACCTCCGCCGTCGCCGCGCCCGCGTAGCCCCGGCCCCTGAGGTCCGCCGGGGTGTAGACGGGGGCCACTCGGACCTGGCCGGCCACCTTCGTCGTGAGCCCGGCCATGGACACCGGCGTACCATCCGGGGTTTCCCACAGCGTGATCCCGCCGTAGGCGATCCGGGAGTCGGCCCACTCGCCGGGGTCCTGCGAGGTGCCGCTCTCGCCGATCACCCTGGTGAACTCGACGTACCAGCGCATGAGTTGTTCGCGGTCGTTTGCAGTCGCGACTCTCGGGCGGCCCGCTGGGGAGGGTTGCGGGATCGTCAACTCGCCCAGGCGGTAGAGGCGTTGGCGTGCGTGGAGTTCGGAGAGGGCGCCCGTTCGGCTTGCCCATGCCTCCGCGAACGTCGATGCCGTGTCCAGTTCACCCATGACTCCCGGCAACTCGTTGCCACGCAAGGCCAGATGGGCGGCCAGCTCGATGGCCTCCGCTGCGGAGAGGGGCGTCAGCATCAGGCGGCCGGGAGGTGTGCGGAAGAAGGCGGCCCGCACTTCGCCGTCTCGTTCCAGTGCGCCGAACACCGGGTCGCCCTCGCCGTACATGCGCAGTCCTCGGCTGCGCAGCGCCGCCGTCACCGTCAGGTGAACCGTGTGCAGGGCGGGGCGCGAACGCAGGAACTCCCCTGCCCGGGTGAGGAATTGGTCCAGGTCCCCGGTGATGTGCCAGTCGTCGGTCGTCACAGCTGGACCTCCGGGTCCGTCGCCAGCCGGCCGTGCAGGTGAACGTCACGGAACGCGTCCCGCCGGCCCGCTTCGAACATCGCCCCGCGCAGCGTCCCCTCCGCCGGGAACCCGCAGCGCTCGGCGATACGGCAGGACGCGTCGTGGCCGAGGGCGTGGCCCAGTTCGAGGCGGTGCAGGCCCAGGTCGGTCAGGGCCCAGCGGGCAGCGACGGTGAGGGCGCGGGTGGCGACGTTGCGGCCGCGGGCCTCGGGGAGGGTCCAGTAGCCGACGCGGGCGACCCGGATGACGTGGTCGATGTCGTTGACGCCGATGTGCCCCAGCGTCGTACCGCTGACCGCGTCCGTGACACAGAAGGACGCGCTGACGCCGTCCTCCGCGTTCTCGGTGCGGGAACGCAGCGAGTCGCGGGCGCTGGTGACGTCCGTGATCGGCCGCAGTGGGGTGTTCCAGCGCTGGAACTCTGGGTCGGACACCCCGCGCAGCCAGTCCGTCACATCGGTGTCGTCGTCGGCGTCCCAGGGGCGCAGCCGAAGTCCATGACCGTTCAACTCGGGGAAGGGGTGCTGGAGAGACCGCTCGCGTATGTGGGCCATCGCGTCATTGAATCAAGCGTCGCGCGCCCCGGGTACGTCATTTTCCCTCGGGCTGAACACCGGCACCCCGTCCCGGAACGCCACCTCGACCGCCATCCCCGCGCACAGTTCGGCGGGCCCGGCCTTCACCATTTCCGTCATCATCCGCGGGCCCTCCGCGAGATCGACGACCGCCGCCACGTACGGCACCCGTTCCCCGAAGGGCGGCAGGTCGTTGCGGTGGACGACGGACCAGGTGTAGAGCGTGGCGTGGCCGCTCGCGGGCTCCCAGGCAACGTGCTCGCTCCAGCAGTGGGGGCAGAACTCGCGGGGGTAGTGGTGGGCCCGGCCGCAGTCCGCGCAGCGGCGGAGGAGCAGGCGGCCCCGCGCCGCGGCCTCCCAGTAGGTGCGGGTGAAGGCGTCGGGCTCGGGGATGTCGTAGCGCGGGGAGGCGGTCATGAGAACCATCCCAGGGCCGTGTCCACCGACCACACCTGCCAGGACATCGCGAACAACGCCACCACCGAGATGAGCGCCATCATCGCGTTCTGCCCCTGCTCCGCCCAGTCGTGGATCATGAGCGTGAAGTAGAGGACGTTGAGGAGCAGGCCGCCGACGAGCGCGGCCGGGGTGAGGAAGCCCACGACCAGGCCGAGGCCGACCGCCAGCTCGGCGTAGACGACGACGTACGCCATCGTGCGCGGGCGCGGCGCGACCATCACGTCGAAGCCCGAACGGACCGCCGTCCAGCGGTGTTTGGCGGCGACGTCGGCCGCCCAGGCGATGCCGGTGCCGCGCTCGAACCAGGCCTTCTTGTCCTTGTGCCGCCAGCTCTCCAGCCACCACAGCCCGAGTCCTATGCGGAGGACCGCGAGCCAGTCCGCTCCGCTGAGCCAGATCGCATCCATGAATCTGACGGTACGTCAGAAGCTGAAGAAAGCCGAGAGCCGGCCATGAAAATCCTGTGTTCCGGCGGTGCCGCTGTGGGTCCCCCATGAATCCCCGCAGATTGTTGACGATTTTGTTCAGACCCGATTACGTTCGCAAGCGCAAGGCCAAGGAGCGGTCGGGAAGACGAGAGGCAGCACGGTGAAGCACAGGGCAGTCAAGCGCAGGACGGTAGTCATGGGCATCGGCACGACCGCGGGTGTCGCGGCGGTCGGCGGCATCGCGCTCAGCGCGAACGCGTCGAGCGACTCGAAGTCCTCCTCCTCGGACACCCTGGTCTTCGACCCGGACGCCTACACGAAGCTGACGAAGTCGATCACGGACACCGCCGGCACGAAGCACACGGTCGTCTACCACTTCTGGAAGGCGATCACGTACGTCGCGAACCCGGTGGACGCCACCTACCAGTCCCTGATCGTCAGCTCCCCGGTGGAGATCGACGGCAAGGCGGTCGACGCGAGCAACGCCCCGATCCTGCTTGCCAACTCCGTCGGCGGCTACCTCCCCGCCTCCGTGGCGACCGCCACCGAGGTCGGCGGCGGCGGTTCGGCGATGGGCGGCGGCACGGCCCCGAGCGGTGACCCCAGCTCTTCAGCCTCCGCTTCAGCCAGCGCCTCCGCCCCCGGCGCCAACGGCAACACCAACGCCACCGGCGGCGCCACCTCCAGCAACCAGCTCCTCGCGCTGGCCGCCGGCTACGTCGTCATCGAGCCCGGCGCCCGCGGCCGTACCCTCAAGAACTCCAGCGGCGAGTACTACGGCACCGCCCCCGTCGCGATCGTCGACCTCAAGGCCGCCGTCCGCTACATCAAGTCCAACAAGGGCCGCATCCCCGGCAACGTCGAGCGCATCGTCTCGGCGGGGACCAGTGCGGGCGGTGCGCTGTCGTCCCTGCTGGGCGCCTCCGGCGACAGCCCGATCTACGACAAGTACCTGAAGGCGCTGGGCGCGGCCGACGCCTCCGACGCGATCTTCGCGACCGGCGCCTGGTGCCCGATCACCGACCTGGAGCACGCCGACGGCGCCTACGAGTGGAACTGGGGCGCCAACGACCTCAGCACCGGCAAGCTCGTCGACCAGACGGTCTCCAAGGCGCTGCAGGCGCAGTTCGCCGAGTACCAGGCCGGTCTGAAGCTGCGCGGGCTCGGCGGCTTCGGTCCGCTGAACGCCCGCAACCTCGACGCGTACATGGTCGAGCAGTACCTGGAGCCGTCGGCGACCACGTATCTCGCCGCTCTCTCGGACTCCGCCCGCGCGACCTATCTGAAGGCCAACACCTTCATCACCTGGTCCGGCGGCAAGGCCACCTTCACCTGGGCCGACTTCCTCACCCACGTCGGCGCCCGAAAGAAGGACGCCCCCGCCTTCGACGCCTTCGACCTGTCGGCCGGCGAGAACAACGAGTTCGGCACGGGCACGACCCTGGCCCGCCACTTCACGGCGTACGGCGCGAAGAACGACTCAACGGGCCTGAGCAGCAAGCGGGTTGCGAGTGACATCCCCGCGAAGCTCGACCTGATGAACCCGATGTACCACCTGGTCGAGAAGGTCAACCCGAACCGTTCCAAGCACTGGTGGATCCGCCTCGGCACCAAGGACTCGGACACCGCGCTGACGGTCGCCGCCAACCTCGCCGCCCGTCTCGACAACCTGGGCGACGACGTGAACCACATCTACTACTGGGACGAGGGCCACGGCGCCAACACCGACCCGGGCGACTTCATCACGTGGATCGCCCAGGTGACGGGCCACCAGGCCAAGCGCCGGTAAGCCCCCCTCCCCTCGGACGCGGCACCGGTCTCCCGTCATACATTCCGGTCGCCGCCAGCACGACGCCGAGCCCCACCGCGCACGGTGCGGGCTCGGCGTCGCGCGCATGTCCGGACCCGCGGCCACACCCATGACCACGCCCCCACCTCCCTCCCACAACCAGAGGCCCTACGCCACCGACCTCACCCACTCCTCCACACCCGTGATCGATCCGCAACCAATTCCGGGCTTGACCGAGACCCATCAACGTGGGACGTGATTACGCTCGCGCTCATGGCCGACTCCACAGCGTCCCCGAACCCCGCGGCGCAGAACCACGCAGACCGCCCCGTGTACGTCATCGGCGGCGGCCCCGGCGGTCTCGCCGCCGCGTACGCGCTGCGCGCGCAGGGCATCCGTGCCGTCGTGCTGGAGAAGTCGGACCGGATCGGAGCGTCCTGGCGCAGGCACTACGACCGCCTGCATCTGCACACCACCCGACGCCTTTCGAGCCTGCCCGGGCTCACGATGCCGCGCCGGTTCGGCCGCTGGGTCTCGCGGGACGACGTGGTGCGCTATCTGGAGAAGTACGCCGAGGTCCACGAACTGGAGATCGTCACCGGCGTCGAGGTCTCCCGCGTCGAACGCTCGGCCGACGGCACCGGCTGGCTGCTGCACGCCACCGGCGGCCGCGAACTGACCGGCAGCGCGGTGGTCATCGCCACCGGCACCAACCACACCCCCCGCATCCCCGACTGGCCCGGCCGCGACGCCTACACCGGCCAACTGCTGCACGCCGCCGACTACCGCAACGCCCAGCCCTACGCCGGCCAGGACGTCCTGGTCGTCGGCATCGGCAACACGGGCGCGGAGATCGCCGTGGACCTGATCGAGGGCGGCGCGTCCCGCGTCCGCCTCTCCGTCCGCACCGCCCCGCACATCCTGCGCCGCTCGACCGCGGGCTGGGCGGCCCAGTACACAGGCGTTCTCGTACGACGGCTGCCGGTCGGCCTGGTCGACCGGCTCGCGGGGCCGGTGTCCAAGGTCAGCGTGCCGGACCTGGCGGCGCAGGGGCTGCCGCGCCCCGACACCGGGCTGTACAGCCGGGTCAAGGAGGGGTCGATCCCGGTGCAGGACGTCGGGCTGATCGACGCCGTGCGCGAGGGGCGGGTCGAGATCGTGCCGGCCGTGGAGAGCTTCGAGGACGGCAAGGTGGTCCTCGCCGACGGCGACCGCGTCGGCCCGGACGTCGTGATCGCGGCGACGGGCTACGTCCGCTCTCTGGAGCAACTCGTCGGCCACCTCGGCGTGTTGGATGCCCGCGGCAAGCCGGTCGTGAACGGGGCCCGCACCCCGAAGGACGCGCCCGGCCTGTACTTCACCGGCTTCACCAACCCCATCAGCGGCATGCTCCGCGAACTGGCCATCGACGCGGAGAGGATCGCGAAGGCGGTCGGCAAGGCCGTACGGAAGGGCCAAGTCGCTTAGGGATCACGCGTCGCGAGCCGGGGCATCTGCGTTCTTTGCGTGCACGACAGTTCCTGACGGACTGTCAGTTCGTTAATCTGACACTGCGTCAGTTAATTGCGCTGTCACGACTGTCACGACTGTCACACAGGAGCGGGGCGGACCGATGCTTGGATCAACCCACGGCACCCTCACCACCGACTCCCGCCGGGCCCGGGTCATCGCCTGCGGGGAGCAACCCGGCCCCGCCGTCCACGGCAGGCCCGCCGACGTCGACGATCTCGACGTCAGCGGGCGGCCGTTGTACGCGGGCGTACCCGACCTGGACCGTTTCTTCCGCCCCGAGTCGGTCGCCGTGATCGGCGCCTCGGACGCGGAGGGCCGTCCGAACACCGGCATCACCCGCCAACTCATGGCGTGGGCCGCCCGAGTCGGGGCCCGTCTGCACCCGGTGCACCCCACCCGCGCCACGGTCTTCGACGTCCCCTGCTTCCCCTCCGTCGCCGACCTCCCCGAACCGGTGGACCTGGCCGTGGTGCTGGTGGCCGACCCGCTCCCGATGATCGAGCAACTCGCCGAGGCGAAGGTGAAGTTCGCGGTCGCCTTCGCGTCGGGCTTCGCGGAGACGGGCGAGGAGGGCGCGCTGGCACAGGCCCAACTCGCCGCCGCCGTAGGCCGATCCGGCCTCCGCCTCCTCGGCCCGAACACGAACCTCAACGCCTTCGAGAACTTCCGCGAGGACCTCGAAGGCCCCGCGATCGCGCTGATCACCCAGTCCGGCCACCAGGGCCGCCCGGTCTTCGCCCTCCAGGAACTCGGCATCCGCCTCTCCCACTGGGCCCCCACCGGCAACGAGGCCGACCTGGAGACGGCCGACTTCATCTCCTACTTCGCCGAACGCCCCGAAGTGGGCGCCATCGCCTGCTACGTGGAGGGCCTCAAGGACGGCCGTTCCTTCCTCCTGGCCGCCGACCGGGCCGCCCGCCGCAAGGTCCCGGTGGTCGCGGTGAAGGTCGGCCGCACGGAGACCGGCGCCCGTACGGCCGCCTCCCACACCGGCAAACTCACCGGCGCGGACACGGTGGTGGACGCGGCGATGCGCCAGTACGGCGTGATCCGCGTCGACGGCCTGGACGAACTCCAGGACACGGCGGCCCTGTTGGCGCGGGCGAAGGCTCCGGTGGCCGAGGGGGTGGTCGTGTACTCGATCTCCGGCGGCACCGGCGCCCACTTCGCCGACCTGGCGAGCGAGGCGGGATTGCAGTTGCCGCAGCTGTCGTCGGCCAAGCAGTCCGAACTGCACGAGTGGATACCGCCGTACCTGAGCGTGGCGAACCCGGTGGACAACGGCGGTCACCCGGTGGGCGACTGGCGCGGCCGGAAGATCATCGACGCCATCCTGGACGACCCGGAGGTAGGGGTGCTGGTCTGCCCCATCACGGGCCCGTTCCCGCCGCTGAGCGACAAGCTGGTGGAGGACCTGGTGGCCGCGGCGGAGGAGACCGACAAGCTGGTGTGCGTGGTGTGGGGCTCACCGGTGGGCACCGAACCGGCTTACCGCGAGCGGCTGTTGGGATCGTCCCGGGTGGCCACCTTCCGCACGGTGGGCAACTGCGTCACAGCACTCCGCGCCTACTTCTCCCACCACCGCTTCGTCCACGCCTACCGCTCCCCCTTCGACGAGGCCCCCCGCGCCGTCTCCCCCTCCTTCCGCAAGGCCCAGGCCCTGATGCGCCCGGGCCAGCAGTTGAGCGAACACGCGGCGAAACAACTCCTGCGGGCCTACGGGATCCGGGTCCCCCGCGAGCAGTTGGTGACCAGCGCGGCGGCTGCCGTACGGGCTGCGGGACTGGTGGGCTACCCGGTGGTGATGAAGGCGTCCGGCGCGCAGATCGCGCACAAGACGGAGCTGGGCCTGGTGAAGGTGGGCCTGACCTCGGCGAGCCAAGTCCGGGACGCGTACCGCGAGTTGACGGACATCGCCCGCTACGAGGACGTGACGCTCGATGGTGTCCTCGTCTGCCAGATGGTCGAACGGGGCGTCGAGATGGTCGTGGGCGTCACCCAGGACGAACTCTTCGGTCCGACGGTGACGGTGGGGCTGGGCGGGGTGCTGGTGGAGGTCCTGCGGGACGCGGCCGTGCGGGTGCCGCCGTTCGGGGAGGAGGCGGCGCGCGACATGCTCGGCGAGTTGCGCGGCCGGCCGTTGCTGGACGGGGTACGGGGACGCCCCCCGGCGGACCTCGACGCCCTGGTGGAGGTGATCCTGCGCGTGCAGCGCATGGCCCTCGAACTGGGCGATGTGCTCTCGGAGTTGGACATCAACCCGCTGATGGTGCTGCCCAGGGGACAGGGCGCGGTGGCGTTGGACGCGTTGGCGGTGTGCCGATGACCGAGATCGTGTACACAGTCTCCGGCCAGGTCGCGTACGTCACGCTCAACCGCCCCGAGGCCCTGAACGCGATCACCCCGCCCCAACGGGACCGCCTGATAACCCTGTTGGGAGAGACCTCGGCGGACCCCTCCGTACGGGCGGTCGTCCTGACGGGCACCGGCCGGGGCTTCTGCGCGGGCGCGGACCTGCGGGGCGGCGGCTCGTCCGGGGAACGGGTGGCCGGTGACGTCGCCCGGGTGATCCGCCTGGGCGCGCAACGCCTGATCGCCGCCGTCCTGGACTGCGAGAAACCGGTGATCGCGGCGGTGAACGGCACGGCAGCCGGCCTGGGCGCCCACCTGGCCCTGGCCTGCGACCTCGTACTGGCCGCGGAATCGGCCAGGTTCATCGAGGTCTTCGTACGCCGCGGCCTGGTCCCGGACGGCGGCGGCGCGTATCTGCTCCCGCGCTTGATCGGCCCACAGCGCGCGAAGGAGCTGATGTTCTTCGGCGACG
The DNA here is from genome assembly GCF_043200035.1 of Streptomyces sp. NPDC048504. Classification (NCBI taxonomy): domain Bacteria; kingdom Bacillati; phylum Actinomycetota; class Actinomycetes; order Kitasatosporales; family Streptomycetaceae; genus Streptomyces; species Streptomyces sp. NPDC048504. The sequence continues at coordinate 348,066 of NZ_JBICXA010000002.1, forward strand.
CGGTGAGCGCGACGGACGCGGAACGACTGGGCCTGGTCAACAGGGTCGTACCGGATGAGGAGTTGGAGAAGACGGCCCGCGACTGGGCGGAACGCCTCGCCACCGGCCCGACCCGAGCCCTCGCCCTCACCAAGCAGCTGGTGAACGCGTCCCTGGACAGCGACCGTACGACCGCGTTCGCGGCGGAGGCGGCCGCGCAGGAGATCAACATGACGACGGAGGACGCGCGGGAGGGCGTGGCGAGTTTCGTGGAGCGGCGGAGTCCGGAGTACCGGGGGCGGTGACCCGTGTCGAAGGGGCGTTCAACGGGTTCGCTTGTCCGGGGCGGTCGCTTCTGACGTGGCTCAAGTGATGAGTGCCGATGACGTGTTGGTCGTCCTGGAGTCGCTGCGGCGCGCGGAGGCCGACGCCTGGATCGGCGGCGGCTGGGGAATCGACGTCCTGATCGGCGAACAGACCCGGGACCATCGCGACCTGGACCTGATGCACCGCCGGGAGCAGGAGGACGCGGTACTGGCCGCCCTCGGCGCCGAGGACTTCGTCGAAAGCCTGGACCGGCGGCCGGTCCGCTTCGTCGTGACGGCTCCGGACGGGCGCGAGATCGACCTCCACCCCCTGGTCTTCGCCGCCGACGGCTCAGCGACACAGGCGTCACCCGAACCGGAACACCCCTTCGCCTACCCGTCCGCGTGCTTCGGGACGGGCACGATCAGGGGGACGTCGGTCCCGTGCCTGTCCGCCGAGCGGCAGGTCTACTTCCATCAGGGCTACGAGCCGACGCACCGCGACCGGCACGACATGGCCCAACTGCGCCGCGTTTTCGGAATCACCACACACTTCTGACGCACGCCCGCCGTCCCGGTCACGTCGCCGATCACGAGCGTCAGGGCGAGGCCGGCGACGGCGGCCACGAGTCCGCCGCGTGCGGTGAGACGGTTCATCGTGTGGGTGCTCCTCAGGTCACGGCGCCCACCGGTGATGTGGCGGTGGCGGTCGTTCCGCAACACTGCTGGGGGTTGGCGTGCGGGAGGTGACCCGGGAGGTCCCTGGGGTGACGTGACACCCATAATCCGACCGGCAGCCTGTGAATTGGCCCAGCACAGAGCCCATGTGGACCGGTCCGCGATACCGGATGCCAACAGGCCCGTACCCCTTCCTATCTGATGAACCGTCAGCTTCAATGAGTGATGTGATGGGACACGCAGGGGCGGCCGCGGCCGCCGTCCGGTACCTCAGGTCGGCCGGAAGCGCTCCGGCCGCGCAGCCTGTCGAGGCGCTGCCGCGGCCGGAGCTTCGGTGCGTCACGGACGACGAGCGGGCACCGGTCGACCAGGGTGAATTCCGGCGCGTGCTGGGCACGTTCGCGACGGGCGTCACCGTGATCACCGCCCCCGCGGCCGAGGGCGAACCGGGTCCCGCCGGTTTCGCCTGCCAGTCCTTCTCCGCCCTCTCCCTCGATCCGCCCCTCGTCGTCTTCATGGTCGGCCGTACGTCGACGACCTGGCCGCGCATCGCCCGTGCCGGCGTTTTCTGCGTCAACGTACTCGCCGCCCACCAGGGCGAGTTGTGCCGCGGCTTCGCGGTACCCGGCACGGACAAGTTCGCGGACGTCCCCTACGACGCCTCCCCGGTCTCCGGCTCCCCCCGCCTCACCGACGCCGCGGCCTGGATCGACTGCACGATCCACGCGGTGCACACCGGGGGCGACCATCTGATCGTGGTGGGACGGGTGGACGGGCTGGGGGCCGACGAGGGTGAGGGAGCACCCCTGTTGTTCCATCGGGGCCGCTTCCTCTGATCGCCAGTAGGACAGGAACTGACCTACCCCGCCCCTATCGTCGCCCCTGAAACCCGGCAGCGACGAAGGGACCCGACGATGCCCCAGCAGACAAATTCCGCCCCGGAGGGCTACACCACCGTCTCCCCGTGGGTCGTCACCGACGACACGGGAGCCTTCCTCGACTTCGTCGCCGCGGCGTTCGGCGGGAAGGAACTCGGGCGGGTGGTGACCGAGGGCGGGGCGATCGGGCACGGTGAGATCCGGGTCGGCGACACGGTCGTGCTGGCCTTCGACCGGGCCCCGGACTGGCCCGTCATGCCGAGCCTGCTCCGCGTGTTCGTACCCGACGCGGACCAGGCGTTCGCCCGGGCCGTCGACGCCGGCGGCCGCGTCGTCACCCACCTGGCGAACGACGCCTTCGGACAGCGCGGCGGGCGGATCAAGGACCCCTTCGGCAACATCTGGTGGGTGGTCGCCCACGTGGAGGACGTCCCCGAGGACGAGATGTGGAAGCGGCTACGGCAACCCGAGTACGCCGAGGTCATGCGTGTCGCCCAGGAGACGTTCGACGCCGAACTCAGCGGCCGGGACCGCGGGCGCAGCAGCGCGCCGGTGCGGACGGCGGTTCCTCCGAGTGCTCCTGAGTAACCCGCGCTCCGATCCTGAGCCCACGTACTCATGAAGGTCCGCTCCACCTCCGACAGCCTTGCTCCCAGACCGATTCGAGCATCCGACCGGGGGACCCCAACCATGAGCAAGCGCACGCGAGTCGCCGTTCTCACGTCCGTCCTGATATCCGCCGCCGGGCTGCTGTCCGCCTGCTCGTTCACCACGGCGGACGCCATGTGCAGCTCGGGCGAGTACCCGGTACTGGCCGTGGGCAGCACCTTGGGCGGCGCCTGTGTGAAGAACGGCGACACCCCGCCGAGCGGATATGCGCGCTACCCGGAGGGGAAGGTGCCGCAGCACGTCGACGACAAGTGGGACACGTACTGGCAGACCCACACCGTGGACGCGAAGGGGAACATCGCCTCCGCGCCGTAGGCCTCACGCCACCGCGACCGCGCTCATCTTCAGGACCGGCCGCCGCCGGATCACCAGCGCCATCAACGCCGCCACCGCGCACAACGCCCCCGACAGGTACCAGACCATGTCGTACGACCCGAACGCGTCCCGGGCGACCCCGCCCAGGAAGGCGACCAGGGCCGCGCCGATCTGGTGGGAGGCGAGGACCCAGCCGAAGACGATCGCGCTGTCCTCGCCGTACTGCTCGCGGCACAGGGCGAGGGTCGGGGGGACCGTGGCGACCCAGTCGAGGCCGTAGAAGACGATGAAGAAGAACATGGGCGGGTGGACGGTGGGAGCAAGCAGCATGGGGAGGAAGAGGAGGGAGATGCCGCGCAGGGCGTAGTAGACGGCGAGCAGGCGGCGCGGTTCGAAGCGGTCGGTGAACCAGCCGGAGGCGATCGTGCCGACCACGTCGAAGACGCCGATCACCGCGAGCAGCGAGGCCGCCGCCGTGATGGGCATGCCGTGGTCGTGGGCGGCGGGCACGAAGTGGGTCTGGATCAGGCCGTTCGTGGACGCGCCGCAGATCGCGAAGGTGCCGGCCAGCAGCCAGAACGGGCCCGTGCGGACCGCCTTGAACAGGACCGTGACCGTACGGCGGGCCGCACCCGTCACCGGTTCCGGCTTCGGCACGAACTCCGCCGCCCCGTACGGCTTCACGCCCACGTCCGCCGGATGGTCCCGCAGCAGCAGCCAGACGAAGGGGACCACCGCGAGGGCCGCGAGGGAGACCGTGACAGCGGCCGGGCGCCAGCTGTGCTCCTCGACTATCCAGGACAGCAGCGGCAGGAAGATCAGCTGGCCGGACGCCGAGGCCGCCGTCAGGATGCCGGTGACCAGGCCCTTCCGAGCGGTGAACCAGCGGTTGGTGACCGTCGCCGCGAACGCGAGCGCCATCGAACCGCTGCCGAGACCCACCAACAGGCCCCAGCACAGCAGCAGTTGCCACGGCGCCGTCATCCACACCGTCAGGCCGGACCCGAGCGCGATCACGGTCAGCGCGACCGCGACCACCCGCCGGATGCCGAAGCGGTCCATCAGCGCCGCCGCGAAGGGGGCCGTCAGCCCGTACAGCGCGAGGTTGATGGACGCCGCCGCCCCGATCGTGCCGCGCGACCACCCGAACTCCTGGTGCAGCGGATCGATCAGCAGCCCGGGCAGCGAACGGAACGCCGCCGCCCCGGTGATCGTCACGAACGTGACGGCCGCGACGAACCATGCTCGGTGCAGTGACACCATGCGGCTCCGCCGCGGGCGGGTACGACTACGACGGCTACGGCCGCTGGGCGCGGGGCCGGGCTCCTCGGCGGTGCCGGGACCGGGCGTGGCATCGGTTGTCTGCGTCACGTCAATGAGCTTCCGGCATGCCGCCCCTCCCGAGCCACTGGCCCGAAGGACAGCATTCGCTAGAATCGGGCCATGAGCCGAGAGTCCGAGCCGGAGTTCCGCCCGCACCGCGTCGTCGTCCTCGCCCTCGACGGCCTCCTCCCCTTCGAGCTGGGCATCCCGCACCGCATCTTCGGCCGCCCCCGGGACGCCGAGGGGCGGCTGCTGTACGAGGTCGTCACCTGCTCGGTCCGCCCGCCGGGCCCGGTCGACACCGACGCCGACTTCGCCATCCACGTTCCGAACGGCCCGGAGGCCCTCGCCACCGCCGACACCGTGATCGTCCCGGCGTCGTACGAACTCGGCCCGGTCTTCGAGGAGGGCGTCCTCACCCCCGAACTCGCCGCCGCCCTCGCCCACATCCGCCCCGGCACCCGCCTCGCCTCCATCTGCACCGGCGTCTACGTCCTCGCCGCCGCCGGTCTCCTAGACGGCCGCCCCGCCACGACGCACTGGGCCGACGCCGAACGCTTCCAGGAACTGTTCCCGCAGATCGAGGTCGACGCGGACGTCCTGTTCATCGACGACGGCGACGTCCTCACCTCCGCCGGTGTCGCCGCCGGCATCGACCTGTGCCTGCACATGGTCCGCCGCGACCACGGCACCGCCGTCGCCAACGACGTCGCCCGCCGCACCGTCGTACCGCCGCACCGTGACGGCGGCCAGGCCCAGTACATCCACCGCCCGGTCCCGGATCCGCAGGTGGCGACCACGACCGCCGCCCGCGCCTGGGCCCTGGGCCGTCTCCACGAGCCCATCCAGCTCCGGGACATGGCCGAGCAGGAGGCGATGTCCGTCCGCACCTTCACCCGCCGCTTCCGCGAGGAGGTCGGCATCAGCCCCGGCCAGTGGCTCACCCAGCAACGCGTCGAACGAGCCCGCCACCTCCTGGAATCCACCGACCTCTCCATGGACCAGGTCGCCACGGACGCCGGCTTCGGCACGGCCCAGTCAATGCGCCAGCACCTCCAGACGGCCCTCGGAGTCACCCCCACCGGCTACCGCCGCACCTTCCGCACGGGAGGAGCAACGGCAGCGACAGGGGCCAACACCGGCTCCGAACCCGACCGCACCACCGCCGACTCCGACCGCCACGGCACGGTCGGCGCCCTCAACTGACCTGGCCCCACGGCTCACTTGGCACCCTCAGCACCCGCCCCTGCCACAACACCCCCCAGTTCCACGGCACCCCGGCCGTTCCCCTCGGCACGCTCAACCCGTCGCGCCCGCCGCACCTCTCCCCACCACCCCACGCCGGTCATCGCCGCGGTCAGGGACACCCCCGCCAGAATCGCCGTAGACGGTGCGGCCACCTTCAACAGAGCACCGGCCAGTGACCCCGTCGCCGCGTACCCCGCCCCCGACGCCGCGTACATCACGGAGTACCCCGCGGCCAACGCACGCGGCGGCAACACCTCCCGCAGCGAGAGATTCCGGGTGAGCATCGCCCCCGACTGAAGCGTGCCGCCCATGACCAACGCGACCGCGATCCCCACCGTGGCCGGTATCAGCGCGGCCAGCGCCACACACGCCGAGGTGCCGGCCATCAGCACCACACTCCGGGTGCGCAACAGCCCCGGCCAGCCGCGCAAGCCGTAGACGAAGGCACCCAGCCCACCCCCCACCGCCATCCCGGTCAGCAGCGGACCCGACCAGCCGACGCCGATGCCACGCTGTTCGAGCAGAGCCGGGAGGACAAGCTCCGACAGCCCGAGCAGGGCGAGGCTGGCCGCGCCCACGACAAACACGGGCCAGGCCCCGACCAGCACCCGAAGCAGCGGAGCACCGGCCCCACCCTCTCCGTCGCGCTCCCCGCCCGCGTCACCCGCGCCCCACCGGGCCGGCAGCAGCCACAACCCCGCGACCGACCACGCCATCAACCCGGCCGCGAGCAACAGAGGAACTCTCGGGGCGACACCGAGCGCCAGCCCTGCCACCGCCGCCGGAGACACGGCCCACACGCCCGCCGTAAGGATCGACTCGACGGACAATGCCTGCGCCACGGAGCGCGCCGGCACCAACTCGCTGAGCAGCGTGCGCAGTCCACCGGTGGCGGCGGCCGGCGCGCCCCCGGCGACGAACGCGAACCCGGCGAGCACGACAGGATGCGCCCCCGGAAACACCCCGAGCCCCAGAAACCCCACCGTCCCGACCGCGAGCCCGACAGCCAGCTGAACCCGGGCCCGCTCCGGCCGCAACCGCATCCCGAGCACCGGCGCCCCGCCGATCTCCCCCAGGACATAGGCCGCCGCGAGGATCGCGCCCAGCGAGTAACCGCCCGGCCGCTCGCGCACCAGGAAGACCAGGGCCAGCGGCGCCATGGCCACCGGCATCCGGGCGCCTAGGGCGGTGCAGGCCCAGGTCAGAACCTGGCGGGAGACCACATCGCGGTACGTCATGCCAAAACGCTACGGGCCGCGACTGACAACGCCCCCCGATTTTCCACGCCTGTGGATAACTCCAGCCATGCAACCGTCAAACACGCCCGACGCCGCCGTCAGAACGTGAGAACCCCGCGTGCCACCCGTCCCGCCTCCGCGTCCCCCGCCGCCTTCTCGAAGTCCTCGACGGGATACGTCTCGGTCACCAACTCGTCGAGCAGCAACCGCCCTTCGCGATACAGCTGGGCGTACAGGGCGATGTCCCGCTGCGGCCGGGACGATCCGTACCGGCACCCGAGAATCGACTTGTCCAAATACATGGACGAAACGAGGAAGGACGCCTCGGCCGAAGCAGCCGGCACTCCCAACAACACCGCCTGCCCATGCCGGTCCAGCAGATCCACGGCCTGCCGTATCAACTCCACCCGCCCCACGCACTCGAAGGCGTGATCCGCCCCGTTCGGCAGAATCTCCCGCACACCCTCGGTCGACGTGAGGAAGTGCGTGGCCCCGAACTCCCGTGCCACAGCCTCCTTCCCAGGGTTCGCATCCACCGCGACGATCGTCAACGCCCCCGCGATCCGGGCCCCTTGAAGAACATTGAGCCCAATGCCACCTGTCCCGATGACGACGACACTGTCCCCGAGACCCACCCGCGCCCGATTGAGCACAGCACCGACCCCGGTCAGCACCCCGCACCCGATGAGCGCGGCGGACGGCATGGGGATGTCCTTCGGAATCCGCACGGCCTGCACGGCTTTCACCACGGTCCGCTCGGCGAAGGCGGAGTTGGAAGCGAACTGGTACACCGACTGGCCGCCCCGCGTGAACGGTTTCCCCGGCCGCCCGATGGCCTGCCGGCACATGGTCGGCCGTCCCCGGTCGCACTCGGCGCACGTACCGCAGTTGGCGAGCGTGGACAGGGCGACATGGTCCCCAGGCCCGACATGGGTGACGCCCACACCCACGGCCTCGACCACCCCGGCACCCTCATGCCCCAGCACCACAGGTACGGGGAAAGGTATGGTCCCGTCCACCACAGAAAGATCGCTGTGGCACAACCCGGCCGCCGAGATGGCGACCAGTACCTCACCGGGCCCCGGTTCCCGTACCTCCAGATCGTCCACGACCTGGATCTGCTTGCCGTCGAAGACCACACCGCGCATCAGACGACCCCCTTGGGTTCCCTGGGCAGACCGAGCACCCGCTCGGCGATGATCGTGCGCTGAACCTGGTCCGAGCCGCCGTAGATCGTGTCGGCCCGCGAAAAGAGGAACAGGTGCTGGAGCAGGTCGAGTTCGTACGTCAGGGACGGCGTCCAGTCGACCGGCCCGACCGCCGCCGCGGCCCCCCGCACCTGCATCGCCAACTCCCCGAGCCGCTGATGCCACCCGCCCCACAACAGCTTGGCCACACTGGGAGCCCCCGCGTCGCCGGCCCGCCCGAGGGTCCGCAGGGCGTTCCACCGCATGGCCTTCAACTCGGCCCACTGCCGCACGAGTCGATCACGCAGGACGGGATCACCAACGGCCCCCGAGGCAACGGCAGCCTCAACAACGCGCCCCAACTCCCTCGCGAACCCGATCTGTTGGGCCAGAGTCGACACCCCCCGCTCGAACCCGAGCAGGCTCATGGCGACGGCCCACCCCTCGCCCTCCCCGCCCACAAGGTGCTCGGCACGCACGCGTGCCCCATCAAAGAACACCTCGTTGAATTCGCTCGTCCCGGTCAACTGCCGTATGGGCCGTACCTCGACACACCCCGGCTGATCCATCGGCACGAGCAAAAAGCTCAACCCCCGATGCCGCCGCGACCCCACCTCGGTCCGAGCCAACACAAAACACCAGTCGGCCTCATGGGCGAGCGAGGTCCATATCTTCTGCCCGGTAACCCGATAGGACCCGTCCCCCACATCCCGCACGGCAACGGTACGCACCCCGGCCAGATCGGACCCGGCCCCGGGTTCGCTGTATCCCTGACACCAGAGTTCGTCCCCAGCAGCAATGGCGGGCAGGAAACGGGACTTCTGCTCGTCGGTCCCGTGCGCGATGAGGGTAGGGGCGAGCAGATTCTCCCCGATATGCCCGGACCGAGGCGGCGCATCCGACCGCGCATACTCCTCGGCCCAGGCGACCTGCTGAGTAAGAGTCCCCGTCCGATTCCCATACCCGGACTCCGACCAACCCAGCCCGATCCACCCGCTTTTGCCAAGTGTCCGCTCCCACACCCGCCGATCCTGACCCGCCTCGGCATGCGCAAGAAGCCAAGCCCGAGCCTCAGCCCGAAAAACTTCATCCTCGGCAGCAAACCCAAATTCCACAGGGGCTCCTAATAAAACACCGTCCAGGCCAACTCCCCCAGGGGCGCGGGGAACTGCGCGACCAGCCACAACAAGCCCGCACCCGCCCGACAACCGAACCGCCCACCCCACTAGGCGTTAGGCCGACTCCCCTCCCGCGCAGCCCTCTCCATCTCCTGCAACCGAGAAAGCATAGGCATCGGATCCACCCCAACAGACCCCGGCAAAAACTCAGCTATCTTTTCAGCCGTCCAACCGCCGGAGGCATACGCCGCCCGCAATTCCCGAGGCTGAGCCCACACCGCGATCTTCTCCCCGGCAACGGTATAAACCTGCCCGGTAATCCCAGCCTCCCGAGCCCGCTCGGACAACAAATACACAACAAGCGCCGCCACATCCTCCGGCGACCCAATCTCCGCCAACTCCACAGGTACGTTCGCAGACATCCGCGTACGAGCAACAGGCGCCACCGCATTTGCGGTAACCCCATACTTGTTCAAGCCCAGCGCAGCGCTCCGCACCAGCGAGATAATCCCACCCTTGGCCGCGCTGTAATTGGCCTGAGAAACCGACCCTTGATGATTCCCACTGGTGAACCCGATCAACGTCCCCGCCCGCTGCTTCCGCATCACAGCAGAAGCCGCCCGAAACACAGTGAACGTCCCCTTCAGATGAGTGGCGAGAACGGGATCCCACTCCTCCTCGGACATATTGAAAAGCATCCGCTCCCGAAGAATCCCGGCAACGCACACCACTCCATCGATCCGCCCGTACGAAGACACCGCGACATCGACAACCCGCTGCCCCCCAGCCATCGTTGAGATGTCATCGGCAACGGCAGCCGCCTCCCCACCCGCGGCCAAGATCTCCTTGACGACCCCCTCCGCGATCTCACTCGTAGGCGACGCCCCGTCCATCGAGACCCCGTAGTCGTTGACGACAACCCGCGCCCCCTCGGCGGCAGCCGCCAGCGCAACGGCCCGCCCGATCCCCCGCCCCGCCCCCGTGACAGCGATGACCTTGCCAGCCAAGAAGTTCCCCATGTCCGGCCCCTCCCGCGGTTTCTGACGGCCCGTTAGATTCGACTCAGATTCTACGACCCGTCAGATACCTGGAGACAAGCCCTGGGGAGGCCCCGATGTCAGCGCAGACGTCACCGCCGTCACTTGGTCCGGAGTTCCACGACATCGCCAAGCGCGTGAATAACTGGGGCCGTTGGGGCTCGGACGACGAGATCGGCACGCTGAACCTGATCACCGACCACGTGATCCAAGAGGCCGCCGCCGAGATCAGGACCGGCCGCCGCATCCCGCTCGCGCTGCCCCTCCAACAGGACGGCGTCCAGACGGGGTTGATCCCCGGCCGGATCAACCCCCTGCACGCGATGGTGCAGATCAACCAGGAACTCTTCGGCCCGGGAACGGTGGCGTGCAGCGACGACGCCGTGACGATGGGACTGCAGGCCGGCACCCACTGGGACGCGCTGACCCACGTCTCGCACTCCGGGAAGCTCTACAACGGCCGCCCGGCCGGCACCGTGACCCCGCACGGCGGCGCCGAGTTCAGCGGGATCGACAAGGCCCGGCACATCGTCTCGCGCGGGGTCCTGCTCGACGTGGCACGCGCGCGTGGCGTCGATCGACTGGAGGGCGGGCACGCCGTCACGCCGGAAGACCTCGAAGCCGCCGAGGAGTTCGCCGGCACGCACGTCCGCGCGGGCGACATCGTGCTCGTACGGACCGGGCAGGTGCAGGTGTATCTGGCCGGCGACAAGCACGGGTATGGCTATCCGTCACCCGGGCTGTCGGTCCGTACGCCGGAATGGTTCCATGCGCGTGATGTTGCGGCGGTCGCCAACGACACCCTCACCTTTGAGATATTTCCGCCGGAAATAGACGACTTGTGGTTGCCGGTGCACGCTCTCGATCTGGTCGAGATGGGGATGCCGCAGGGCCAGAACTGGAATCTCGAAGAGTTGTCCACAGCCTGTGGACAAGAGAGCCGCCACGCGTTCTTCCTGTCGGCGATGCCCGAACCTTTCGTGGGCGCAACGGGAACCCCGGTGGCCCCTGTCGCCATCCTCTAGGACAGTCCGGTTTTGACGAGGGCCGGACTTACGGTCGGATGGCGGCGCGCTGCTGCCCGCCCCGAGCACGGCACCGCGTGCCGCCATCCGACTCCGGCGCCCCGTCCTGGCCCCCGGCCCCGAGGGGGCCCACGCCGAACACGACCCACACTCGCCGAGGGCTCCCGTCACCGGAGCCCTCGCCGTCCCCTCGCGGCGAATCGCTGCCCACAAGCGTGACCACATGGTCACTTCGCGTCAACGTCCATCCGGGGATTTGTTCCATAAAGGCCATTTGTCACAGGGCGCGCACGGAAGCACAGCCCGGCGCATCTCCGCCCGGCACTTGCAGGCAGCACCTACACGGCCCTACACGGCCTCGTACGCGAAGCCCTCGAACTCGAAGCCCTCGTACGCCGCGACACCGCCCCCGCACGCGAGCTCCCGGGGTTCGCTGTCCCGGTCGATCTCGCACCAGATGCGCTTGCCGGTGCCCTCGGCGCTCCAGCCCCAGCGGTCGGCGAGGCCGTCCACCAGGGCCAGGCCGCGGCCGCCGGTCTCGTCGCCGTCCGCGCAGCGCGGCACGGGCGCCTTGCAGCTGGTGTCGGCGACCTCCAGGCGTACGGTGGCCGACTCGGTCGCCACGTCCGGGAGGGAGAGCCGCAGCACGGCCGGACAGCCGGTGTGCACCACGGCGTTGGTGACCAGCTCGGAGACGAGCAGGATCAGCGTCTCCGCGAGCGGTTCGTCGGCCTCTATCCCGGACCCCGCGAGCCGGGAGCGCGCCCACCGTCGGGCTCGCCCCACCTCAGCGGGGTCGGGCCGGATCTCCAGCTGCACTTGAAGCACCTGCACCGCTCACACCATCCGAACCGGCGGACACTTAGCCTCGCGCCTCACGAGGGCCACGATCGTAGCCATTTCCTGCATGACCAGAACAACGGCCAGCACAAGGGTCACGGAACGTGAATCCCTTGCGAGACAGCATGATTGACGTTCAGTCACCCCAACAAGCGCTTCGGGCATATTCCAGCGCGAAGGAGTACGAGTGCGGGATACTGTGCGACGCTCGCCGCGGGGAGTCGAACAGGCAGGGGCGAAAGCCCGTTCTGCCGTGCGAGCGGCGGCGCGCACCGCCCGCTGCGGGGCCGCCTCACAGGCAACTCCGGCATGGCTCGTACCTTGAACCACTCGCATCCCACACAAGGTACCGGAGCCCGCAGACGACTCCAGGCCGTGACAAGTCACGCGTAGGACACAACCCGATATCAACGCTCCGTGATCCCACCGTGCCACGATCCGCGACACCGTTGTCGGCCCCGTCCCGGTCCCCGCAGGCAGGCACGCCGCTAGCCCGCACAAGCCACCAGATCCGCCGCGAGCACCTCCTCACTCTCCGTGCCCCCACCACCACGCCGAGCACGCACCCACGCCCGTTTCAGATGCAGATGAACCTCGGACTCCCAGGTGAAGCCCATCCCGCCATGCACCTGCAGACAGTCCCGCGCCCCCCGCACAGCAGCTTCATCGGCGAGCAACCGAGCCGCCGCGATGTCCACCGCGTCCCCGGTCACAGCCGCGGCGTACACCGCGGCCCGCGCCACCTCCACCCGCACCAACGACTGCGCACACAAATGCTTGACGGCCTGAAACCCCCCGATCGGCTGCCCGAACTGCTCACGCGTCCGGGCGTGTTGCACCGCCAGCCCGCACACACGCGCGGCCGTACCGAGCTGCTCGGCGGCAGTGAGCAGAACAGCAACAGGCTCGGTACGTGCCGGAGCCGGCACCCGATGCAACGGCGTCAACGGATCCACCGACCGCAGCGCTACGGCCCCGGAGGCATCCCCAATCACCACGTCGGCCGCATCCAGCCACTCCACGAACCCATCGTCCACGGCCGCCACAACCACCTCTCCGGCAGCCGCCCCCGGCACGACCCCCGCCGCGAGATGGGTGGCCACCAACGGCCCCGGCACCAACGCCCACCCAAGCTCCTCAAACACCAACACGGCTTCGGGAAGCCCGAGTCCAGCCCCGCCATCAGCTTCGCCCAACCGCAGAGAGAACACCCCAAGCTCTCCAAGGGCCAACCACAAACCCCGGTCCAGCCGAGGAGCGCCCTTTAGGGGCGCGGGGAACTGCGCGACCAGCCCCAACGCGCCCGCAGCCGACGAACGACCGACCACATCCCGCACAGCAGCCCGCAACGCCTTCTGCTCCCCGGTCAGTTGAAACCGCACCGCTCACCGCCCCTTCGGCAACCCCAAAATCCGCTCAGCCACGATGTTCTGCTGAATCTGCGACGTACCGGCCGCAATCGTGTACGACAGCGAGGACAACCGATCCAGCACCCAAGCCCGTTCCAGATCAAGAGAGTCGGGCCCAAGGACGTCCGCCGCCGCGTCATACAGCTCCTGACGGGCGTGCGAGTAGCGGAGTTTGAAGACCGAGCCCCCCACACCCGGTACGCCGCCGGAAGCTTCCGCCTCACTCACATTCCACTGAGTAAGCCGCCACAACGCCCGGAACTCCGCGTTCAACCGCCCCAGTTGGCGCCTGAGCACCGGATCGTCCCAACGCCCGTTCCGCCGAGCCTCCACCGCCAGCTCCCCCAACACCCGCCGACAGGCGACGACCTCCCCCACAAAGGCCGTACCGCGCTCGAACGACAGCGTCACCATCGTCACGCGCCACCCGTCGTTCTCGTTCCCCACCCGGTTGCCGACAGGCACCCGCACCTCGTCGAGAAACACCTCGGCGAACTCCGCGGACCCGGCCAGCGTCCGCAACGGCCGCACGGTGATCCCCGCCGCGGACATCGGCATCGCGAGCCAACTGATCCCCCGGTGCTTGGGCGCCGAAGGATCCGTCCGGACCAACAGCTCGCACCAGTCGGCGACTTCGGCGTGCGAGGTCCAGATCTTGGAACCGGTCACTACGTAGTCGTCGCCGTCCCGCCACGCGCGCGTGCGCAACGCCGCGAGGTCGGACCCGGCGTCCGGTTCGCTGAAGCCCTGGCACCACACCTCGTCGCCGCGCAGCACCGGCGGCAGCCACCGCTCCCGCTGCTCGGCCGTGCCCTCCGCGGCGATCGTCGGCCCGGCGTGCAACAACCCCACGAAATTGGCCCCTACGTAGGGCGCGCCCGCCTTCTCCGTCTCCTCCAGGAAGATCAGCCGGGTCGTCGGGGACGCGTCCCAGTGCACATGGCCGTACCCGGCGTCGTACAACATCCGCTGCCAGCCGAGGTCGTAGGCACGGCGGCCGGGCCAGTCGTCCGGGGACGGCTTCGAGGGCAGGGTGGGCAGCACCTTGGCCAGCCACTCCCGCAGGCGCGCGCCGAACTCCTCCTCCTCGGCCGTGTACGAGAGGTCCATTACCGGTCGAGGTCCAGGCCCAGCATGCGGATCGCGTTGCCCCGCATCAGCTTGTAGACCGTCTCGTCGTCGAGGTCCTTCACATGGTCGAGGGCGACCTCCTTGGTGTGCGGGAAGGTCGAGTCGACGTGCGGGTAGTCGGTCTCGAACGTGGCGTTGTCCCGGCCCACCACATCCAGCGAAGCGACCCCGTGCTTGTCGCGGAAGAAGCAGCAGAACATCTGCCGGTAGTAGTACGTCGACGGCGGCTCGGGGATCAGGTCGCGCACCCCGCCCCACGCGCGGTGCTCCTCCCACACGTCGTCGGCGCGTTCCAGGGCGTACGGGATCCAGCCCATCTGCCCTTCGGAGTAGGCGAGTTTGAGGGTCGGGAACTTCACCAGGACCCCGCTGAAGAGGAAGTCCATCATCGAGGCCATCGCATTGTTGAAGGACAGCGAGGCCTGTACGGCGGGAGGCGCGTCCGGGGATGCGGCGGGCATCTGGGAGCTGCTGCCGATGTGCATGTTGACGACCGTGCCCGTCTCCTGGCAGACGGCGAAGAACGGGTCCCAGTAGCCGGAGTGGATGGACGGCAGTCCGAGGTAGGTGGGGATCTCGGAGAAGGTCATCGCGCGCACCCCGCGGGCCGCGTTCCGGCGGATCTCCTCCACGGCCAACTCCACGTCCCACAAAGGGATCAGGCACAGCGGGATGAGCCGGCCGCCGCTGTCTCCGCACCACTCCTCGACCATCCAGTCGTTGTAGGCGCGGACGCAGGCGAGCGCGACCTCCTTGTCGTGCGCCTCGGCGAAGGTCTGGCCGCAGAAGCGCGGGAAGGTCGGGAAGCAGAGCGAGCCCTCGACGTGGTTGAGGTCCATGTCCTTGAGCCGCTCGGCCGGGTCCCAGCAGCCCGGGCGCATCTGCTCGCGGGTGATGCCCTCCAGGGTCATCTCGTCGCGGTCGAAGCCGACGGCGGCGATGTTGCGCTTGTACGGGAACTTGAGGTCCTCGTAGATCCACCAGTCGGTGGGCGGGCCGTCCGGGTCCATCGTGATCTGGTACTTGCCCGCCACGTAGGCGAGTTCGCCGATTCCGGCGGTGAGCGGCTGGGGGCCGCGGTCGCGGTATTTCTTCGGCAGCCAGGTCTCGAAGAGGTGCGCGGGTTCGATCACGTGGTCGTCGACGCTGATGATGCGGGGCAGTTCGGTGGCCATGGGTTCCCCTCCGCCGGGACGGTACTTATCTGATGACCCGTCAGATAGCATGTCACCTGACGAGTCGTCAGCCAAGGAGGGGGACCATGAACGAGACGCCGCACTCCCTGAGTTCCTCCCGCACTCTGTGGGAACTGGTCGCCCGCCGCGCCGACTTGACCCCCGACCTCCCGGTCCTCCTCCAGGACGACCGGGCCCTGAGCTTCGGGGAGTTGCGCGACCGGTCGGAGCGCGTCGCGGCGGGTCTGTACGGCATGGGTGTCCGCCCCGGCACGGTCGTCGCCTGGCAGCTGCCCACCAGCATCGAGACGGCCCTGCTCTCCTTCGCGCTGGCCCGCCTGGGCGCCGTACAGACCCCGGTGATCCCCTTCTACCGCGACCGCGAAGTCGGCTTCGCGCTACGGGAGTCGAAGGCCGAGTACTTCGCGGTGCCGGGTGTCTGGCGCGGCTTCGACTACGGGGAGATGGCGCGCCGGCTCGGCGCGAAGGGGATCTTCGAGGCGTACGACAGCGCTCAACTCCCCGACGGGGACCCGGCCTTGCTGCCGCCCCCACCCGCCGACGGCACCTCCGTCCGCTGGATCTACTGGACCTCCGGCACCACCTCCGACCCCAAAGGCGTACTGCACACGGACCGTTCACTCATCGCGGGCGGCTCGTGCCTCGCGCACGCGCTCCACCTCACGGCGGACGACGTGGGCTCGATGGCCTTCCCGTACGCGCACATCGCGGGGCCCGACTACACGGTGATGCTGCTGCTGTACGGCTTCCCGGCGGTGATGTTCGAGCAGTTCGCGCTGCCCGACGCGCTGGAGGGATACCGCAAGCACGGGGTGACGGTGGCCGGCGGCTCAACTGCCTTCTATTCCATGTTCCTTGCCGAGCAGCGCAAGCAGCCGGGGACGAAGGTCATCCCCTCCCTACGGCTGCTCGCGGGCGGCGGCGCTCCCAAGCCGCCGGAGGTCTACCACTCCGTCGTACGCGAGATGGGGGTCCAGCTCACCCACGGATACGGCATGACCGAGGTGCCGATGATCACGATGGGGGCGCCCGACGAC
This sequence comes from Streptomyces sp. NPDC048504, assembly GCF_043200035.1. Classification (NCBI taxonomy): domain Bacteria; kingdom Bacillati; phylum Actinomycetota; class Actinomycetes; order Kitasatosporales; family Streptomycetaceae; genus Streptomyces; species Streptomyces sp. NPDC048504. The sequence continues at coordinate 364,679 of NZ_JBICXA010000002.1, forward strand.
ACCGTAGAAAATCTGGCGACGACCGAGGGGCGGCCGCCGGAGGGGATGGAGATACGGATCGCGGAAGGCGGGGAGGTGCGGTTGCGCGGGGAGGCCGTGTGCCAGGGGTACTTGGACCCGGCGCAGACGGCGGAGGCGTTCGACGCCGACGGGTTTCTGCGGACCGGGGACCTGGGGCAAGTCACCGCGAGCGGGCATCTGATTCTCACCGGGCGGCTGAAGGACGTGATCATCCGCAAGGGGGAGAACATCTCGGCGAAGGAGATCGAGGATCTGCTGGCCGCGCATCCGGACGTCGGGGACGTGGCCGTCGTGGGGCTGCCGGACGCGGAGCGTGGGGAGCGGGTGTGCGCGGTGGTCGAACAGCCGCCGGGGGCGGGCGGGTTGAGCCTGTCCGCCGTGACGGACTATCTGCGCGCGGAAGGGCTGTCCGTGCACAAGCTGCCGGAGCAGCTGGAGATCGTGGACGCCCTTCCGCGCAACGAGACCCTGCGCAAAGTGCTCAAGTACAAGCTGCGGGAGCGCTATTCGGGGACGGTGAAGTAGCGGGCGAAGGAGGAGACGATCTCCGCCTCGCCGACCTTGCCGTCGCTGTCCGTGTCGAGGGCGTCGGCGGCCATCGCGGCGATGTCGTCGGGCACGCCGAGGGCCTTGAGGACGCGCACGGTGTCGGCGATGGTGGCCGAGCCGTCGCCGTCCGGGTCGGCGACGTCGAGGGCCGCGTGCAGGAAGGGGCGGCCGATCTCGGCGAAGCGCTCCGGGTTGTCGCGCAGCCGCTTGACCGCGCCGTTGACGAACTCCTCGCGGCTGACGCGCTGGTCGCCGTCCCGGTCCGCGATGCCCGCCATGCCCTGCCAGAACGCCTCCGCGCCGATGTACAGGGCCTGGCCCTTGTCGGAGCGGGCCGCCGTACCGAACTCCGCGAGCAGCGCCTTGGCCGCCGAGTTGAAGTCCTCCCGGTCGATGAACCCGTTGCCGTCCTGGTCGAAGGTGGCGAAACGGGCCGCGATCCGTCGCTCGTACTCGGTGCTGACCATGTCTTTCGGGCCGCCTTACTCATGTGGGGTGCGCTTGGCAGGGAGCGTACGACGCCGGGGCGGGTCCGGGAGCGGAAAACGACGCTTGTACCAAGACCGGGGAAATTCCGAAACAACGACGTCACGCCGGAAACCGACGTGTCACGCGGAGAGGGCTCCGACTCGTCTCACGCCGAGAGGGGGTCCGCCTCGTCCTCGGGTTCGTCCTCTGTGGCGGTCATCACATCGGGGTAGACGTCGAAGAGGCGGCGCACCCCGAGGGCACCGAGGACCCGGTTGACGTGCGAACCGTCGACCGCGCCCTGCGCCGGCAGCACCACGCGCAGATGGCCCTGGCAGGAGCGGATGAGGCGGCGGGAGGCGATGAGCACGCCGACGCCGCTGGAGTCGCAGAACAGCACCTCGGAGAGGTCGAGGACCAGGCTGTGCCGCCCCTCTGCCACCACGTCGTGCACCCGCTGGCGCAGCACCGGCGAGGTCACCAGGTCCAGTTCGCCGGACACGAGGAGTACGGACCAGCCGCCGCGCTCACCGTCGTTCACTTTGAAGGCCACCATCGCGCCTTTCGCTAGCCGGAACTCCCGGAGACCGTCCGGAAACGGAAGCCGTACCTACGCTTCCTTGCAGCGCGGCTGCCCAGCGGCGGTTCCCTGAAACACGGCGGCAGAAACGGAAACCGTCCGGAAGAGGCTTGTTTTAGTCGCCTTCGATCCTGTTCGATCAGATGTGGGTGAGGTAGGCGCAGATCCGTTACCACTCGCGGCCCTTCGGGGGCGTGCAATTGCAGAATGGGGGGTGCGCTGTCAGACGTGCCCACTACATTCGAAGAAACGGTGAGCGCACGCTTGACTTGGGCACGGACAGGGTGAGGGGGTCGCATGGCGACGAATGACGCACCGCCCCGTTGGGACCGCAAGATGCAGCAGCGGCTGGCCCGCGGCGAGGCGGCGGCCCTCGGTGAGCTGTACGACCGCTTCGCCTCCCTCGTGCACTCCCTCGCCCACCGTGTCCTGGGCGACGAGCGCGCCGCCGACGGCATCACACGCGAGGTCTTCGCCCAGGTCTGGGAGCACCCCGACGCCTACGACCCCAGGCAGGGCCCGCTGCGTTCCTGGGTGGCCGCGCTGACCCACCGCCTCGCCGTGCAGCGCCTGCGCGCCACCGAGACCGTCGCGCTCGCCCACAGCGGCGAGGGCTCCACGGAGGAGCTGGAGCGCAAGGTCCGCCGCGCCTCCGTCGCCGCCCGCGCCGACTACATCGTCACGTCCATGCCCGCCCCGCTGCGGGCCGCCCTGGAGCTGGCCTACTTCCAGCGCCGTGACTACCGCCAGACCGCCGTCGACCTCGGCGTCACCGAGGACGAGGCCCGCCGCCGCCTCCGCCTCGGCCTCCAGCTCCTCTCCACCGCCCACGACGCCGGCGCACCGCCGGGAGCGGGGGGTGGGACGTGAGCGACGCGTGGCGGGAGGGTTCCGAGGGGCACGGCGAAGGGGCCGGGGAAGGTGAGGAGGTCGTGCCGGCGCAGGGTGGGACGGATGGGCCTGAGGACGGGCACCCCGTGAACGACGGCTCCGGGAACGGCGGTTCGGTGAACGACGACGGCATGCGGGATGAGCTGGGCGGCGGTCCTGGCGGCGATGCTTCCGGGAGCGGTGACGGCTCGTACGGCGGGCCTGGCAGTCCCGACGGCGACTCCGCGAGCGGTGAGGGGGAGCCGCCGCGGATTCCGATGCCGCGTGCCTCCGTGGAGGACACCGGTCGCCCGCTGCCCGAGCTCGGCGCGGCCGAGTCCCGGGCCGTGCCGCTGGTTCTGGAGCACCGGGTGCTGAAGGCGCTGCTCGGCGCGTGGGCGCTGGCCGCGTGCTCGGCGGCGGAGACGGCGGCCGTGGAGGAGCACCTCGGCGAGTGCGGGGCCTGCGCGGACGAGGCGCTGCGGCTGCGCGGCGCGGTCGGACTGCTGCACCCCGTCGAACCCCTCGACCTCGACCCCGGCCTGCGCACCCGCGTCCTGACCAGCTCCTTCGACCGCCGGCCACCGCGGATCCCGGTGCCGGAGTGGGCCACGCCGTACGACGCCGAGACCGCCCGCCTGGACGCCCTGCTGCAGGACATAGGTGACGCCGAGTGGCACGCGCCCGTGCGGCTGCGCTGGTTCGAGGGCGACGGGCCGACGAGCCGTCGTACGACTGTCGCCGGGGTCATCGCGCATCTGCTGACCGTCGACGGCCTGGTCGCGGCGGCGCTCGGCCTCGACGACCCGCTGACCGGGGAGACCGTGAAGCCGTCGACGCCGGCGTCGCGTACCGAGGCGTACTGGAAGTCGTCGCACTTCCCGCCGACCCGGTCCATCCGCGCACCCTGGCGCGAGCAGAGCCACAACATCGTCCGCACGGTGTCGTTCACCGGCGGCAGCACCGGCAAACTGGCCGTCTCCTACGGCGACTTCGAGCTTCCGTTGCACGATGCGATGCTCGACCGGGCCTTCGAGTGCTGGGTGCACGCGGGTGACATCGCGGAGGCGGTGGACTACCCGTACGATCCGCCGTCCCCCCGCTACCTGAACCGGATGATCGACCTGGCCGCGCGGATGCTTCCCGTGGTGCTCGCTGATCGGCGCCGGCATGGGCTGGCTTCGCCGGGGAGCGGGCGGCACCTTGTCGGTGTCGGGGAGCCTGGTCGTAGCCTTCGGCTGGAGATCGAAGGGCACGGCGGGGGTGAGTGGTTGATCGCCCTCGACTCGCCCGGGGCAGTGGGGTCCGCGGAACGGGAGGTCGCCCATATCGCCCTGGACGGCGTGGAGTTCTGCCACCTGGCCGCGGGGCATGTGTCACCGGAGGAGGCGGCCGCGGGGCAGCTCGGTGACCGGGAGGCGATCCGGGATGTGCTGTTCGCCACGGCGTCGTTGAGCCGGATGTAGGGGCCCGTTCGGTTTTCGTCGGCGGGTGCGGGTGCGTGGGGGCTGGTCGCGCCCACGCGGCGGAGCCGCATATAGACACAGCCCCGCGCCCCTGAAGGGGTTCGGGTTCGTTGCCGGGTGCGGGTAGTTCGTGGTTGCTCGCGCAGTTCCCCGCGCCCCTTCGTAACTCGCGGTTCCTTTAAGGGGCGCGGGGAACTGCGCGACCAGCCCCCACGCACCCGCACCCGCCCCTCAAAGGCGAACCCCCGAGCTCCTAGGCGAACACCACAGTCCGGCGCCCGTTCAGCAGAATTCGGCGCTCGGCGTGCCACTTGACGGCCCGCGCCAGCGCCTGGCACTCCACATCGCGCCCGATCGCCACGAGCTGGTCCGGCGTCACGTCATGCCCCACCCGCTCGACCTCCTGCTCGATGATCGGCCCCTCGTCGAGGTCGGCGGTGACATAGTGCGCAGTCGCCCCGATCAGCTTCACGCCCCGCAAGTGAGCCTGGTGATACGGCTTCGCGCCCTTGAAGCTCGGCAGGAACGAGTGGTGGATGTTGATGATCCGCCCGCTGAGCGCCTTGCAGAGGTCGTCGGAGAGAACCTGCATGTACCGGGCCAGAACGACGAGTTCGACGTTCTCCTCGCGGACCAGGTCGAGCACCCGCGCCTCGGCCTCGGCCTTGTTGTCCTTCGTCACCGGGATGTGGTGGAAGGGGATGTGGTACGACTCCACCAGCTCGGCGAAGTCCGTGTGGTTGGACACCACCGCCGCGATCTCCACCGGCAGCGCCCCGATCCGCGCCCGGAACAGCAGGTCGTTCAGACAGTGGCCGAACTTGCTGACCATCAGCACGACCCGCATCCGGTCCGCGGCCCGGTTGATCTGCCAGTCCATGTGGAAGGAGTCACCGATCGCCGCGAAGCTCGCCCGCAGCTTCTCCACCGTCACCGGCGACTCCGCCGAGAAGTGGACGCGCATGAAGAACAGTCCCGTGTCGTGGTCACCGAACTGCTGGCTGTCCTCGATGTTGCAGCCGGTCATGAAGAGGTAGCTCGACACGGCGTGCACGATGCCCTGCTTGTCGGGGCACGACAGGGTGAGGACGTACTGGTCGGCGAGTGCCGCGGCTCGGGTGGACTGCGCGTTCATGCAGGACAGGGTCCCATATCCCCCCGAACGAAGGCACCGCCGTCCGCCACGCGGACCGGCTTACGCGGACGGGGGCCCACAACGTCTACCAGCCCTACGCGGACCGGCCCCGGACCAGCCGCGCACGCGACCCCGCCTTACGCGGACCGCGTGATGATCTGCAAAACCTCAAGCGTCCGCGGCGGCGTATCCGGATCATCCCCGTCACTGACCGCCATCCGCACATGCGCGTCCCGCGCCGCCCGTACCGCGTCCGGCCACGCCTCGTGGTCGACGTACACGGAGACATGGGCGTCCGGGCCGACCTGGTGCATGATCCGCAGGACGCGCAGGACGGCGGTGTCCACGAGGGCCGCCTCCTGGGAGTCGCGGAAGATCGTGCCGACGTACTTCTCGGCGGACCAGTTGTCGAGCCAGGTGTCCTCGACGAGGCGGTAGACGGCGTCGGTGACGTCCCCGTACCCGTCGACACCGGCCAGCCAGACGTTCTGCTGGAACGCCGGATCGGAGAGCATGTGCAGCGCGGAACGCACGTTGCTGCGCCAGCGCCACCAGGGCATGTCGTTCAGTGGCATGCCGCCCATGGTGGAGGAGCGACGGGGGCGACGGGAAGAGTTCTCCGGAGCTTGCACGGTCATCGATCGTACGTTCCTCGTCACACACACAGGAATGCCCCCTGTAATTCACCTCCACGTCACCATCTGTTGACTCCGAGTCACACCCCGGTTAGTGGCGTGACGGAAGCGTGTCTGTCCATGACAGGCAGGCGACGCAACCGCAGCACCTTCCTCCCCACCTTCATCCGGCCCGTCAGAGCGACCGTCCTGTCGGCGGCGGCTCTGGGGGCGTGTGCGTCGCTCGTGGCCGGCTGCGGGGTCATCCCCGGCACCACGGGGGGCTCCGCGGACAACTCGATCACCGTCATGACCTGGGCGCCGTGGGACACCAGCGCGACCAACAAGCCCGGCATGCCCGCCATGGCGACGGCGTACGCGAAGTGGATCAACAAGCACGGCGGAATCAACGGCCGCAAGCTCAAGGTCCTGACCTGCAACGACCACAACACGAACGTGGCCGCCGCGAAATGCGCCCGGCTGGCCGTGCAGAAGGACGTCGTCGCGGTCGTCGGTTCCTACAGCGAGTTCAGCGACTCGTACTTCGCCCCGCTGGAGGGCGCCGGCATCCCGTACATAGGCGGCTACGGCGTGACGACCGAGGAGTTCACCCGCGCCCTGTCCTACCCCGTCAACGGCGGCCAGCCCGCACTCCTGACGGGTCTCGGCAAGGAACTCGCCTCGACCTGCGGCCCGGTCACCCTCGTACGGCCCGACTCCATCGCCGGCGACGACCTGCCCCCGCTGCTGAACGCCGGGCTCGCGGCGGGCGGCCACGCGGCGGCGACCGACCAGCTCGCGGCCGACGACGCCACCGAGTACTCGGCCCAGTCGACGCGCGCCCTGGAGAGCGCGAGCGGCGATTCCGAGAAGGAGGGCTGTGTGGTGCCCTCGCTCGGGGACCGTACCGACACCTTCATGGACTCCTTCCGGCGCGACCGCCAGGACTATCCCGCGGTGCACGCCGCGACCGTGCTCGGCAGTGTCGACCAGACCGAGATCAACTCCACGGGCGGGCAGTCCGGGCCGTACGAGGGGTCGTACATCACGGGCTGGTACCCGGTCGCGAGCGACGCGCGCTGGGACCCGATGAAGAAGGCCGTCAACGAGGTGGCCTTCGGCGACAACCGCATCGATCCCGCGGACGCGGGCGTGCAGACCACCTGGATCGCGTACACCGCGTTCAAGACCGTCGTGAACTCGCTCGGCAACGGTGACATCACCGCCGACACCGTGCGCCGCGCCCTCGACGACGGCGTGAAGGTCAACACGGGCGGGCTCACACCGACGCTGCAGTGGAGCCCCCGCGACGACAACCTCGCCTCGGTCGGTCTGGCCCGGCTGGTCAACGCGAACGTGACCCTTCAGGTCGTACGGAAGGGCGTTCTGGTGTCCGCGAAGAAGGGCTTCTTCGATATGACGAGGACACTGGACAGCGCGGACCTCGACTGAGATCCGCGCCGTCGGGAGTGCCTGTCGGGAGTGCTCAGAGCTGGGTCGGCTGGCGCTGGGTCAGGCCGTAGGTCTTCGCGATCGTGTTCCAGAGGGCGGAGGCCTTGACCTTCTGGTTGCTGGCGACGCCGCTCGCCGCGTTGCCGGCCGCGGTCTGGCCGGTGGTGCGGGCCTGGCCCTTCTTGCAGCCCTTCTTGCCGGCGGCCTGGTCGGCCCAGGTCGCGTAGTGGTTGTCGGCCGACGCGGACGCCTTCCACGCGTTGGTGAGCGCGGTCGTCAGTGCCGCGTTGTCCGGCAGCTTGTCCACCGTCAACTGCGAGAGCTTGGTGACCAGTTCGGCGCGCTGCTTGGCCGCGTCCCGCAGGTCGGAGGCGGACTCGCCGAGCTTGTTGCAGGCCTTCACATTGCCCACGGCGTTGATCACCGAGGCACGGCTGCTGCCGCTGTCGGCGAGCAGCTTGTCCAGGGCGACGGCCTGTTCCTTCGCGGCATCGGTGCCCGCCGACGAGGAACCGTCCGTCGCGGCCGAGGTGGCGGCGACCGTCTTGTTGTTGTCGTCGCCCTTGCTGCCGCCCCCGCTGAGCAGCGCCCCGGCGCCGACCCCGAGGATCGCGATGCCGACCCCGATCCCGGCGATCAGCGGCACCCGCGAACGGCGCCCGCCCCGGCCGCCGTCATCGTCCTGAGCGCCACGTCGGCCGCCGCCGTCTCCCGGCGGGGCGTACGAAGGCTGTGCGTACGCCTGCTGCGCGTACGGCGGTTGGGCCTGGCCGTAGGCCTGCTGCCCCTGCTGCTCGGCGCGCGGCGGCTGCTGGAAGCGGGGCATCTGCTGCGTGGACGCGGCGGGCTGCTCGCCCCCGGCGTCGCTGCGGAAGAGGTTGTCGAACTCGGCGGGCGGCTGCCGGTCGTCCGGCCCGCCCGGCCGCGCCCCGTACCCGGGAGCGGCGCCCTGCGCGGGCACCGGCGGCAGGAACTGCGTGGGCTGCGCGTCGGGGTGCGAGGCCTGCGGCATCGGCCCGGCGGCCGCGGGCATCTCGGGCGGCAGCGCCCCGGGCCCGACGGGCGGGATGAACTGGGTCGCGCCCTCGTCCATGGGGGCGGCGGGCACCGGCGGCAGGAACTGGGTGGCGCCCTCGTCGCCGGGCATGTTGACCACCGGCGGGATGTACTGCGTCGCGCCCTCGTCGGCGGGCGGCAGCGGGGCACTGGGGAACGCGGGGGCCGCGGCCGGGAGGGGGGCGGCACCGGACGGCTGCTGGTGCGCGTCGGAACCGGAAGTGCCGTATCCGTAGCCGTAGTTCTGCGCGGCCGCCTGGGGTACGGCGGGCGACTGGTCGGAGGCGTAGCCCGCGCCGACGTACCCGGCGGCCGGCTCCTGGGCGTAACCCGACGGGTACTCCTGTGCGTACGACTGCTGCTGCACGCCGTAGGCCGCGTGCTGGGCGCTCTCCTGGGGCAGGGCGCCCGGCTGGCCGGGGATGCCGTCCTGGGCGCCCCACGGGGCCGGAGCGGGCTGCTCGGGGGCGCCGCCCCACTGCTGCGCTTGCTGTTGCTGGTCTCCCCAGCCCTGGCCCGGCGGCGGGGCCGGGCTCTGGTGCTGGTGGTGATGCTGCTGGTCGTGCTGGTCGGGACCCCACGGCCGGCCCCAGGACTGGCCACTGGTCGGGGGTGCTATCGACGGCTGTCCGCCCGACTGCTGGTCACCGCGTCCGCCCGTCATACCCGGCAGGAGGGGTGCGCCTCCGTCGGAGGGCAGCACGATGCCTTCGCGCGCGGGCCGCGCCGAGGGCTCCTCGCCCTGTCCACTCTGCGTCACCGGGACTCCTACGAATGGGGGACCTTCGGGATCGTCGGCTCACGCTACCGGGTACCCCGAGCCCGGTGCCACGCAGCACTGGACTGGACCTGCCCTCTTGTGACGGCGGTAACAGTCCCGGACCCGCGTCCGCTCCAAGTGCCGCTGTCCGCACTCCTTTCCGCACCGGAGCGGTGTTCACCTGCTGGTCCCCCCGCCGTTCACGCGGCGGCCTGCAACTCCATCCGCGCCCCGAACTCCCGCACCACCGGCTCGTCCCGGTACGGCTCCAGGCGCTGCTGGAAGTCGTCCAGGTACTCGGCGCCCCGGTTGGACCGCAGCGAACCGAGCAACTCCACTGCTTTCAGGCCCGTGTTGCAGGCCTGCTCGATCTCGCGCTGCTGCACCTGCGCGCTCGCGAGAAGGACGTATCCGATGGCCCGGCGGCGCGCCCGCGACTCCGGGTGCCCGTCCAGGGACTCCTGCGCGGACCGGGCCGCCGCTTCCGCCTGTCCCAGATCCCGGTGGCAGTGCGCCAACTCGTCGGCGAGATACGCCTCGTCGAAGTGCGCAATCCACGCCGGGTCGTCCCCGGTCGACGGATCCGCCGCGTCCAGCGCGCTCACCGCGCGCCCCGACGCGAGCTGCGCCGACCGCGCGTCCCCCATCAGGGCGTGCCCGCGCGCCTCCGCCGCGTAGAACATCGCCTCGGCCCGCGGGGTCACCCGCCCACGCGCCCCCTCCTGCGCCGCCCGCGCCAACTGCGCGATCTCACGCGGGTTTCCGAGCTGCGCGGCCAGGTGACTCATGGAGGCGGCGAGCACATACCCGCCGTATCCCCTGTCCCCCGCCGCCTGGGCGAGGCGCAGCGCCTGGATGTAGTACCGCTGCGCCAGGCCGGGTTGACCCGTGTCCACGGCCATGTAGCCGGCGAGTTCCGTCAACCGGGCGACGGCGGCGAACAGTTCACGCCCCACGGCCTCCCGGTACGACCCCGCCAGCAGCCCGGAGACGACACTGTTGAGGTAGTGCACGACGACCGGGCGCACATGCCCGCTGCCGTACTGGTGGTCCAGCTCGCTCAGCGCCTGCGTCATCGCGCGCACGGCCGCCACGTCGGACGGGCCTACCCGCGGCCCCGCCGCGCGCGCGACCTGGGAGTCCGGTGAGGAGATCAGCCAGTCACGGCTCGGCTCGACCAGCGCGGACGCGGCGACCGACGAACCGGACAGGAAGTCCCGGCGCCCCACGTCACTGCGCCACAGCTCACACACCTGCTCGATGGCCCCGAGGACGGTCGGCGAGAACTGCAGGCCCACGCCCGACGCGAGGTTCTTGCCGTTGGCCATGCCGATCTCGTCGATCGTGACCGTACGGCCCAGCTTGCGGCCCAGTGCCTCGGCGATGATCGCCGGAGCCCGCCCGCGCGGCTGCTGTCCCCGCAGCCAACGGGCCACGGACGTCTTGTCGTAGCGGAGATCGAGACCGTGCTCGGCACCGCACATGTTGACCCGGCGGGCCAGCCCGGCGTTCGAGCACCCCGCCTCCTGGATGAGCGCCTGCAGCCGTTCGTTCGGCTGCCGCGCGACAAGTGGCCTTGCGGCCATGGCGTACCCCCTGGGAACAACCCCTGAAGCGAAAAGATCCGGCCGTGAAGATCAATGCCCAGCGAACATGGCGAAAATGCGAAGCATGCGAAGAATGCCGGGGTAAAAGCTGGTGCTCGCCCCACACCTGGCTACCCAACTCCCGCTGTCGTTCCTCCCGCGCGCCCCCGCACATGCATCCATGCGCCCCAGTTGCGGAATCGATGCCCCTCCCTCGCGCGCGCTACGCCCGTAACTCCAGGTGGGTGCGGGAGTTGTGTTGGGCGTGGAAGAGACGATCGCGGGCACCGAAGCCGCTCAGATTCCGAAGCAGCGCGGGGAATCGCTGCTGGAGACAGCCGTACGCTACGCCGAGGAGCGCCACTGGGACGTCTTCCCCGGCACCTGGCTGGAAGCCGTCGACGGGGTGCAGCACTGCTCCTGCGGCGACCCCGCGTGCGCCGCACCCGGCGCACACCCGGCGCGTGAGGACTGGGCGACGCAGGCGACGGGCAGCGCGACGGTTGCGCGGCGGATGTGGCAGAAGCAGCCGGCGTCTTCGATTCTGTTGCCCACGGGGCGGACGTTCGACGCGATTTCCGTCCCGGAGAGTTCGGGGTTTCTCGCGCTGGCCCGGATGGAGCGCATGGAGTTGACGCTGGGGCCTGTGACGTTGACTCCGTCGCGGCGGATGGAGTTCTTCGTGCTGCCGGGGGCTTCGGTGAAGGTGCCGGATCTGGTGCGGAAGATCGGGTGGTCTCCGGCGTCGTTGGATCTGGTGGTGCTGGGTGAGGGTGCGTATGTGGCTGCGCCGCCTACGCGGTTCGGGTCTCGGGGGGCTGTGCAGTGGGCCTGCCGGCCGACTGCCGCGAACCGGTGGTTGCCGGATGCGGAGGAGTTGATCTCGCCGCTCGCCTATGCGTGTGGGAGGGATCGGTAGCGCTGGCGAGTGCGGGCCGGTGGGGGCTGGTCGCGCAGTTCCCCGCGCCCCTTAGGTGGGGCACCTGACCGTAGGGTGCAAGGTATGACGTCAGCCGCCGTTCGCGTACACGGGCTCTGGAAGCGGTTTGGGCAGCAAGTTGCCGTGGCCGGGATCGATCTTGAGCTGCCCGCTGGGAAGTTCATCGGGCTGGTCGGGCCCAATGGGGCCGGGAAGACCACCACCCTCTCCATGGTGACCGGGTTGTTGCGGCCCGATCAGGGGAGCGTCGAGGTCGTGGGCCATGACGTCTGGCGGGACCCCGTGGCCGTGAAGGCGCGGATCGGGGTGTTGCCCGAGGGGCTGCGACTCTTCGAGCGGCTCTCGGGGCGTGAACTCCTCGGGTACAGCGGGCGGTTGCGGGGGCTGCCCGGTGCCGAGGTCGACAAGCGGGCCACGCAGCTTCTCGACGTGCTCGACCTGGCCGGGGCGCAGCACAAGCTCGTCGTCGACTACTCGACCGGGATGCGCAAGAAGATCGGGCTCGCCGCCGCTCTCCTCCACAACCCCGAAGTCCTGTTCCTGGACGAGCCGTTCGAGGGCGTCGACCCGGTCTCCGCGCAGACCATCCGGGGCGTCCTGGAGCGCTACACCGCCTCCGGCGCCACCGTCGTCTTCTCCTCCCACGTCATGGAACTCGTCGAGTCCCTCTGCGACTGGGTGGCCGTGATGGCCGCCGGCCGCATCCGCGCCCAGGGCACCCTCGCCGAGGTCCGCGGCGCATCCCCCACCCTCCAGCAGGCGTTCCTGGAACTCGTCGGCGCGGGCGCCCGCGACCACAGTTCCGACCTCGACTGGCTGGGCGGCGGCACCCGATGAGCGAGAGCAGCGCGACGGCCTCGATCACACCCGTCGTCGTACGCCTGAAGCTGTCCCTGCTCCGCAATGGTCTACGGCAGTCCGGTGGCCGGCGGGCCGCGTACGTCGCGTCGGCGGTCGTGGCGCTGCTGTTCGCCGCGCTCCAGCTGCTGGGGCTGATCACGCTGCGCGGGGACACGCACGCGGTCTCCGTGGTCGTCCTCCTGGTCGCGGTGCTGGGGCTGGGCTGGGCGGTCATGCCCCTGTTCTTCCCGTCCGGCGACGAAACCCTCGACCCAACTCGCCTGGTGATGCTGCCGCTTCGGCCCCAGCCCCTGGTACGGGCGCTGCTGGCGGCCTCACTGGTGGGCATCGGCCCCCTGTTCACACTGGTGCTGCTGGCGGGGTCCGTGATCGCGGTGGCGCACGGACCCGCCGCGTACGTAACGGCCGTTTTCGCCGTCGCCCTCGGGCTGCTGATCTGCGTGGCCCTCGCGCGGGCGGTCGCCGCGGCCAACATCCGGCTGCTGACCAGCCGCAGGGGCCGGGACCTGGCGGTGCTGAGCGGGCTGGTGATCGCGGTCGGGGCCCAGTTGGTCAACTTCGGTGTTCAGCGCCTGGGTTCGACCGGGCTGTCCCAACTCGGCCCGGCGGCAGAGGTGTTGCGCTGGGTGCCGCCCGCGTCGGCGGTCGGCGCGGTGGACTCGGTGAGCAAGGGCTCGTACGGCCTGGCGGTCACGCAACTCGCCCTGTCCGTCGGCGCCTTGGCAGCCCTGCTGCTGCTTTGGTCCCGCAGCCTGACCAAGCTGATGACCGCGCCGGACGGCTCGACGCTCCAGTCCGCGGAACCGGCGGCGAAGGACCGGACGTCCACCGGCGGCCTGGCCCGCTTCCTCCCGTCCGGGCGCACGGGGACGGTCATGGAACGCAGCCTGCGGTACATCTGGCGCGACCCCAAGACCAAGGCCGCGTGGGTGACTTCGCTGGCGATCGGTCTGATCGTGCCGGTGTTCAACGCGTTGCAGGGCACGGGCTCGGTGTACTTCGCGTGCTTCGCGGCCGGGATGCTCGGCATCCAGATGTACAACCAGTTCGGCCAGGACACGTCCGCGTTCTGGATGGTCGCGATGACGATCTCCACGACGAAGGACGCCTACGCCGAACTCCGGGCCCGCGCCCTGGCGTTGCTGGTGATCACCCTGCCGTACGCGGCGCTCGTGACCGTCCTGACGACAGCGCTGCTCGGCGACTGGTCCCGGCTCCCGGAGGTCCTCGGCCTCTCCTTCGCCCTCCTCGGCGCGATGCTCGCGACCGGCGCGTGGACCTCGGCCCGCTTCCCCTACTCCATCCCCCAGGGCACCCACAAGAACGTCGCCCCCGGCCAGGCCGGCCTCGCCTGGATCTCCATCTTCGGCGGCATGATCTCCGCGGCCCTCCTGTGCGCCCCCGTCATCACCCTCACCATCTGGGCGAACGTCAGCGCGGACGGCGACCAATGGAGCTGGGTACTGCTGCCGGCGGGGGCGGGGTACGGGGCAGCGCTCACATACGCGGGCCTACACCTGGCAGCACCGGGAACGGCGAGACGCCTGCCGGAAATCCTGGCGGCGGTGAGCAAGGGCTGACTTCTCAGCTCCGGGTCGGGCGATCCCCTCAGGGGCGCGGGAGCGGCGCCTTTCAATCCCGGGGGAGCCACGTCTTTCAGGGGCGCGGGGAACTGCGCGACCGGCCCCCACGGACCCGCACTCGCCACACAACCGAACCCCCCACCCCACTAGGCGCTCTCACACCAGCACCCCATCAAGAAACGGCTCGATAGCCGCCCGCCAAGCCTCCGGCTGGTCGTAATGCACCAGATGCCCGGCATCGGCAACCTCCGCATACTCCCCGCGCGGCAGCACCCGCACCATCTCCTGCGCCTCAGCCCGCCCCAACTCCCCGTCAAGCCCCCGCACCACAAGAGAAGGACACTGCACCTGAGCCAACTCCTCCCAGTGCGCGTCGTACACCCACGTCTCCCGCGACTTCAGCATCTGCCCAGGCTCGAACACCGGCCGCCACCCGTCGGCAGACTCGTGCATGACCTCGGCGTAGAACTCCCCCCGGGACGGATTCGGCCGCTCCACCCACGGGTCGTCCTCGCCGAACCACTTACGGACATCCGCGAGCGTGGCGAAGGGAACGGGCCACGACTCGAACCAGTCGGCCCACTCCCGCTGCGAGGCCGCGCCCAGCGCGGACGCCCGCATGTCGCAGATGATCAACCCCCGCACCAGATCGGGCCGTTTCGCCGCGAGCTGCCACGCGGTGAGCGCGCCCATCGCGTGGCCGATGAGGACGACCGGAGCGAGCCCCAGCTGCTCCAGCGCGGCCTCCGCGTCCTCGACGTAGGCCTCGCGGGTGAAGGCCGCCTGGGGCGGCTTGTCGCTCTGGCCGTGGCCGCGCTGGTCGAGGGCGACGGCGCGGTGCCGTTCGGAGAGCCAGCGGGCGGTGGACGCCCAGTGCGAGGCACGGCCCATCAGGCCGTGCAGTAACAGAACTCCGGGTGCCCGCTCGATCTCCCCCGACTTGGGCGGGTCCGCGAACTCCCATGCGGCCAGGCGTACGCCGCCTGCTCCGGTCACGTCGATGCGCCGCGCCATTGGTCCTGGCACCCCCCTAGCTCCGCACGGACCGCTCGCTCCCGCTTCGAGCCCATCGGTCCTGTGAACCACGCTCTGCCGCTCGTGCCGTTTCTTGTTGCTTCGGTCTCTTTTCCTGCTCGTCTCTTCCTACAGCTCGTGCCCCGCAGGTTTCATCACCCACAGGTTATCGAATACAGATTCGAAAATACCGTCCGCGGCCGCAACACCCCTCGTTCGAGTGACCCGGCCCCGGGAATGATCGCCGCTGCCGGGGGGAGATCTTCAGCGGGAGGCGGACCGCTCGGGGAAACCGGTCCGAAGGGGATGACCTTGAGAGCTCGGGGCTCCGGGTCAGCACAGGGGAGGACAGGCCCCGGCGCCGTGCGGCGCCGGGGCCTTCTCCACGTCTGCGGCACATCCTCCCGCCCCCCTCACGGTCATATGCCTTACGCGACAGACTGGCACGCGCAGCGCCCGAGCGCTGCGATTCAGCGCACTGAATCTCGGATTCGCCGAGTTCGCCGACGGCCTCTCCGAAGCGCCACAACTACCCCTCCCACCCAGCGAGTTGGACGACCCGCAGCTCAGCGCCCGGCCCGCCCCTCGCCCCTCGGCTCAGCGCTTGGCCACGAACACGTGCGAGGCGATCTCCGACTCCAGCTCGGCCGCCTCGCCGCCGCTGCCCACCAGCACCCCGCCCGCCGACTCCGTCACACTCACCACCGAGCCGGGCTGCACGCCCGCGCGGCGCAACGTGTACATCAGCTGCGCGTCCGTCTGGATGGGCTCGCCGATCCGCCGTACGACGACGGTCTTGCCGTCCACACCCGGGTCGAGGTCGGCCAGCGACACCATGCCCTCGTCCAGGAACGGGTCGGCCCCGTCCTTCTCGCCCAGCTCTTCGAGCCCGGGGATCGGATTGCCGTACGGCGACTCCGTGGGGTGGCGCAGCAGCTCAAGGACGCGGCGCTCCACGGCCTCGCTCATCACGTGCTCCCAGCGGCAGGCCTCGGCGTGCACCTGCTCCCACTCCAGGCCGATCACGTCGACGAGCAGACACTCGGCGAGCCGGTGCTTGCGCATCACGCGGGTGGCGAGCCGGCGGCCCTCGTCGGTCAGCTCCAGGTGACGGTCACTGGCCACGGCCACCAGGCCGTCGCGCTCCATGCGCGCCACCGTCTGGCTCACCGTGGGCCCGCTCTGGTCGAGCCGCTCGGCGATGCGGGCGCGCATGGGGACCACACCTTCCTCCTCAAGCTCAAGGATGGTGCGGAGATACATCTCCGTGGTGTCGATCAGTCCGGACATACGTGCCCCTCGATTACCTCTGCCCGAAGCTCGACGGCTCCGCGGCGCGTGCGCTGGCCCTGGACTCAATTCTGACGCATACCACTGACAACCGTGCCGCGCCGCTGAAACCAGCCGGTTACGACCACCTGTGGGCCCCCGCACGGCGGCCCGCCACCCGGGTTCCCCGGCCTTGCCCGCCGTATTGACAGCGCACTGGTCCAGACCGCACGGTGATCCGCGACACAGCCGCATGGCAACCGTACCGAAGGGGCTTCCGCATGAGCGACCGTACGCCGGCCGGCCAGTTCTTCGACGCCGCGATCACCCTCCTCCAGCGGGTCCGCGACGAAGAGGCCGAGCCCGTCCGGGCGGCCGGCACGCTCCTCGCGGACACCGTCGCCGACGGCGGGCGCCTCTTCGCCTTCGGCGCCGGGCACTCCTCCCTCGCGGCCCAGGACGTCGTCTACCGCGCGGGCGGGCTCGCCCTGATGAACCTGCTCACCGTCCCCGGAGTCGTCGGCGTCGACGTCATGCCGGCCACGCTGGGCTCCGCCCTGGAGCGCGTCGACGGCCTCGCCAGCGTCGTCCTGGAGACGTCACCGCTGCGCTCCGGAGACGCCCTGGTGATCATCTCGCTGTCCGGGCGCAACGCGCTCCCCGTGGAGATGGCCATGAAGGCCCGCTCCCTCGGCGTCCGGGTCATCGGCGTGACGTCGGTGGCGTACGCCTCGGAGACGACGTCACGGCACGTCTCCGGGACGTACCTGAAGGACCACTGCGACGTCGTCCTCGACTCGAAGATCGCGATCGGTGACGCGGAACTCACCCTCGACACCATCCCGGCCCCCTTCGCCCCCGCCTCCACGGCCGTCACCACGGCCCTCCTCCAGGCGGTCATGGCCACGGCGGCGGCGACCCTGGCCGACCGCGGCATCGAGCCCCCACTGCTGCGCTCCGGGAACGTGGACGGCGGCCACGAGTGGAACGGCCGGGTGTTCGAGGAGTACCGGGACCGGATCTTCTACCAGTACTGAGCGCCAGCCCCGTAGTGACTCACTTCTCGCCCGCCGCCTCCGCCAGGTCCAGCGCCGCCGCGATCCGTACGGCCACGTCCTCGGCGTAGATCGAGTCGGACCGTTCGAACTGGCTGCGCCCTGCGCCCCGTAGGAACGTCACGACGCCCAGGGTCCGCCCCCGGCTGCGCAGCACCGCGCACAGGGCGTGCACGGCGTCCGTGGGCCACTGCCTGACCCGGGCCCACTCGCGGGCCTGTTCGGGCGGGGCGGTGCCGATGCTGGCCCGCACGGAGCCGACGCGTTCGACGCACTGCAGGGCGGGATGCCCCTCTCCGTAGCGCACGGGCAGCCCGGCGGCGCCGGTGAGCAGGCTGGGGCCGGGTGCGCCCGTGGGCGTAGCGGCGACGCGGATCAGTCGTACGGCCGTGGCACGTACCCCGTCACCATCGTTCAACGATCCGCCGGGGACCCGGTCGATGAGGGCGTGGTCGGCGAAGCCGGCGAGGGCGAAGTCGAGGTGGACGGTCGCCGCGTCGCGCGGGTCCTCGCACTCGGCGGCGGCGCGGGCAGCGCGGTGCAGTTGCTGGGCGCGGAAGCGCAGCAACGAGGCCTCCTGCTCCAGTTGCTTGGCCTCGGTGACGTCCTGGAAGAGCCAGCCGACGCCGAGCGGCACCGGTTCCTCGGTGAGCGGCGAGGCCAGCCGCAGGAACCCGCTCCGCCAGCAGCGCCGCAGGTTGCCCTCGGGCGTCCGGACGCTCACCCAGATCTCCGCGGGCGCCGGCGGCGCACCCTCGGCGAGCACATGCGTGAGCGCGGCCTCCAACTCCTCGACGCCCTGGGCGAGCAACTCACCAAGGGGCCGCCCGAGCACGGAGGTGCGCCCGGTGCCGAGCGCACGAGCGGCATGCGAGTTGACGACGGCGGGCCGCAGATCGGCATCGACGAGCACGACTCCCCAGGAGGCGTCCTCGAACAACGCCTCACTCAGGGCGATCGACCGCTCAAGGTCGATCTGGGCGTGCACTTCACTGAAGGCGCAGTAGACCCCGGCGGGCTTCCCGTCGGGCCCGCGCACGGCGGCGGACTGGGTCCGCACAAGCACCCGCCCACCGTCCTTGGTCAGCAGCGCGAACTCATTGACCTGCCGCCCGGGCGCCTGCATGGCGGACATGAGCCGCCCCTCGACCTCCTCGGCGTCCGCACTCCGTACGGCCCACCCGGCCAGCCCCTGCCGCCCCACGGCCTCGGCCGCGGTCCAGCCCAGGATGCGCTCCGCCTCGCGGTTCCAGTGCGTCAGCACCCCGTCCGCGTCGAAGGCACACAGCGCCGCGTCCATCCCGTCCAGCAACGCGGCCAACAGATCGGACCCACCGACCCCTTCGGGCCCACCGTCCCGCTCGGGCTCGTCGGGACCCAATTCGTCGGTGGTCCCACTACGCCGGGAAGCACTCACCTGGACCCCCTGCAGGCTGCGTCCGCGGACACGACGCGTCGGTTCACTCACTCCCCCTCATTCAACTCGAACGTGACGCAGCACACACCAAGTTCCCGCAAGATTGAAGGAATCGTTGTACGACGCCGGCTCGCTCCCGGCACACTCGACCGATGCCGGCCCGCCTCCCGCTCGACGAACAACTCACCGCGCTACGGACGACATTGTCCCGCAACGAGGTCCTCCTGGAGATCCTCGACCGCACCGCGGCCCTCGGCCTCCCGAACTGGTACCTGACCGCGGGCTGCCTCTTCCAAACCGTCTGGAACGTGGTCACGGACCGTCCCCCGACCCACGCCATCAAGGACTACGACGTCTTCTACTACGACGACACGGACCTCTCCTGGGAGGCCGAGGACAAGATGATCCGCGCAGGCCGCGAGGCCTATGCCGACGACCTGTCCACCAAGCCCGAGGTCGAGATCCGCAACGAGGCCCGCGTCCACCTCTGGTATGAGCAGAAGTTCGGCACCCCGTGCCCGCCGTACGACTCCGTAGAGGCCGCGATCGACTCCTTCGCGGCGACGACATGCTGCCTGGCCGTACGCCTGAAGGAGGACGGCGACTGGCGCGTATACGCCCCGCACGGCCTCTCCGACATCTTCGACCTCGTCGTACGGCCGAACCCGGTCCTGGCCCCACGAGAGGTCTACGAGACGAAGGCGGCCCGCTGGCGGGAAGCCTGGCCGGAGTTGACGGTCCTGCCCTGGCCTACGCCAACCGCAAGGTGATCCACAGGTCGGTCTCGCCGTCCAGCACATAGCGCTCGGTCTCGACGAAACCCCGTGCCTCGGCGAACCGGACCCCGTCCGTGTTGGCGGCCAGGACGACGGTCTCGATCGCACCGGCGCCGAGCGCACGCGCGCGTGTGAGGCCGTTTTCGTAGAGGGCGACTCCGTAGCCGCGCCGCCGGAACTCGGGCAGCACGCGCGCGATGACGGTCACCACGCCGTCCTCCGGGGGACGCACGGTGGAGCAGCCCACGAGCACGTCCCCCAGGTACGCGTTCTCCAGCCGGTTCCGCCCGCTCCGCTCCCGCACCTCGTCGAGAGACATCGCGGCGGGCGGCACGATCAGGTTGTGGACGTGCCGCCAGTCCCGGAGCGCGTTCTCCGCATCCGGTTCCACCGGTTCGATACGCAAATCGGTCACCGTTCGCCGCTCCGCAGGCTGTTCTGTCATGGCAGGACGCTAGGCGAGCAGACCCGCCTCTGCGCGTGAATAACAGGAAGATCGGCTACGCGTTCGACGAATTCGGCCTGTTCGCACGAACGGGCGACTTCTGTTGGATCAAGCCCCGAGGGCAGATCCCGGTCTCTAGCATCGATCGCACACTTCGGAAAGGAGGCCACTCGCTCCCCAGGCATCGACCGGAGTCCGCGCCGCCCCGGCGGACGGACGCAGAGTGGCCAGCCCCAGTCATCGCGATCGCAGGGATCAGGGAGGTACCCCGATGACTACGTTTCCCGTAGGCGAGCAGACCCACCAGGCCGTGCTTCCTCAGCGGCCTGCTCTGGAATCCGTGGGCGCAGACACCCCTGGGAGCAGGGACGAAACGGCTCACGGACTCCCCGCCACCGCGCGGGGCACCGTCGGGGAACATCGGCGAGGGGAGACCGGCGGGCGCGGTACCAGGGCCCGTCGGCGTCACGCCAAGAGCGCTGCCACGGCGGCGAAGGCGGCAGAGAACCGGAGCGGTGACGCTCCCGCACACCACCAGTCGTACACGGGCGGGGTAGGCGCGAGCAGGGTCTTCGTGCTCGCCAGGGACGGACGACCTCTCATGCCCTGCCATCCGGCCCGTGCCCGCGAACTCCTGGGAAGGGGGCGGGCCGTGGTCGCCCGGCAGGTGCCCTTCACTATCCGGCTGAAGGACCGTACGCTCGCCGACTCGGAAGTCGACGGAGTGCAGTTGCGCATCGACCCCGGCTCGAAAGGCACCGGGCTCGTCGTCACCGACGAGAAGAAGGAAGTGAGCCAAGAGGGCGCCACCGTCACCGTCAGACGCGGGCTGGCGTCGATCGAACTCCGGCATCGTGGGGATCAGATCCACCTGTGCATGCGGCAACGCGCCGGTTACCGGCGCAGACGCCGCTCGGCCAACTGCCGCTACCGAGCGCCTCGTTCGGACAACCGGCCCCGTCCCGCAGGATGGCTGCCACCCTCCCTGCGCCACCGGGTCGAGACCGTCCTCTCCCTCGCGACGCGCCTGTGCCGCTACGCCCCCGTCGGCGAAGTCCACATCGAACGCGTCGCGTTCGACACCCGTTCCATGAGTGCGGAAAGGCCCCTGTCCGAAGCCGAGTACAGGCAGGGCCCGCTCGCCGGAGCCACCGCCCGCGCCTACCTCCGTAACAAGTGGAACAGCGCCTGCGCCTACTGCGACGTGCGCGGCCTACCCCTGAACATCGAGCACCTCAGACCCCGCAGCCGCGGAGGCTCCGACCGCGTCTCGAACCTCGTCCTCGCCTGCGTCCCCTGCAACGAGGCCAAGGGCAGCACCCCGGTGGAGACCTTCCTCGCCGACCGGCCCGACCGCCTCGCGAGAATCCTCGAACAGGCCAGGGCACCGCTCCACGACGCCGCCGCCATGAACGCGACCCGTTGGCAGCTCCTGGAGGCTCTGGGCACCCTCGGCAGGCCCGTACGCGCCTGGTCGGGCAGGCGCACGAAAGGCAACCGCAGCGCCATGGGCCTGACCAAGACACACACCCTGGACGCGTTGTCGGTCGGACGTCTGAACCACGGGTACGGCGACGCGATCGTGCGGTACCCGGAGCGGGTGCTTGTCGCCAAGGCCGCCGGGCGCGGCTCCTACGCCCGCACGACTCCGGACCGGTTCGGCTTCCCCCGGCTCCGCCGTGCTCGTACCAAGCAGCACTTCGGGTACGTCACCGGGGATCTCGTACAGGCCACGGTGCCTTCCGGCAAGTGGGCGGGCACGTGGACCGGCCGTATCTCGGTCCGGGCCAGAGGCCAGCACAGCCTGGCGACGCCGAGAGGCCGCGTGAACGTCTCTCACCGGAATCTGCGGCTCCTCCAGCGGGGCGACGGATACGGATACGGCGGTCGCCCGGAGCCGACGCCGTCAACATCCCGAAAAAGCGGTTGATCCGTCGCCGACCGGTTCCTAGTGTGTGGTGCACACGAGAAAGGAGGTGGTTCGGCAGATGTATGAATACCGGACGCGTGAGGTGACTGCGGGCTAGCGGCCCGTCGCCACACCCAGTGCGGTGCCGGACCCGCACGCGAGACATGCGTGCAGCCGGCCCAATCTCCAGCAGTCACCCGACCCGCGAGCTCGCCGGTACGTCCGGCCGGCTCCCCCGCTGTGAGGCGGAGGGACCTGAGCTCGCGGGTCGTCTGTGTTTCCGGGGCCCCGTGAGGTCAGGGGCTCAGGCGGTCCACTCGCCAGGTGCCTGCCGGTTCCGCGGTGTAGCGGAGGCGGTCGTGGAGGCGGTTCTCCCGGCCCTGCCAGAACTCGACCGTCTGGGGGGCGATGCGGAAGCCGCCCCAGTGCGGGGGGACCGGGACCTGTTCGCCCTCGGGGTAGCGGGCGGTCAACTCCTCGTACGAGGACTCCAGTTCGGTGCGGGAGGGGATCACCGCGGACTGGGTGCTGGCCCAGGCGCCGAGCTGGGAGCCGTGCGGGCGGGTGCGGAAGTACGCGGCGGTCTCGTCGCGGCCGGTGCGGCGGGCGGTGCCGGTGACCAGGACCTGGCGGGCCATCGGATGCCAGGGGAAGAGCAGCGAGACGTACGGGTTGGCGCCGAGTTCGCGGGCCTTGCGGGAGTCGTAGTTCGTGTAGAAGACGAAGCCCTGGCCGTCGTAGTGCTTCATGAGGACCGTGCGGGAGCTGGGGCGGCCCTCGGCGTCGGCGGTGGAGACGATCATGGCGTTCGGCTCGTAGACCAGGTCCTGGAGCACTGCCTCCTCGAACCAGCGGCTGAACTGTGTCATGGGGTCGGCTGCCAGGTCGTTCTCGTCGAGGCCCTCCACGCGGTACTGCTTGCGCATCGCGGCGGGGTCGAGGCGGGGATCACGGTCGGTGGGATCGCGGTCGGTCACACGATCATCCTGCCGTACGGCGGTGTGCGGGCGGGTGCGGTTGCGTGCGGTCGTCCACGGTCGCGTGCCGTCGTGGGCCGTCGTGGGCGGCCGCGAGTTCGGGTGGCACTCAGTGCCGTAGACCCTCCCCTTGTGTGGCACTCGGCGTTATGGTGCTGATGTCTCTATCTTCGGCCCGCGAGTCCGCCGTGACCGTGGAGCCACAGCATGAGGAGCCGCCTGATGTCCGACTTCGACCCCTCCTTCGTACCTGGACTCGAAGGAATCGTCGCGTTCGAGACGGAGATCGCCGAGCCGGACAAGGAAGGCGGCGCCCTGCGGTACCGGGGCGTCGACATCGAGGATCTGGTCGGTCACGTCTCGTTCGGCAACGTCTGGGGGCTGCTCGTCGACGGCGCCTTCAACCCCGGACTGCCGCCCGCAGAGCCGTTCCCGATCCCGGTGCACTCCGGGGACATCCGGGTCGACGTGCAGTCCGCGCTGGCCATGCTCGCGCCCGTGTGGGGCCTCAAGCCGCTCCTCGACATCGACGAGGAGCAGGCCCGCGACGACCTCGCCCGGGCCGCCGTCATGGCCCTGTCCTACGTCGCCCAGTCCGCGCGGGGGCAGGGGCACGCGATGGTGCCGCAGAGCGAGATCGACAAGGCGCACTCGGTCGTCGAGCGGTTCATGATCCGGTGGCGGGGGGAGCCGGATCCCAAGCATGTTGCCGCCGTCGACGCCTATTGGACTTCTGCTGCCGAGCACGGCATGAACGCGTCCACGTTCACGGCTCGCGTCATCGCCTCCACCGGTGCCGATGTCGCCGCCGCGTTGTCCGGGGCCGTGGGGGCGATGTCCGGGCCTCTGCATGGAGGGGCGCCGTCTCGTGTGCTCGGGATGATCGAGGAGATCGAGCGGACCGGGGATGCGGATGCGTACGTTCGGCAGGCGCTCGACAAGGGTGAGCGGTTGATGGGGTTCGGGCACCGGGTTTATCGGGCCGAGGATCCTCGGGCGCGTGTACTGCGGCGTACTGCGCGGGAGTTGGGGGCGCCGCGGTTCGAGATCGCGGAGGCGTTGGAGAAGGCCGCGCTCGCGGAGTTGCACGCTCGGCGGCCCGACCGGGTGCTCGCGACCAACGTCGAGTTCTGGGCGGCGATCGTGCTGGACTTCGCTGAGGTGCCGGCGCACATGTTCACGTCGATGTTCACGTGTGCGCGTACGGCGGGGTGGTCGGCGCACATTCTTGAGCAGAAGCGGACGGGGCGGCTTGTGCGGCCGTCTGCTCGGTATGTGGGGCCGGAGTCTCGTGGGCCTCAGTCGATCACGGGGTACTCGGATATCGCCCGCTGAAGAGGGGCCTGAGGTGTGTGGGCGACTGCGGGCCGGATGTGGCTGGTCGCGCAGTTCCCCGCGCCCCTAAGAACCTCACCCCAAGGCGTGTTCCAGGAGTGCTGCCCATTGGGCTACCACCCTCTCCCGCCTGGCCCTGTCGTCCGTGAGCAGGTTGGCCAGGCCCAAGCCCCTTGCCATGTCCAGGAGGCCCTGGACTGTTTCGCGCACGCCCTGTCTCGACTCGTCCGCGTTCAGCAGCTCCACCGCGATCCGGTGGGTCTCCCGGCCCACCTTCGCCTCCAACTCCGTTACCCTGGGGCGGAGTTGCTCCTCGTTCGACGCGGCTACCCAGAGGTGCAGGGCTGCGCGGAACAACGGGCCCGTGTAGAGGTCGACCAGGGCCTCGATCACTGCTCGTCGGTCTGCGGCGCCCTCCGGGAACAGGGCTCGGAGAGCCGTGGAGCGTTCCTCGGCGACGTACTCGACCGCCGCCGTGAACAGGTCCTCGCGGGTGGGGAAGTGATGTTGGGCGGCGCCTCGGGAGACGCCGGCTCGTTCGGCTACGACGGAGACCGTGGAGCCTGCCCAGCCGTGTTCGGCAAGGCAGGACACGGCGGCTTCGAGGAGGCGTTGCCGGGTGGCCCTGCTGCGGTCCTGCTTGGGTCTGCGGTCGACCGCGCCCGGCGCCGTCGTCGTGCTCACACCACCCATGCGGGATCCCGTCGTTCGAGGAATGCTGTCATCCCCTCGCGGGCCTGCGCGGAGCCGAACAGCCGTGCCGAGAGCGCGGTCAGGTCGGCCGCGTCCCGGTCGAAGGTCTCCAGCACCCTAGCTGTGAGCAGCCGTTTCGTCTCGGCCAGGGCCTCGGGAGCGGCTCGGCGCAGGCCGTCGAGGATCGGTGCGAGTGTCTTGTCTACGTCCTCTCCCGCCAGCGTCAGCAAGCCTGCGCGGGTCGCTTCCGTCGCGTCGAAACGCTCGCCGGTGAGGTAGTAGCGGGCCAGGGCTCGCGGGTCCGTGCGGGGCAGGAGGGGGAGGGAGATCACCGCCGGGGCGACCCCGATCCGTACCTCTGTGAACGCGAAGGTGGTGGATGTGGTCGCCGCTGCCGCTATGTCGCAGGCCGCCAACAGGCCTACGCCGCCTGCCCTTACGTGGCCTGTCACTCTCGCCACCACCGGCTTGGGGAGTTCCACGATCTGGCGGAGTACGGCCACCAGGGCGTCCGGGGGTGGTGGGTCCCGTAGGTCCGCGCCCGCGCAGAACGTGTTGCCGGTGTGGGTGAGGACGACCGCCCGTACGTCGGCGTCCTTCGCGCACTCGGTCAGCGCCTCCGCCAACTCGCTTACCAGGGAAGCCGACAGGGCGTTCCTGGTGTCCGGTGAGTCCAGGCTCAGGGTCTCGATGCCACGCGCGCGTGCACGGCCGATCAGCGTCATGCGCGGCCTCGCAGTTCCCGGCGCAGGATCTTGCCGGAGGCGGCTCGTGGGACGGCGTCGATGAAGGTGACGATGCGGACGCGTTTGTACGGGGCGACGCGTTCGGCGACGTACATCAGGACCTCGCTCCGGGAGAGGTCGGGGGCGGTGGGGTGGCGGACCACGTACGCGTGCGGGACCTCGTTGTTGTCGTCGTTGTACTCGCCCACGACGGCCGCGTCGGCGATGCCGGGGTGGGTGAGCAGGAGGGCCTCCAGTTCGGCGGGGGCCACCTGGAAGCCCTTGTACTTGATGAGTTCCTTGACGCGGTCGACGACGAACGTCCAGCCGCCGCCGTCCACGTAACCGACGTCCCCGGTGCGCAGCCAGCCGTCCGGGTCGATCATCGCGGCGGTCTCGTCGGGGCGGCCGAGGTAGCCCTTCATCACCTGGGGGCCGCGGATGAGGAGTTCGCCCGCCTCGCCGATGCCGAGGTCCTTGTCGGGGTCGTCGAGGGAGACGACCCGCATCTCGGTGCCGGCGATGAGTTTGCCGACGGTTCCCGGGGGTGCGCTGGGCATGTCCCGTACGGGGACCACGTGGGTGCCCGGGGACAGTTCCGTCATGCCGTACGCCTGGCCTACGGGTGGCAGGCCCAGGCGCTGTGAGCAGGCGGCGGCGAGGTTCGCGTCGAGGGGGGCTGCGGCGCTGATGATGTATTTGAGGGACGAGAGGTCGTACTGCGCGACCGCGGGGTGCTTGGCGAGGGCCAGGACTATGGGCGGGGCCACGTAGAGGCCGGTGATGCGGTGGTTCTCGATGGCCGCGAGGAAGGTCTCCAGCTCGAAGCGCGGGAGGACGACGACTGCGGCGCCCTTCCTCAGGGGGGCGTTCATCAGGGCCGTCAGACCGTAGATGTGGAAGAAGGGCAGGACGGCGAGGATGCGGTCGCCGGGGCCGGTGGGGACCGCGGGCTCCAACTGGGCAAGGTTTGTCGCTATTTGGCGGTGGGTGAGCATCACGCCCTTGGGGCTGCCGGTCGTGCCCGAGGAGTACGGGAGGGCCGCCACGTCCGTCACCGGGTCGATGTCGACCGTCGGCTCGGGAGCTGTGGAGCCGAGCATGTCGGCGAGGGAGCGGTGACCGGGCGCGCTGTCGCAGACGAATATCTCCTCGACGCCGCCCGCGAGTTCGGCGGCACGGCGTGCCGTGTCGACGAGGGGGGACAGGGTGACGATCCAGCGGGCCTCGGAGTCGCGCAGCTGCTTGGCGAACTCCTCCGGGGTGGCGAGCGGGTGCACCGTCGTGACGGAGGCACCCGCGCGCGTGGCGGCGTAGAACGCCAGGGGAAAAGCGACCGTGTTGGGGCTGTGCAGGGCGAGCACGTCCCCCTTGCGCACGCCCGCGTCCGCGAGGCCGGCCGCGATCCGCCGGTGGAACGCGTCGAGTTGGGTGTACGTGAGGGTGGTGCCGTCCGTGCCGTCGACCAGCGCGGGTTCGTCGCCGAACTCGGTGGCCCGGGCCAACACCGCGTCGTGGATGGGAAGTTCGACGGCCGGTACGTCTGCGTACTCGCTGCGGAACATGGTTCCTCCTAGCGCGGACTGGCGCGGGGCTTCGGGTGGGCTTCAGGCCTCGGGACCCGGATCAGTACGACTTGGGGAGGCCCAGGGTCTGATGGGAGACGTAGTTGAGAATCATCTCCCGGCTCACCGGAGCAATACGAGCCACGCGCGCGGCGGTTATCAACGAAGCGAGCCCGAATTCCCGCGTGAGGCCGTTGCCGCCGAGGGTGTGCACGGACTGGTCCACGGCCCGCACGCAGGCCTCGCCGGCCGCGTACTTGGCCATGTTGGCGGCCTCGCCCGCGCCCACGTCGTCGCCGGCGTCGTACAGATGCGCCGCCTTCTGCATCATCAGGCGGGCGAGTTCGAGGTCGATGTGCGCCTGCGCGAGGGGGTGTGCGATGGCCTGGTGGGCGCCGATGGGGGCGTCCCATACCGTGCGGTCGCGGGCGTACTCGATCGCTCGGGCCAGCGCGTAGCGGCCCATGCCGATCGCGAAGGCGGCGGTCATGATGCGTTCGGGGTTGAGACCGGCGAAGAGTTGGAGCAGGCCCGCGTCCTCGTCTCCTACGAGTGCGTCCGCCGGGAGTCGTACGTCGTCCAGGGTCAGCTCGAACTGCTTCTCCGCGGCCTGGAGTTCCATGTCTATCTGGCGGCGGGTGAAGCCGGGTGCGTCTCGCGGGACGATGAACAGGCAGGGCTTCAGGCGGCCTGTGCGGGAGTCTTCCGTGCGGCCGACTATGAGGGTCGCGTCGGCCAGGTCCACGCCGGAGATGAAGACCTTGCGGCCGGTGAGGAGCCAGTCCGTGCCGTCTTTGCGTGCCGTGGTGGTGATGCGGTGGCTGTTGGAGCCGGCGTCCGGCTCTGTGATGCCGAAGGCCATCGTTCGGGTGCCGTCCGCCAGGGCGGGGAGCCAGGTTTGTTTTTGGGCTTCTGTGCCGAAGCGGGCGATTACTGTGCCACAGATTGCTGGTGACACGACCATCATCAGGAGGGGGCAGCCTGCTGCGCCCAACTCCTCCAGGACGATGGAGAGTTCGGAGATGCCGCCTCCGCCGCCGCCGTATTCTTCGGGGACGTTGACGCCCAAGTAGCCGAGTTTTGCTGCCTCGGACCAGAGTTGTTCTCGGTCGTAGGTGCGGCCGTGGCGTTTGCCCAGGGCGGATACGGCTGAACGTAGGGCCTTGTGTTCTTCGGTTTCGGTGGTGGGCATGTGGCTCCCTCGTTGTGGCTGGTCGCGCAGTTCCCCGCGCCCCTTAGGTGGGCTCTACTACCGCCAATAGGGCGGCGAGCTGGATCTGTTGGCCAGGTACTGCGTTCAGGGCCGCTAGCTTTCCCGTGACCGGGGCTGTGATCTTGTGTTCCATCTTCATTGCCTCTAGCCACAACAGGGGCTCACCGGCTGATACTTGGGCTCCTACGGCCAGGCCTTCCGCCACCCTCACCACCGTGCCCGGCATCGGTGCCAGCAGGGAGCCGGGGGCCAGTTGGGCGGTGGGGTCGGGGAAGCGGGGTAGGGCTGTCAGGGTGGTCGCGTTCACGTACACCTGGTCGGTGCCGTAGCTCGCGACCTCGAACTTCCGCCGTACGCCGTCCACTTCGAGTACGACGAGACGCGCGTCGGCGTGTATTACGCGTACCCCGTCCGCCGTCAGGCCTTCCCTCGTGTGGCGGTACTGGACCTCGCGCTCGGTGTCGCCCATGGCGTAGCGCTTCACCTGTGGCTGGGACGGTAGGTTGCGCCAGCCGCCGCCTCCGAAGCGGGAGCGGCCGTGGGTGTCGGCCAGGGCTGCGGCGAGGGGGGCGTGCGGGTCGGGGGTGGTCTCCGTGAGTTCCGGGAGGTGGCGGTCGTAGAAGCCCGTGTCCATGTGGGCCGTCGTGAACTCCTTGTGGCGCAGGGAGTTGACGAGGAGGGCGCGGTTCGTGATCGGGCCGTGGATCGTTGCCTGTTCGAGGGCTCCGGCGAGTTTGCGGAGGGCCTCCGCACGGGTGGGGGCGTGGGCTACGACCTTGGCGAGCATCGGGTCGTAGTGGATGCCTATGTCGTCGCCGTCGGTGTAGCCGGTGTCGAGGCGGACGCCGGTCGGGACGGACAGGTGGTGCAGGGTGCCGGTCTGGGGGGTCCAGTCGTGGGACGGGTCTTCGGCGTAGAGGCGGGCCTCTACGGCGTGGCCGTGCGGGTGCGGGGGTTCGTTTTCCAGGGGCTCGCCCTCCGCGATGCGCAGTTGCAGAGCCACCAGGTCGATGCCGAACACGGCCTCCGTTACGGGGTGTTCGACCTGGAGGCGGGTGTTCATCTCCAGGAAGTGCGGCCTGTTGTCGGAAGCGACCAGGAACTCGACCGTTCCGGCGCCCTCGTAGGCGACCGCGCGGGCGGCGTGTACCGCCAACTTGCCGAGTTCCTCCGCCAGTTGATCTGGCAGGCCCGGTGCCGGGGACTCCTCTATCACCTTCTGGTGGCGGCGTTGGAGGGAGCAGTCGCGGGTGCCGAGGGACCAGACCGTGCCGTGGGTGTCGGCGAGGATCTGTACCTCGACGTGTCGGCCGCCTTCCACGTAGGGCTCGACGAAGACCTCGCCGTCGCCGAAGGCGCTGGTCGCCTCGGCGCGGGCGGCCGTCAACTCGGCCTCCAGGTCTGCGAGTTGGCGTACGACACGCATGCCGCGGCCGCCACCGCCCGCCGCGGCCTTCACCAGGACCGGGAGGTCGTTCTCGGTGACGTTTTCCAAGGGGGCGATGCCCATCAGTTGCTTGGCGCGGGTCTTGGAGGCCATGGCCTCGATCGCCTCGGGCGGGG
Organism: Streptomyces sp. NPDC048504; assembly: GCF_043200035.1. NCBI lineage: Bacteria > Bacillati > Actinomycetota > Actinomycetes > Kitasatosporales > Streptomycetaceae > Streptomyces > Streptomyces sp. NPDC048504. The sequence continues at coordinate 394,576 of NZ_JBICXA010000002.1, forward strand.
GGCCGATCCAGAGCAGGCCGGCGGCCTGGACGGCGCGGGCGAAGTCGGCGTTCTCGGAGAGGAAGCCGTAGCCGGGGTGGACGGCGTCCGCGCCCGCCGCGACCGCCGCCTTCACGATCAACTCCCCGCGCAGGTACGTCTCCGTGGGCGTCGAGCCTGGCAGCCGTACCGTCGCGTCGGCCACGCGTGCGTGGAGCGCGTTCTCGTCGGCGTCCGAGTGCACGGCGACCGTCCGGATGCCCAGCTCGCGGCACGTGCGGAAGATCCGGCAGGCGATCTCGCCCCGGTTGGCGACCAGTACTGTCGAAATCACGTGGCCCCTCACATCTGTCATGGCCGTCACATCCGGAAGACGCCGAAGCCACCGCGCGCGCCCTCGTAGGGCGCGGTGTGGATGGCGGACAGGCACAGGCCGAGGACGGTGCGGGTGTCGCGCGGGTCGATGACACCGTCGTCGTACAGCCGCCCCGACAGGAACATCGGCAGGGACTCGGACTCGATCTGCTGCTCCACCATGGCGCGCAGCGCCGCGTCCGCGTCCTCGTCGTAGGGCCGCCCCTTCGCTACGGCCGACTGGCGGGCGACGATCGACAGCACGCCGGCGAGCTGTTGGGGGCCCATGACGGCGGACTTGGCGCTGGGCCAGGCGAAGAGGAAGCGGGGGTCGTAGGCGCGGCCGCACATGCCGTAGTGGCCGGCGCCGTACGAGGCGCCCATGAGGACGGACAGATGCGGTACGCGGCTGTTGCTGACGGCATTGATCATCATCGCGCCGTGCTTGATGATGCCGCCCTGTTCGTACTCCTTGCCGACCATGTAGCCGGTGGTGTTGTGCAGGAAGAGCAGCGGGATGTCGCGCTGGTTGGCCAACTGGATGAACTGGGCGGCCTTTTGGGACTCCTGGCTGAAGAGGACGCCTTGGGCGTTCGCCAGGATGCCGACCGGATAGCCGTGCAGGGTCGCCCAACCCGTCACCAGGCTCGTGCCGTAGAGGGGCTTGAACTCGTCGAAGTCGGAGGCGTCGACGAGGCGGGCGACGACCTCGCGGGGATCGAAGGGGGTCTTCAGGTCCCCCGGGACGATGCCCAGCAGCTCGTCCTCGTCGTACTTGGGGGGTGCCGCCGGGGCCGGATCGCCGTACGCCTTGCGGTGGTTGAGGCGGGCGACGACGCGGCGTGCCTGCCGCAGGGCGTCCTGCTCGTCGACGGCGAAGTGGTCCGCGAGCCCCGAGACGCGCGCGTGCATCTCGGCGCCGCCGAGCGACTCGTCGTCGCTCTCCTCACCGGTCGCCATCTTCACGAGCGGCGGCCCGCCGAGGAACACCTTCGCGCGCTCCTTGACCATGATCACGTGGTCGGACATGCCGGGGATGTACGCGCCGCCGGCGGTCGAGTTCCCGAAGACGACCGCGATGGTGGGGATACCGGCGGCCGAAAGCCGGGTCAGATCACGGAAGATGGCGCCGCCCGGGATGAAGATCTCCTTCTGGGACGGCAGATCGGCACCCCCGGACTCCACGAGGCTGATGCAGGGGAGGCGGTTGGCGAGGGCGATGTCGTTGGCCCGCAGGGCCTTCTTCAGCGACCAGGGATTACTGGCTCCGCCGCGCACGGTCGGGTCGTTGGCGGTGATCAGGCACTCCACGCCTTCCACGACCCCGATGCCGGTGACGAGCGAGGCGCCGACCGCGTAGTCGCTGCCCCAGGCGGCGAGCGGGGAGAGTTCGAGGAAGGGGGTGTCGGGGTCGAGGAGCAGCTCGATGCGCTCGCGGGCGAGCAACTTGCCGCGTTTACGGTGCCGTTCGACGTACTTCGGCCCGCCACCCGCGAGCGCTTTCGCGTGCTCGGCGTCGAGTTCGCCGAGTTTGGCGAGCATGGCCTCGCGGTTGGCCGTGTAGTCGGAACCGTTGGTGTCCAGGGCGGTCGGGAGGACGGTCACAGGAGGACCTCCGGTATGTCCAGACGACGGGAACGCAGCCATTCGCCCAGGGCCTTGGCCTGCGGATCGAAACGGTGCTGGGCGGCGACGCCCTCGCCGAGAATCCCCTCGACGACGAAGTTGAGGGCGCGCAGGTTGGGAAGGACGTGCCGGGTGACACCCAACTCGGCGGTCTCCGGCAGGAGTTGCTTGAACTGCTCGACGGTCAGCGCATGGGCGAGCCAGCGCCACGCCTCATCCGTACGCGCCCACACCCCCACGTTGGCGTTCCCTCCCTTGTCACCGCTACGGGCCCCGGCGACCAGACCAAGGGGCGCCCGCGTCGTGGGCCCGTCCCCCAGAGGCTCGGGGAGGGCCGGCTGCGGAAGGTCTTCCAGTACGCGGGTGTCGTGGGCTGGGGCCACAGCAACCCGGCGCCCGTCATGGAGGACGGCCACATGGTCGACGGCCCCGTGGGGGACATACACATCATCGAAGACGCCATAGGGCGCTCCCTTTCCAGGTGGGGTCAGCACATGGAAGCCGGGGTAACTGGCCAGTGCGAGCTCGACGGCGGCGGCACTCAACGCCCGCCCGACGAGCTCCTGATCGGGATCCCGCACGACGAGCCGCAGCAGTGCGCTGGCGGTCTCCTCGGTGGAGGCGTCCGCATGGTCGGTACGGGCGAGATCCCAACGGAGTTCACCTGGCCGGGACTTGGCGTTCCCCTCGCCGAACGCGGCCTCCATCTGCTCCCGGACTAGCGTGGCCTTGCGCTCGATGTCGAGCCCGGTGAGGACGAAGGTGACCTCGTTGCGGAAGCCGCCCAGCCGATTGAGCCCGACCTTGAGAGTCGGCGGTGGAGCTTCCCCCCGCACGCCCTCGATCCGCACCCGATCGCCCCCACCCCCGTCCCCGGTCCCGTCCTCGCTGAGCCGCACGGTGTCGAGGCGGGCGGTGACATCGGGACCGGCATAGCGCGCGCCGTGCGTCTCGTAGAGGAGCTGCGCGGTGACGGTACCGACGTCCACGACTCCCCCCGTGCCGGGGTGCTTGGTGATGACGCAGGAGCCGTCGTCATGGATCTCGGCGAGCGGGAAGCCGGGGCGGCGGAGCTTCTCCGGTGCGTGCTCGGTGAAGAAGGCGTAGTTGCCGCCGGTCGCCTGGGTCCCGCACTCCAGCACATGTCCGGCGACCACGGCCCCCGCGAGCCGGTCGTGGTCGCCGGCACCCCACCCGAAGTGAGCGACGGCAGGCCCGGTGACCAGGGCGGCATCGGTGACCCGCCCGGTGACCACGACGTCGGCCCCCGCATCAAGGCAGGCGGCGATCCCGAAGCCACCGAGATAGGCGTGCGCGGCAAGGGCATCCGGATACCGCCCGGCGAGATCGTCCCCCTCCACATGCGCGACCCGTACGGCTATCCCGAGCCGACCGGCCAACTTCCTTACGGCGTCGGCGAGTCCGGCGGGATTGAGCCCCCCGGCGTTGGTGACGATCCGCACCCCACGCTCCTGGGCGAGCCCGAGACTCTCCTCCAACTGCTTGAGGAAGGTACGGGCGTACCCGGCGCCGGGGTCCTTCAGCCGGTCCCGACCCAGGATGAGCATGGTCAACTCGGCGAGGTAGTCACCGGTGAGGACGTCCACTTGGCCGCCGGTGAGCATCTCGCGGAGGGCGTCGAACCGGTCGCCGTAGAAGCCGGAGGCGTTGCCTATGCGGAGGGGGGCGACGGTGGAGGTCACTGTCCGGCACCCTTCGTCTTCGGCGGGCGTCCGGCACCGGGTGGCCCCGCGAAGGCCTGGGCGATGTCGAGCCACCGATCGGCATCGGCGCCGACCGCCTCCACCGCGAGGTCGGTGCGGTGGGCGCGCTGGGTGACGAGGAGGCAGAAGTCGAGGGCGGGGCCGGTGACGCGTTGCGGGGCGCCTTCGGGGCCGTAGACCCACAACTCACCGGAGGGAGCGCGGAGTTCAACACGGAACTCCTCGCTCGGCGGGGTGAGCCCGTGCACACCAAAGGCGAAGTCACGTGCGCGCACACCGATGCGCACCACATGCCGGAGCCGGTCCGTAGGTGGCCGGACCACACCAACCGCGTCGGCGACATCCTGCCCATGGGCCCAGGTCTCCATAAGCCGACCGGTGGCCATGGAGGCGGCCGACATGGGTGGGCCGTACCAGGGGAAGCGGGTTCCTGTGGGCGCGGCGTACAGGGCCGCCAGGAGTGCGGCCCGCCCGGCCCGCCAGTCGGCGAGAAGCTGGGCGGGTGTCTTCGCGGCCCCTTCCTGCGCCCCCTCGTCCACGAACGTCTCGGGAGTGGCGAGCGCCTTCTCGACCAACGCCCGGAACGCTTCCTCGTCCGTCACGGCGAGCAGGGCGGAGTGGTCGGTCCAGGCCAGGTGGGCGATCTGGTGGGCGACGGTCCAGCGGGCAGCGGGCGTCTCGATGGCCCAGCCCTCCGGCCCCAACTCGGCCACAAGCCGGTCGAGTTCCTCGCTCTCCTCACGCAGGTCGTCGAACACGCGCGTCGGATCGGACATGGGGGGAGCATGGCAGGGGCGCCAGAAACAATCAAGCGTGCTTGCATTATTAGGCGGGGGGGGGTGGGGTGAGGGCGGGACGGGGAGTGCTGTGGGCCTGAGTTGTGAGGTGACCGTTGGGCCGCCCGCTTCTTGGTCAGTGTCGGGATTGCGGGAGCCGAGTAAAGGGCGCTCCCTGCGGTCGCGTCGGCTACGCCGATTGCGCTGCGCTCCACCCTTGACTCGTCTCCCGCAATCCCGGTTGAGAAGCGAGCGGGCGGCCCCGAGGGATGGGTGGCCAGGGAGCCGTCCCCTTGCCTGAACTGTGCTGTCGGCCGGTGCGTGGGGGCGCGTTCGCGTCTCGCCAGCACGCCGCCTCGGCTCAGCGGCCAGCGGTGGGTGGGTGGTTGCGGGAAGCCGGGGGTAAAGCTAACCACCGTCGCGACCTTTGACCGGTTAGAAATGACCCCGGCTTCCAGAGGAGGCGAGGCTGGTGTGGTGGGCGCGTCGGCGTCTCGCCCGCACGCCGGGTCGTCTCGGCGGCTGCCTGCCGGTGGGGACTTGCTGCACAAGAGGCTGACAGGCTGAGTGGCTGAGTGGCCAAGAGGCAGGGGGGGGTGGGGAGTTCGCGGCCGGAGGGTGAGGGGATGTGCTCGCGTCTTGCCTGCGTGCTGGGTGGGTTGGCCGCTTCCGGCCGGTGGTGTGCGCGGGGGCCGGCCTCGCCCCCGTAAGCAGCAGGTCAGGGGCAACGGGTAGTGGTGGGTGGTGGGTGATTGGCGGTTGTGGGCCGTGGGCGTGGGTGATGGCCTGGGTGGTGACCGCCCCCGTCTGTCAATTGGCCCTCCCCGGGGGGCATCCCGCGCCGCCGCTCGGCCCGCCCGCCCCCTCCACCCCCTGCCCTGGCCCTGGCATCTCTGAAGGCCGGGGTCTTTTCTAACCGGTAAAAGGTCGCTACGGCGGTTAGATTTACCCCCGGCTTCCCGCAACCACCCACCACCTGGGGTTGGCCGCTGAGCCGACCCGGCGTGCTGGCGAGACGGCAGCGCGCCCCCCACCGGCGGGCAGCCGCTGAGCCCACCCGGCGTGCTGGCGAGACGCGGACGCGCCCCCACCACACCGGCCGGCAGCACAGTTCAGGCAAGGGGATGGCTCCCTGGCCACCCATCCCTCCGGGCCACTCGCTCGCTTCTGAAACGGGCTGGAGCGGCCCTAGTCAAGGGTGGAGCGCAGCGGAATCGCCGCAGGCGACGCGACCGCAGGGAGCGCCCTTTACTCGGGCCGTGGAAGCCCGACACTGGCCAAGAAGCGAGTGGCCCAACGGCAACCTACGCCTCTACTTTCGCCTTCCCCCGGCCCACCTGTGTCCGCACCGCCCCCATACTCGCCGCGATGACCAGCGCGATAGCCATGGCCTCAGGAACGGACAGCGCCTGGTGGAGGATCAGGAAGCCCGCCGTAGCCGCCACGGCTGGTTCCAGGCTCATCAGGATGGCGAAGGTCGAGGAGGGGAGGCGGCGCAGGGCCAGGAGTTCGAGTGTGTAGGGGAGGACCGAGGACAGAACCGCCACTGCGGAACCGAGGGCGATCGTCGTCGGGTTCAGCAGCTTTGTGCCTGACTCCGCGACGCCCAGCGGCAGAAACACCACCGCCGCCACGACCATCGCCAGCGCCAAACCATCAGCTTGTGGAAAGCGACGCCCCGTACGAGCACTGAAGACTATGTACGTTGCCCACATGGCGCCTGCCCCCAGGGCGAAGGCCACGCCTACAGGGTCCAGACTGCTGAAGCCTCCGCCGCCGAGGAGGAAGACGCCTGCCAGGGCAAGCCCCGCCCATACCGCGTTCAGCGCGCGCCGGGATGTCAGGACGGAGAGGGCGAGTGGACCCAGCACTTCCAGCGTCACCGCCGGTCCCAGGGGGATGCGGGCCAGTGACTGGTAGAAGAGGCCGTTCATCGCGGCCATGGTGATGCCGAAGACGACGACCGTGCCCCAGTCCGCGCGTGAGTGACCCCGCAGGCTCGGGCGACAGATCACGAGGAGGACCACCGCGGCCACCAGCAGCCGTAGCGTCACCACGCCCAGGGCCCCCACCCTGGGCATCAGCGTCACCGCCAGCGCACCACCGAACTGCACCGAGATCCCCCCGGCCAGCACCAGCCCCACCGGCCCGAGCGAACCCGTGCGGCGCGGGGCGGTGGTCGGAGTGGCCACGGGGGCGGTGGTCGACGTACTGGGGATGCTCACGGGGGCTTCCAGGGCTCGGCTCAGCGCGCATTCGTCCATCACGATGCACTGCTCGGTCCATGGTAATGGACTTCGACAGGTGTGAGAACCCTTTATGCAACTGTCACTGGGCCTGGTCCCGGAACAGGGGCCGACCGTCGGGGAGGGTGGTGGGCATGGGGCCGAAGAGGGGATCGGAGTACAGGGGATCGGAGTACTCCGGGTACTCGCTCTGTGGGTAGGTCGGTTGATACGTCGGCTCGTATGTCGGCGCGTACGTCTGCGGCACCCAGCTCTCGACGAAGACCGGTGCCGAGGAGTGCCCGTAACCCACGCCCGCCTCCGCGAACGACGGCAACCGCAGTTCCCCGGTGTCCATCACCGCGTTGTTCTGCGAGCGGTGCAGTCGCGAGTACGCCCCGCCCCGCACCATCAGCTCCTCGTGCCGGCCCGTCTCCACGATCCGGCCCCGGTCCACGACCAGGATGCGATCGGCGTCGGGGGCGAGGTTGAGGTCGTGGGTGATCATGATGGTCGTACGGCCCGCCATCAGTCGCCGTAGGGGTTTTACGACCCGGCGGGCGGCCATCGAGTCCAGGCCGGTCGTCGGTTCGTCGAGGACCAGGACCGGGGCGTCGCGCAGGATCGCGCGCGCGATCGCGAGGCGCTGGAGTTGACCGCCGGACAGGCGGGCCGAGTTGGGGTCAATCTTCGTGTCGTAGCCGTCGGGGAGGCGGAGGATGAACTCGTGGGCGTCGGCAGCGACAGCCGCGTCCATGATCGCCTGCTCGCTCGCGCCGGGGCGGCCGCAGGCGATGTTCGCGCGGACGGTGTCGTGCAGGACCAGGGTCTCCTGGGGGAGCAGGGTCACGTACTCGCGCAGGCGGGCGAGGGGGAGGTCCCGCAGGGGGACGCCGTCGAGGAGGACATCGCCGGCGTCGGGGTCGTAGAAGCGGAGGAGCATTTTGGAGACGGTGGACTTGCCGGCGCCGCTGGGGCCGGTGACGATCACCAGCTCACCGGGGTTGACGGTGAAGGAGAGGCCTTCCAGGGCCGCTCGGTCGGCGCCGGGGTAGCTGAAGGTGACGTCGCGGAGTTCGACCGTGCCGTCGGGGCGGCCGGTCTCGGAGTCGCGGGCGGGGTCGGCGACGGACGGGCGTACGTCGAGGATCTCGATGAGGCGTTCGGCGCCCGCGGTGGCGGCGGTGATGGTCAGGCCGAGTTGGGCCAGGCCGCGGACGGGCGGGTAGAGGTAGCCCAAGAAGGCGGAGAACGCGAGGAGTTGGCCGAGGGTCATGCGGCCGGTGGAGATCTCCCAGGCGCCGATGCCGATGACGGCGAGCACGCACACGGTCTCGATGACGGCGACGAGTTGCTCGTACGCCTCGTTCAGCCGCGTCGAGCGGACGGAGGCCCGGAACCAGGCGCCGGCCTCCTCGTTGAGGCGGCGGCGTTCGGCGTCGCGGCGGCCGTAGGCCTGGGTGAGGACGATGTTGCCCAGGGACTCCTCGACGACCGAGGTGATCGCGCCGTCGGCGACCCGGCCCTCGCGTGAGACGTCCTTGATGGAGCCGGAGAAGCGGCGGGCCGCGAGCCAGAAGAGGGGGGCGAGGACGAAGGTGGCGGCGGCCAGGTCCCAGCGCAGCCAGAACGCGGCGGCGGCGTAGAAGAGGGCGGAGAAGAGCGCGGAGGCGGTGCCGATGACGCCGGACACGACGAGGGTCTCGATCGCCTCGACGTCGCCGGTCAGGCGGGACAACAGGTCGCCCTGACGGTGCCGTTGGAAGAAGTGCGGGGGCAACTGCTGTACGTGGTCGAAGACATGCTCGCGCAGTCTCATCACGAAGCGTTCGGTGGCCCACGCGGCAAGGGAGTTGCCGGCGTACGAGACGAGCGCGCCGACGATCGCGACGCCCAGCCACTTCGCGGCGGGGCTCCAGAACGCGCTCAGCGAGCCCTTCGCGAGGGCTCGGTCGGTGAGGTCGGCGAAGAGGAGGATGGCCTCGGTCTCGGCGAGCGCGCCGATCACCGTGCATATCCAGACGAGGACCAGCCAGCGTCTGAGGCCCTGAGTGAGCGGCCAGAAGCGACGGAAAGCCGTACGGGCGGGAATGGTGGGAGTTTCGTCGTCCTCGTATTCGAGGTCTTCCTCATCCGTATCCATGTCCACCATACGCTCGCTTTCCGTCATCAGAATTCCTTGGGTTTTCGAATTCAGGAAAGAAAAGAGGGCCGACTGCGTGGGTCGGCCCTCCCTCTACTGCCGGTTCAGCTGTCCTGGCCGGGCAGCGGCTTCGGCAGAGGCTTCGGCTGGTGCTTCTTGCGCGGCTTCGGGGGCGGCGGGGGCGGCAGCTGCTGCTTCTTGGGCTTGGGCAGCGGGGCGAGCTTGTTGAGGCCCATTCCGAACTCCTAGGTTGTGCAGTGGAATGTGTGTGTCAAAGTCGGGCGTGTTACCGCCCGGGGAATTCCCGACACCCAGAAACGTACACGGCCCTGTAGCCAAGTCGCAGCAAAGTCGTCGACCGAACGGCAAACACAGGCTGTGAATACCTTTGCGAATCCTGAGTTACGGCCGCCAACCTGAGATTTCTCTGATAAACCTGAGAGCAGCCTTAATGAACCTGTGCTTCCGCCCTCAAGCAAGACCCTCAGCGGCGCGCCATGTAGAGGTCCAGCGCCTTGTGCAGCAGCCGGTTGAGGGGGAAGTCCCACTCCCCCAGGTACTCGACGGCCTCTCCACCCGCGCCGGCCTTGAAACGCAGCAGCCCCAGCAGGTGGTTGGACTCCTCCAGGGTGTCGGTGATGCCCCTGAAGTCGTATACGGACGCGCCGAGTTGGTGGGCGTCGGTCATCATGCGCCACTGCATCGCGTTGTTGGGCTGCACCTCGCGCCTGCGGCTGGTGGAGGCGCCGTAGGAGTACCAGACGTGCCGGCCGACCGTCAGCATCGTGGCCGCGGCGAGGATCTCGCCGTCGTGGTGGGCGAGGTAGAGGCGCATGCGGTCGGGGTGTTCGGCGGTGAGGGCGGTCCACATGCGCTGGAAGTAGGGCAGCGGGCGCGGAATGAAGCGGTCGCGCTCGGCGGTCTCGGCGTACAGCTCGTAGAAGGCGGGGAGGTCGTCGTAACCGCCCTGGACCACCTTCACGCCGGCCTTCTCGGCCTTCTTGATGTTGCGCCGCCACTGCTGGTTGAGCCCGCGGTGGATCTCGTCCAACGACCGCCCCTCGAACGGGACTTGGAACACGTACCGGGGCTGTCCGGCCGCGAAGCCGTCCTCTCCCCCGGGTTCCGTCTGCTGCCAGCCCGCGCGGCGCAGCCGGTCGGCGACCTCGTAGGCACGCGGTTCGTACGACGTGGGCGCGGCATCCTTCAGCCGCCGCGCGTCCGGGTCGGCGATCGCGGCCTTCACCGCGTCCGCGCTCCAGCGGCGTACGACCACGGGCGGGCCCATCTTCACCGTGAACGCGCCCTGCGACTTGAGGTGGGCGAGCATCGGGTCGAGCCAGCGGTCGAGATCGGCGGCGTGCCAGTCGATGACCGGCCCCTCGGGCAGGTACGCGAGGTACTTCTTGAGTCTGGGCACGGGCCGGTACAACACGAGCCCCACCCCGACCAGTTGCCCACTCGCCTCCTCGAACCACCCCAGACTCTCCGCCCGCCAGTCGGGCTTCACCGCACCCCACGACGGCACCTGCATATGGCTGGCGGAGGGGCGGGCGGCGATGAACGCGAGGTGTTCGGCGGGGGTGATGGGGCGGAGACGGAGGTGGGTCATACGCGGGCTCCCTGGCGGATCGAAACCGTGGTCGAACGGCCAGCCTAGGCAGTCACCCGCGCCCGTCCCGGGGGCCGAAGGTCTCCAGCGCCTCCGTGTCCGACGCCCGAGCCTTGAGGAAGTAGTCCGCCCACTCCCCGATCTCCGGGTAGCCGGACTCGCGGGTGAGGCGGGCGATCGCCGCCGGGATGTCGTACGGCGTCACACGGAGGTCCGTGCCGGGGCCGAGCAGGCACCAGTGGGCGCCGGTGCGGCCGTACGGCATGCCGACGCTGCCGGGGTTGACGATCAGGCGGCCGTGGGCGAGGCGGACGTACGGCATGTGGGTATGGCCGCAGACGATCGTGCGGATGTCGTCGTCGAGGCCGGTGAGGACCTCCGTCCAGCGGGCGGGGCGGGAGTCGACCAGGACGACTTCCTCGTCGTCCCGGGGAGTCGCGTGGCAGAAGAGGACCCTGCCCAGGCCGCGGATCGGGAGCGTCAGCGTCTTGGGGAGGGTGGCCAGGAAGTCGACCTGGTCGGGGCGGAGGGCGGTCGCCGCGTACGGGGCGATGGGGTCCGGGATGTCGTCGCGTTCGCCTCTGCGGTACTCGACCAGTTCGCGGTCCGCGTTGCCCGAGATCCACAGGACTCGGTCGGCCTCGGCTCTCAACAGATCTACGACTTCCGCCGGTTGGGGGCCCGCCGTGATGTCGCCGGTGAGGACGATGCGGTCGGCGGCGGCCACCTCCGGTTCGGCGAGGACCGCTTCCAGGGCGGGGAGCACTCCGTGGATGTCGGAGAGGACGGCGACTCGGCCGAGTTCGTCGGTCACTTCCCCTCTCCCTCCAGCGCGTCCGCCAGTACCTCCGCGAGGTGTCGGCCCCGTACCCCCGCCAGTTGCTCCAGCTGTGTACGGCACGAGAAGCCGTCCGCCAGGACCAGCGCGTCCTCCGGTGCCTGGCGTACCGCCGGGAGGAGTTGTTCCTCCGCGCACGCCGTCGACACCTCGTAGTGGCCCTTCTCGAAGCCGAAGTTGCCCGCCAACCCGCAGCAGCCGCCCGCCAGTTCGCCCGTCAGGCCGGCCGCCTCGCGCAGGCGGCGGTCGGGGGCGTCGCCCAGGACCGCGTGCTGGTGGCAGTGGGTCTGGCCGACCGTCGGGCGGTCGACGCGGGGCGGGGTCCAGTCGGGAGCGAGACGTTCCAGGGCCTCGGCGAAGGTGAGGACCGAGGCGGCCAGGCGGGCCGCCCGGGGGTCGTCGGGGAGGAGTTCCGGGAGGTCCGTGCGGAGGGCTGCCGCGCAGCTCGGCTCCAGGACGACGATGGGCGCGCGGTCGTCGTCCAACTCCGGGACGAGGTGGGCGTCCAGCAGGTCGAGCGTGCCGCGCAGCACCTCGCGGGCGCGGTCGAGCTGCCCCGTCGAGGTGTAGGTCAGGCCGCAGCAGACGCGACCACGGCGGGACAGCCATGGATTCCCGCCGACCGACGAGATGTCGCCCTCGGCCGTCCTCTTCACCGTCATGCGCACATGCGGCGTCAGCATCACGCCCAGCCCCGCCGCCTCCAGCACCCGCACAGCCGCCTTCCCCACGGACGGCGCGAAGTGTTCCGTGAACGTGTCTGGCCAGAGCTGGACGACATGGCTGGGACCCCCGGCCCGCTCGCCCGCCTTCCACGCGGCGAGCGACTGCCTCAGCTGTTTCCTGAACCTCCGCGACCACCACCTGGTGAACGTCTCCCCCGCCACCCCCGGAATCCCCCGCTCCCCCGCGATCCCGCCCAGCCGCTTCGCCAGCGCCGCCAACGGCCGTACTGAGGCAAGGGAGTTGACCAGCCAGGCCGTACGCGTGCGCTCCACCAGCCGGAGCCAGCGCGGCAGCCGGCCCATCGCGTAATGGGCCGCGGGCCTGCGCCGCCCCTCGTAGTGGTGGTGCAGGAACTCCGCCTTGTACGTGGCCATGTCGACGCCGACCGGGCAGTCCGTGCGACAGCCCTTGCAGGACAGGCACAGGTCCAGCGCGTCCCGGACCTCCGTCGACTGCCAGCCGTCGGTGACCAGTTCGCCCGCGAGCATCTCGTGGAGGAGTCGGGCACGCCCGCGCGTGGAGTGCTGCTCGTCTCCCGTCGCGCGGAACGACGGGCACATCACCGAGGACCCGTTCGCCTCTGTCGTACGGCACTTGGCCACCCCGACGCAGCGCCGTACCGCCGCCGAGAAGTCTCCGCCGTCGGACGGGTAACCGAACACCACGTCCACCGGCTTGCGCGGGAGCACCGAGAAGCGGAGGTTCGTGTCCAGCGGGGCGGGCCGCACCAGCATCCCGGGGTTGAGGAGGTCGTCCGGGTCCCAGACTCCCTTGACCCGTTCGAACAGGCTCACCATCTCGGCGCCGTACATCTTCGGCAGGAGTTCCGCGCGTGCCTGTCCGTCCCCGTGCTCTCCGGAGAGCGAGCCACCGTGGGCGGCCACCAACTCGGCCAGCTCCTCCGAGAAGTGGCGGAAGCGGGCCACCCCCGGCTCCGTCAGCAGGTCGAAGTCGATGCGGACGTGGATGCAGCCGTCCCCGAAGTGGCCGTACGGAGTGCCCCGTAGGCCGTGCGCGACCAGCAACCCCCTGAAGTCCCGTAGATACGCGCCCAGTCGGGCCGGTGGCACCGCGCAGTCCTCCCAGCCCGGCCATGCCTCCGAGCCGTCCGGCATCCTCGTCGCCGTACCGCTCGCGTCCTCGCGGATGCGCCACAGGGCCCGCTGACTCGCCGCCTCCGTCACCACCAGGGCGTCGAGGACGTCCGCCGCGCGGACGATGGTCTCCGCACGCGCGCGTGCCTCCGCCTCCGTGTCGCCGCCGGTCTCGACGAAGAGCCAGGCGCCGCCCCGGGGGAGGTCCGCGGTCGAGCGCACGAGGTCGGCCGCCATCCCCTCCACCGTCAGCGGCCCATGGATCAGCAGGCCCGCCGCCGCCTCCGCCGCCGCGCTCTCGTCGGCGTAACCGAGGACCGCCAACGCACGCGCGCGGGGTGCCTCGACGAGTCGTACGACCGCCTCCGTGAGGATGCCCAGCGTGCCCTCGCTGCCGCAGAAGGAGCGGGCCACGTCCGCGCCGTTCTCGGGGAGGAGGGCGTCCAGGGCGTAGCCCGAGATACGGCGGGGGAGGTCCGGGAAGCCGGTGCGCAGGCGGGCCAACTCGGCGTCCACGAGCGGCCGTAGGCCCTCCGGGGCGCCCGCCCAGTCGCGGCCGGGGCGCAGAAGATCTCCCCGCGCGGTGATCACCGACAGCTCGCTCACGCTGTCCGCCGTCGTGCCCCAGGCGACCGAGTGGGAGCCGCAGGAGTTGTTGCCGATCATGCCGCCGAGGGTGCAGCGGCTGTGCGTCGAGGGGTCGGGGCCGAAGCGCAACCCGTGGGGGGCGGCGGCCTGTTGGAGGCGGTCGAGGACCAGGCCGGGCTGGACGACCGCCGTGCGGGAGGCGGGGTCCAGGGACACCAGTCCGTTCATGTGGCGGGTGAAGTCCAGGACCACGCCCGTGCCCGTCGCCTGGCCGGCGATGGACGTGCCGCCCCCGCGTGCCACCACGGGCACCCCGTGTGCCCGGCAGGCCGCCAGCGTCGCCGCCACGTCGTCGGCGTCACGGGGCGCGACGACGCCCAGCGGGACGCGTCGGTAGTTGGACGCGTCCATCGTCATCAGCGCCCGGGACGTGACGTCGAAACCCACCTCGCCCCGGACGGTCCTGCGCAGCTCCGCCTGAAGATCCGCCATGCCTCCAGCATGCACCCGACCACTGACAGTGACCGATTTCCGTTCCGGGAAACTTCGGGCCCGGAGTGAACCGATTCTGTAAACGCATCCAGAACCTCCCCAGTTCGATCACTAACTCTCATATAGTGACCGCCAGTTGAGCACCCGGAGTCGCTTCTCGCCCAGGAACCCGACGAGCACCCCCCGAGGACACGACCGAGGACGACTGAGGACCACGACCAAAGACGCCCGAGGACCCGACCGAGGACCCCCTTCATGACCGCCCCCATACTTCCCGGCGAACGACCCACCTTCCGCACCGTCGCCCCCGTCCCCCTGTTCACCGCCGTACTGGCCGGGCTCGCGGTCGCCGGCGCGGTCTATGTGACACCCGGCTCGAAGCGCCTCGCGGTCGCCTGCGGCGCCGGTGCCGGCGCGCTGCTGCTGTGCGCGGCCGTCGCGCTCGCCACGCACGCGTACCAGACGGCCCGGATCACCCGCCGCCGTCTTGAGGCCGTCACCCTGGACGCGGGGCGGCTGCTGCAGGAACGGGCCCGGCTGAGCTCGGACTTCGACCGGGAGCGCGTGCAGCTGACCGAGGAGCTGACCCACGAGCGGGCCCGGCTGACGGCCGAACTCTCCCAGGAACGCGCCCGGTTGACCTCCGACTTCTCCCAGGAGCGCATGCGGCTCACCACCTCCTTCGCGGAGGAACGCGGCCGCCTCACGGAGGAGAACGAGCTGGAGCGCGCCCGCCTCACCGCCGAGAACAAGCAGCTGGCCGAGAAGGCCCGCCGCGACTCCCACGAGCGTGCCGCCGCGCTCTCCGCGACCGCCAACGCGGCGGGCCGGATGCAGGCGTTGGCCACCGGCATGCTCGCCGACCTGCGCGCCATGGAGGATCGGCACTCGGACGAGGACGTCCTCGCCGACCTGCTCCACCTCGACCACCGCACCGCGCAGGCGGGCCGTCTCGCCGACTCCGTCGCCGTCCTCACGGGCGCGCGCTCCGGGCGCCGTTGGGCCCGTCCCATCGCCATGGAGTCGATCCTGCGGGGCGCGATGGGCCGTATCAGCGGCTATCAACGCGTGCGCGTGCACTCCGCGAGCGACACCGCCGTCGCCGGGCACGCGGCCGAGGGCGTGATGCACGCGCTCGCCGAACTCCTCGACAACGCCGCGAGCTTCTCGCCGCCGAGCGCCGAAGTGCATGTCTACGTAGAAGAAGTGCCCGCCGGGGTCATCCTCTCGGTGGAGGACAGCGGCCTGGTCATGGGCGACATCCAGCTGCGCCGCGCCGAGCGCGCCGTCTCCGGCGACTCCGCCGAACTGGGCGGCCTCACCGGCACCCGGCTCGGCCTCGCGGTCGTCGGGCGGCTGGCCCGCAAGTACGGCCTGAAGGTGTCGTACCGGCCCTCCGCGCGGGGTGGCACCGGCGTCCTGATGCTCGTACCGCAGGACATCCTGGTGCCCCAGGACGCGCCGACACCGCAGGTGCCCCTCGACCTTCCCGAGCCGTCGCCGTCGGTATCAACACCGGTGGATCCGGAGGCAGTTCCCGAGCCCGCGCCCTCCGTCCGGGACCATCCGTGGATGTCCTACGCCGCCGGGCGCACCCTCGCCGATCTGGACCCGGACCCGGTGCCCACGCACGAGTCGCCGGACCGGGGTGCCCCGGCCGATGCCGTGACGGACGCGGCGAACACGTTGCCCGAAGGCCTGCCCAAGCGTCGCCGGGGTCAGGCACTCGCGGAAGCCGAGCGCTCACGCGCGCGTACGGAGTCCCCGGTGCCCGAGACGACCCGTCCCGCCCCCTCGGCCGACGACACCCTCGCCCGCACCGCCCGCTTCAACAGCTTCCGCCAGGCCGTACGCGAGGCGGCGACCGACCAGGGCACGCGCGCGTCCGGCACCGACGCGGACAGCCCCGTATCAGCGGACAGCCCCGTATCAGCAGAGCCCACCCCCTCCCTCTCCCACTCGGAAGGCAACCCCACCTCATGACCGGCACGACGACCGCCGACGAGAAGCTCACCTGGCTCATCGAGGGCCTCCTGGAGCGCACCCCGGGCGCGCGCCACGCGCTCGTGCTGTCCCGGGACGGCCTGAAGCTGTGCCGGACGCCCGAACTCTCCGTCGACCAGGCCGACCAGCTCGCGGCGATCGCCGCCGGCATCCAGTCGCTGTCGCACGGCGCGTCGGTGGAGTTCGGGGACGGCAGCGGGGGTGTGCGCTCCGCGATGACGGAGTTCTACGGCGGGGTGCTGTTCATCGTCGAGGCGGGTGAGGGCGCGCACCTGGCGCTGGTCACCACCGAGGACGCGGACGCGGGGCTGATCGGGCACAACATGAGCGAGCTGGTCGAACAGCTCGGCGAGCACCTGCGCGCGGAACCCCGCGCGTCATGAGCCGCCCCGGCAGGGACGACTCACCCGACCGCCTCTACACGCTCACCGGAGGCCGCGCCCGTTCCGGCCCGGACAGCCCGTTCGACCTGGTGACCCTCGTGGTCGCCGAGTGCGATCCGGCGACCGGGATGCAGTCGGAGCACGCGGCGATCCTGCGGATCACCGAACACCCCACGGCCGTCGTCGAGTTGGCGGCCGAACTGAAGCTTCCGGTGAGCATCACCAAGATCCTCCTCTCCGACCTTCTCGCGGCCGGCCGGGTCAGCGCCCGCCATCCGCGCAAGGCCGATCTCGATCCCGACGTCCTGGAACAGGTGCTCGTTGGACTCCGCAACCTCTGACGCGCGCACCCCCTTGGGTGCCTCCGCCGACAACGGCCTGAAGATCGTGGTCGTCGGCGGCTTCGGCGTCGGCAAGACCACGCTGGTCCGCTCGGTCAGCGAGATACGTCCCCTCAACACCGAGGAGACGATGACGAAGGCCGGCGAGGCCGTCGACGACATCAGCGAGGTGCGCGGCAAGTCCGCGACCACCGTCGCCTTCGACTTCGGCCGCATCACGCTCGACGCCCGCAATGTGCTGTACCTGTTCGGCGCCCCGGGCCAGGAACGGTTCTGGTTCCTCTGGGACCGGCTGTTCTCCGGGACGCTCGGCGCGGTCGTCCTCGTCGACACCCGGCGGATCGGCGACTCCTGGTACGCCATCGACCGCCTCGAACACCACGGCACCCCCTTCATCGTGGCCTGCAACGACTTCGGCGGCACCCCCTACGCCCCGCAGCAGATCCGCGAGGCCCTCGACCTCGACCCGCACGTCCCCCTCGTGGACTGCGACGCCCGCTCCCGCGCGTCCGCGAAACGGGTGCTGATCACCCTGGTCGAGCACGTCAAGAACGAACACACCAGGGGCCGTTACGACGGCCAGGACCCCGGTCGCCACGACGGCCAGGGCGCCGCCCGCCCCCAAGCCCCGTCCCCCCACCAGGAGTTGGCCCTGTGATCGCGCCCGTACCGCTGAGTGGACCCAGGTTCCAGACCGAACCGGCGCAGCTGTACCGGGAGATGCGGCGCGAGCACGGTGCCGTGACCCCCGTGGTGCTCGACGGCGACATCCCGGCCTGGCTGGTGCTCGGCTACCGCGAGCTGCACCAAGTCACCGGCGATCCGGTCCTGTTCAGCCGTGACTCCGACCTGTGGAACCAGTGGGACGGCATCCCCGACGACTGGCCGCTGCTGCCGATGATCGGCCGGAAGCAGCCGTCGATCCTCTACACGGTCGGCGAGCGGCACCGCGAGCGCGTCGGCATGATCAGCGACGCGCTGGAGGCCGTCGATCCGTCCGAACTCCGGTCGTACACCGAGAAGTTCGCGGACGAGCTGATCGACGGGATCTGCGCCAAGGGCGAGACGGACATCGTCGGCGACTACGCGATGCTGCTGCCGGTACGGGTCCTGGCGCGGCTCTACGGCTTCCGGGACGAGCAGGGTCCCGGCCTGGTGACCGCGCTCAACGACATGATCGACGGACGCGAACGCGCGATCGCTGGGCAGACCCATCTGGCCACGTCCATGGGGCAGTTGCTGGCCGACCGGAAGGAAGAGCCGGCCGACGACGTCGTGTCGCGGATGCTGATGCACGAGTCCGGCTTCGACGACATCGAGATCGCCCAGGACTTGATGGTGATGATGGCGGCGGGCCACCAGCCGACCGCCGACTGGATCGGCAACTCGCTGCGGCTGATGCTGACCGACGACCGGTTCGCGGCCTCCCTCTTCGGCGGCCGCAACAGTGTCGCCGAGGCGATGAACGAGGTCCTGTGGGAGGACACCCCGACGCAGAACGTGGCCGGGCGCTGGGCCTCCCGCGACACCCAGCTCGGCGGCCGCCGCATCCGCGCCGGCGACCTGCTCCTCCTCGGCCTCCAGGGCGCCAACTCCGACCCCCAGGTCCGCACCGACGGCTCCGCGCTCACCGGCGGCAACAGCGCGCACTTCTCCTTCGGGCACGGGGAGCACCGGTGTCCGTTCCCGGCGCAGGAGGTGGCCGAGGTGATCGCGCGGACGGGGATCGAGGTGGTGCTGGACCGGTTGCCCGACATCGACCTGGCGGTACCGGCCGAGTCCCTCACGCGCAGGCCCTCGCCATGGCTGCGGGGCCTGACCGCACTGCCGGTCCGGTTCACGCCCGTCGCCGCGCTCTGAGTTCCGACCCTTACGGCCCTGCCCCTGCCCTTCCTCTGAGCCCAGCCCTGCCTTTGGAGGCACTCCCGCATGAGCACCGGTACCGAAGAGACCCGTATCGTCCTCGACCCCTTCGTCGGCGACCTGGACGGCGAGAGCGCCAGGCTGCGTGCGGCCGGTCCACTGGCCGCCGTGGAACTGCCCGGTGGCGTGCCCGTGTGGGCGGTGACGCGGCACGCCGAGGCGAAACAGCTGCTCACGGATCCGCGGCTGGTGAAGGACATCAACGTCTGGGGTGCCTGGCAGCGCGGTGAGATCCCCGCGGACTGGCCGCTGATCGGGCTCGCCAACCCGGGCCGTTCGATGCTGACCGTGGACGGCGCGGACCACCGCCGGATGCGCACGCTGGTCGCGCAGGCGCTCACCCCGCGCCGGGTGGAGCAGATGCGGGAGCGGATCGCGAAGCGAACGGAGGACCTGCTCAACGGAGTTGAGTCCGTCGAGGGTGAAGTCGTGGACCTGAAGGCGGAGTTCGCGTACCCGCTTCCCATGTACGTCATCGCCGACCTGATGGGCATAGCGGAGTCCCAACTCCCGCGCCTGAAGGAGCTGTTCGAGAAGTTCTTCTCGACGCAGACGCCGCCGGCGGAGGTCATCGCGACGCTGACGGAACTCGCAGGCATCATGGCCGCGACGGTCGCGGCCAAGCGTGCCGAACCCGGCGACGACCTGACGTCGGCGCTGATCGCGGCGTCCGAGAACGGCGACCACCTCACCGACGAGGAGATCGTCTCCACGCTCCAGCTGATGGTCGCGGCCGGCCATGAGACGACGATCTCGCTGATCGTCAACGCGGTCGTCAACCTGTCGACGCACCCCGTCCAGCGCGCCCTGGTGCTGGCCGGCGAGGCCGACTGGTCCTCGGTGGTCGAGGAGACCCTGCGCCACTCGACGCCCACCTCGCACGTCCTGATCCGCTTCGCCACGGAGGACGTCCAGGTCGGCGACAAGGTCCTCCCGGCCGGGGACGCGCTGATCGTGTCGTACGCCGCGATCGGCCGCGACGAGGAGGCCCACGGGCCGACGGCGGGCGAGTTCGACATCACCCGCACCAGCGAGAACCGCCACATCTCCTTCGGCCACGGCCCGCACGTCTGCCCGGGTGCGGCCCTCTCCCGCCTGGAGGCGGACGTGGCGCTCCCGGCGCTCTACGAGCGTTTCCCGGCCCTGGACCTGGCGGTCCCGGCGACGGAACTCCGCAACAAGCCGGTGGTGACGCAGAACGACATCTTCGAGCTGCCGGTAAAGCTGACCCCGGGCGACTGATCCACTTGTCCACGGGCCGGAGAGACCATCTCCTCGGTCGTCTCATCGAACGGACGCGTTTCCGTCCGGTTTCACCGAGGGGATACGCTCCGGCTCGTGGCTGATATCGAGATTCCCGCTGACATCAAGCCCGCCGACGGACGTTTCGGCGCTGGCCCCTCCAAGGTGCGGACGGAGGCGCTGGACGCGCTGGCCGCCACCGGTACGTCTCTGCTGGGTACGTCCCACCGCCAGGCCCCGGTCAAGAACCTGGTCGGCAAGGTGCGTGAGGGCGTCTCCGCGCTGTTCTCGCTCCCCGAGGGCTACGAGGTCGTCCTCGGCAACGGCGGTTCGACGGCCTTCTGGGACGTCGCGACCCACGGCCTGATCGACAACAAGTCGCAGCACCTGACCTTCGGCGAGTTCAGCTCGAAGTTCGCGAAGGCGGCCAAGCTGGCGCCGTGGCTGGCCGAGCCGACCGTCATCTCCTCCGGCCCCGGCACGCACCCGGAGCCGGCCGCCGAGGCGGGCGTGGACGTGTACGCGTACACGCACAACGAGACGTCGACAGGCGTCGCGGCCCCCATCAAGCGCGTCGCGGGCGCCGACGAGGGCGCGCTGGTCCTCGTGGACGCCACGTCGGGCGCGGGCGGCCTCCCGGTCGACATCGCCGAGACGGACGTCTACTACTTCGCCCCGCAGAAGTCCTTCGCCTCCGACGGCGGCCTGTGGATCGGCGTCTTCTCCCCGGCCGCGATCGAGCGCGCCGAGCGCATCCACGCGTCCGGCCGCCACGTCCCGGAGTTCTTCAGTCTCCCCACGGCGATCGACAACTCCCGCAAGAACCAGACGTACAACACCCCTGCCCTGGCCACCCTGTTCCTCCTCAACGAGCAGCTTGAGTGGATCAACGGCCAGGGCGGCCTGGCGTGGTCGACGGCCCGCACGAAGGACTCGTCGAGCCGCCTGTACAGCTGGGCGGAGGAGTCGAAGTACGCGACCCCGTTCGTGTCCGACCCCACCAAGCGCTCGCAGGTCATCGGCACGATCGACTTCGCCGACGAGATCGACGCGGCGGCCGTCGCCAAGGTCCTGCGCGCCAACGGCATCGTCGACACCGAGCCGTACCGCAAGCTCGGCCGCAACCAGCTCCGCGTGGCGATGTTCCCGGCGATCGACCCGGCGGACGTCGAGGCGCTGACGAAGTGTGTCGACTACGTCATCGAGAAGCTGTAGTCGTTTCGCCTACGGTTCCGGTTCTACGACGACGAAAGGCGCCCCGCGGCTGATCCGCGGGGCGCCTTTCGTCGTCGTAGGGCAATGCGGGGCAGCCTGCGGCCGAAGTCCAGGTGAACCAGCAACCCGGACAAAACAACCCCTTGCCACAGCCGCGTAACAGCGAACACACAGGGGACAACTCCCGCCGCACCCCGCCGGTCGAACCGGTTGCGTCGCACACCTGCGGCGCAACTCCTCGATTCCCGACCGAAGTTGGAGTTGCCTCCATGCCCAGGAAGTCCGTCCCGACGCGGCTCGCCGCCACCGCCGCGCTGCTGCTCGCCGCCGGCGCCCTGTCCGCACCGGCCGCCTCCGCGGCACCCTCGGACGCCGAGCCCGGCGACGCGTACGTGCTGACCGTGACCACCAACCCGGCCAGCACCAACTACCAGGAACGGCACGTCGACGTCACCGGCACCGTCACCAAGGCGGACGGCACCCCGGCGCCGAACATCCCCGTCACCCTCCAGGAAGTCGTCCAGTTCACCACCTGGAACCCGTGGGGCGACCCGATCGACCCCAACTACTACGAGCCGCGCGACCTGGGCAAGCCGGTCACCGACGCCACCGGGAAGTTCACGATCCCGGACGTCGACATCGACCACTCGGGCGGCAGCAGCCTGCTCAACGTCCAGCACGACGTGCACATCACCGCCCTCTACGACGAGGACGGCGACCTCAACACCCCGCAGGACGGCTACTTCGCGGAGACCACGGTGGCCGCCAACACCCGTTCCAGCTCGCTCAGTTACTCGGTCAACAAGAAGAAGGTGAAGGCCGGCGACATCCTCACCGTCCAGGGCAAGGTCACCCTCCCCACGGGAGTTGAGCCCCAGGGCACGGAGGTCTTCCTCCAGACCTACTGGGAGCAGGAGTACCACGTGAAGGTGACGGCCGAGGACGACGGCTTCTTCGTGATGTCGGTACGCGTCTCCAGCTACGACGACACGTTTACGCTGCGCACGGCTCCGACGGACTTGTACGTGGCCGGGGCTGTACAGAAGCTCCCGATCACCAACACGTCGTTGCCCCGCGGGTAGTTCAGAGGTACTGAACGAAGCTGCGCCAGGCTTCCCGGGAGACGGTGAGGAGGGGGGCGCCGTCTCCCGGGTGCTGCTTGCTGTCGCGGACGGCGCGGCCGTGGGCGGCGGTGTGGGCGACCTCGACGCAGGCGTTCTCCTGCCCGGAGTACGAGGACTTCCAGAAGGGGCTTACAACCTTGGTCACGATGTGTCTTCCTTCAAGCTCCGCAGTACGCCCCGGATGAGCTTCGCGCTCGCGTCCGGCGCCAACGCTGACGATCGTAGTAGGTCGTATGCATTGGCGTAAGCGGCAAGCTCCTCGGCGCCTTCAAGGACCGAGGTGCCTCGCAGGTTGTCCATGGCGACGGCTTCGACCGTCGGTTCCTCGTCGAAGCTGAAGGAGTAGAAGGCGGAGGAGTAACCGGCCAGGACTCCGGCGCTGAACGGCAGTACCTGCACGGTGACGTTCTTCCGCTTTCCGATCTCAAGGATCGCGGACAACTGCTCCCGGTGAACCCCGACGCTCACCAACGGGTGCACGACGACGCCCTCCCAGAGAATGACCGTGTACGACGCCCCGCCCTCGTCGATCTTCGCCTGCCGCCCCATCCGTACCTTGACCAGCTGGTCGACCCTTTCGGGCTCCAGGTAGTGGGGACCGCCAGCGATAACCGACTCCGCGTAGGCCGGAGTTTGCAGGAGCCCCGGCACGGTAACCGGCTGCCACTCGCGGATGTAGGTCGCGTCATCCTCCAACGCGATGTGGTCGACGTAGTCCGGCCGCAGGTGTGCGGCATGCTCAAGCCACCAGCCCCGGTTCTTCGAGTTCTTGGCCAACTCCTCCAGCTTGACGCGTACTTCCGGGTCCTTGACGCCGTACGCATCCAGCAGCAACCGCACCTCGATGACACGCGGCGTCGCATGCCCACTCTCAACGCGGCTGATCCTCGCCTGACTTGACGCGATGATCTCGGCAGCCTGCGGTTGATCGAGCTTGGCGGCCAGCCGGTACTGCTTGAGTGCCGTGCCCAATCGCCTGCTACGTACTGTCGGCCGTCCACCTGCGGGCATGGGCCCTCCCCTCTTCTGCGGCAACGATGCCACACCGAGCGTCAACCTCAGGGCTGCATCGCTCGATCGAGTGACACTCACGCATATATTCGCTGATTCGGATTGCGCGGATCGCGAATCCGCCCCTAGCTTCATGAAGGCGCCGCAGCGCAGCCCAACTTGACGCCACGTCAGGACGGAGTCCCCCATGCCCGCGTCCGAGAGTTTCCGCATTCCCAAACACCGAAGCCACGTCCCCGTCGCCCGCCAACGCGTCCGCAAGACCCTCGCGGACTGGGGCATCACCGACGAACTGGCCGACGCAGTCACCCTGTTGGCCAACGAACTCGTCACCAACGCCGTGACCCACTGCCGGGTCTCCCACGCCCAGGTCAAGGTCGAACTCACGCTCAACGGGACGGAGTTGATCCTTGAGGTCTCAGACCCGGACCGGGACAGACTCCCCCGACCTCACGACTCGACCCCGGACGAGGAAGGCGGACGGGGCCTCGCGCTCGTCGCCGCGCTGGCCGACGACTGGGGGTGCCGGCAGGAGTCGTACGCGAAGTGCGTGTGGGCGAGGTTCGGACTGGAGGGGGTTCAGGCTCATGTTCCGGCGACTTTATGAGGCGACGACCCGCCTACTCACACCCAGAACTCCCCGCACTCCACACGATCCGCACGCTCCCCGAACCCCCTTGCCCGACACGGACCTTGGGGGAGAAGTCCGCACGCCGGACCCGTACGTATGGCGACTCCCCACCCCGCACGACGCCCGCTGGAAGCGCTGGCACAAACGCTCCCGCGCGGCCGGCCGCCACTTGCCCTTCCCGCTCGACGAACCCTGCTGGCAACTCCCGCCCGAGCCCCGACAACCGCCCAGGCAAGCCGAGTACGACCCGGTACGCCCCTACCTCCCTGCGTCACACTCACGTAGGACAGACATCGCCCACACCCTCGAACGTGTCTGTTAGCGTCCGCGCGACCCCTCGAAGATCCGCAACTCGAAGACCCGCGACAGGAGACGCAGATGCATATCGCCCTCATCCTCGCGAGCGGCATCGCCTGGACGATCGTGTACATCGAAGCGATCCGCATCGGGTTCCGCGAACGCACCTACGCCATGCCTGCCGTAGCGCTGGGGCTGAACTTCGCGTGGGAGTGGACGTACGCGGTGCACAACCTGGCCTTCGACCCCTCGGTGCAGGGCGGCATCAACCTGGTGTGGGGCATCGCCGACGCGGTCATCGTGTACACGTTCTTCCGGTACGGCCGCGCCGAGTTCCCGTCGTTCGTCACGCCACGGATGTTCGCCGGCCTGAGCGTGCTGCTGTTCGGGATGTCGTTCGCCGTGCAGTGGCTGTTCCTGGCGAAGTTCGGCGCGGAGGACGGGGCCGGCTACTCGGCGTTTCTCCAGAACCTGCTGATGTCGGGCCTGTTCATCGCGATGTTCGTCGCGCGACGCGGGCTGCGCGGGCAGTCGGTGACGATCGCGGTGGCCAAGTGGCTCGGCACACTCGCGCCCACGATCCTCTTCGGCGCCCTTGAGGATGACGGCGGGTTCCTGCTCGGCCTCGGCATCATGTGCAGCGTGCTCGACCTCGTCTACGTCGGGCTGTGCGTCCAGGCGAAGCGAAACGGCGGCGTGGGTGACGTACCCGAGCCCCTCGCCGTGACAAATCGGGCCGACAGTGCATCCATGGAAGCATGACCAGTTCGAGCAGCCCGAGCACGAGCCCCCAGCTCGATCCCTTCGTCAAGCAGTACGCCGTCCTGCTCACCACCCACAAACGGGACGGCACGGGCGTCGGCACCCCCGTGAGCCTGGCCGTCGAGGGTGACCACGCGTACTTCCGCACCCCGGGCAGCGCCTGGAAGGCCAAGCGGATCCGCAACAACCCGGAGGTGGAACTCGCCCCCGCCACCGTCCGCGGCAAACCGACCGGTCCCGAGATCCACGCCCGCGCGCGCCTGCTGGACCACGGCACCCCGGAGGACAAACACGCGGCGAAGCTACTGCGCCACAAACACCCTTTCCTGCAAGGGGTGTTGGTACCGCTGGCACACAAGGCGATGCGGACGCCGACGTTGCACTATGAGGTGCGGCCTGTGGACGGGAACGGTAACGGGACGATCTAGCGTCCAACGGAGTCATCTCCTCCTTGGTCCAGTCGCCGTACTGCTGGCGCCTCAGGTTGGGACTCAGCTCGGTACCGGCGGCGGTCACCAGGCCGGCCATCGTGGGGATGAACCCGGGTGCATCAACGGGCCTGCGGGGCACGGCTGTTCGTGCTGCTCGGGCTGTCCTGATGGTTGGATCTTGCACATGGACGACATGCTGTGGAACAGACTGCCGGCCGAGGCACAAGCAGAGGTGGACGAGCTCATCGCCGCCGGCCGCAATATCCAGGCCATCATGGTGATGCGCGAACGCACCGGTCTGCCGCAGCCCGAACTGCGCGAGTGCATCGATCTGCTGGCGTGGCGGCACGGGGCGCTGCGGGAGTAGGGGGTGCGCGCCGTGTGGTCGGGCGGGCGCCGCGCCCGGATCAGCACAGGGCGTCTATCGCCTTCACGATCAAGGCCCGGGCATCCGCCCCGTACACGGCCATGCTCCGGAGTTGCTCGAAGGCGCTCAGGTAGAGCGCGATCTCGGAGGGCTGGGTGACGCGGACCCGGGCCGACAGCAGTTCCACCGAGACGAGTGTGTCGTCGTAGATGTGGAACAACTCCTGCGGCCACAACACCCGTTCAGGCGTCGAGTCGGGGATGATACCGAGAGACACCGACGGCAACGCCCCAGCCGTGAGCAGATAGCCGAGCTGCGCCGCCATCGCATCGGCGTCGCCCAACTGGTAACGCAGCACGCCCTCTTCGATCAGCATGACGAAACGGTGCCCCGAGTCATGGATGACCTTCGAGCGCTCGACACGAGCCACCGACGCCTCGTCGGAGTCATCAGGGATGCCGAGCAGTCGGGCATTGGCGGAGAGCAGGGCACGCGCGTACCCCTGGGTCTGAAGAAGACCGGGGACCAAGGTGGGTGAGTAGATCCGGAACAGCTCGGTGGAACGGTAGAGCTCCACGTAGCTGTCCTGAAGGCGCTTCAGGCCGACCCGTACCTTGCGCCGCCACTCGCCGTACTGTGACTCGGCGTCCCGGGACTCGGCGATGATGTCCGCGGCCTGACCGTCGGCACCGCACGCGGCACACCAGCGGCGTATGTCGTCGGGCGTGGGGGGTGTGCGGGCGTTCTCCAGACGGGAGGTCTTCGGATGGGTCCAGCCGCAGCGCTCGGCCAGCTCGCTCCCGGTGATGCCCGCATCCGCACGCAGATCCCGCAGCCGCTGCGCGACCCGTTCGCGCGCGGCCTGCGCTGAGGAGGAGGGGGAATTGGGCACGAGCCGACCGTACGCCTTACGCGCTAGCTGATCTTGTAGTCCTGGTGTGGGATTGCTCGCGCCCACACCGCCTCGAACGCCTCGGCGCACAGTTTCGCCGCGGCCGGATCCTCGCTGATCTCTCCGCCGCCGGACGCGCCGTCCCCGGTGAAGTGATTCCAGCGGATCAACCGGTCGTCCAGGAGCCAGAAGTCGTTGCCGGGCAGCGCGATGTCGGAGGCCTGCCGACGCGGAAGCCACCGCACCTGCTCACCGGCCGCGACGTTGATCGGCGTGCCCGCGTACTCGTAGCGGATGTAGTCGCTGACCGGTTCCGACACGATGCGTGCTCGCCGCACGACCACACCGCGGGCCACCGTACGACGGATAAGGCTCGTCCATGAACCCCAGTACGGCGACTCCGGGTCGGTGTCGCGTTGCCCTGTCCGCTGCCAGTGGGCGAAATCGTCGGCCTCGCCGACGACTCCGTATGCGTCGCGCATCTCCAGGTGGACGGCCGATCGCTGGGCGCCGTCCAGGAGTTCAGCGAAGCTCGGCACGTTCTGCGGCATCGCATGCCTTCCTCAGAATCGGCACCATGCGTGCCGGGACGCGGACAACTGCTTCGTGGTCAGGAATTCCCACCGCGTGGCCAGGCGCCTCGAACGCGGCGCACTGCACTTGGATCTGACGATCCGGTTTCCATCCCTGGATGACCAATTCGTTCCTACTCTCGTCGACCCACACAGTGGGGCTCTCGCCGGTGCCTGTGTTGGGGTCGATCCCGATGAACCGTAACGCCATAGCCGCCTCCGGCATGCTGGTCGTTCGTAGATGTGCACCACATTGATGATGCCGAGAGGTCGCGTCAAGAAGGCAAATCGGCCACGGCCAGGTCAGATGTGCTGGTGTGAACATTCATGAACATCACTGGAGACGGCGACCATCAGGGCCCTAGCGTCGAGACCGGCAACGAAACCCCGGCGAGGCAGCGAACCCTTCCGAAGCACGGCTCGCCCTCTGCAAGCAGGCCCCTCCAACCGACAGGAAGGCACCCCCATGCTCAACGGCACCGACCTCTACGAACTCGACATCACCGCCGCCTCGTTCACGCAGGCCTGCGGCGGCCCCTGCACGGAGGGTTGCGTCACCCTCGCCCGGATCGGCCACGGCTTCTGGGCCCTCGGCGACAGCAAGCGCCCCGACAAGGAGCCGTTGCGCTTCACCACGGAGGAACTGGGCGTGGCCGGCATCGACCCCGCCCGCTTCGGCCTGACCATCTGAGCCGCACAAGCCCACAAGCCCACAGGCTCACAGACTCACAGCCCCACCCATCCCGGTCGGCCCCGGCGTGGCCCCAACTCACCCCGCCCGGCCGGGATTTCACCACCGCCGAGACCAAGACCTCCCCGAACAGGACGCCCACCGGTGCACCACCACGCCTACCTGTGGACCGGACCGAAACCCCGCTTCGACCAGGAAGCCCTGCGCCGCCCACCCCACCCCGAACCACCCCCACCCGGCAGCCGCCCCGAGTTGATCCAGCGCTACCGCGAAGTGGCCGCGGAGTTCCCCACCTCCGACCTGCCCCCGCTGGAAACGGCGTACTGGCTCCTCAAGCCGCGCTCACTGGTACAAGGAACATGGCCCGCCCCGACCGACGCGGCAGCCTGGCTCGCGGACCAACTGGCCACGCATGCAACCCGGTTCGCCTCAGATCTGCAACGCGATGCCAGCCACCTCTCCCGGCTCCTCGCCGCCGTCGCCGAACGGCTCACCTCCGGCGGCGACGCGTCGTACGGCTTCTACCTCGAACGCCCCTCGTTCATCTCCCTCGCCGTAGTCACCTGCTCCCCGAACCGCACGAGGCCCGACCTGCCCTGTCCCCTGGAGAGTTGAGCAACGGCCAGGAGGACAGGCAGGCAGCAGGAGATCATCGGCTCGGCCCCGACCCCGTCCCCTCAATCCCCTCGGACCGTCAGCCCCTCACCCCGCCGTACAGCTAAGGCTCGGCACACCCCCACCCCCCGGAGCTCCCCCGAACCCGAAACTCGCCGAACCCCCCACCCCCACACTCCCGTTGTGATCCGCGTTCACCGCGGTCACACTCGCCCCGCTCTGCGTGTACGTCGCGTTCCACATGCTCGTCACCTGCTGGGCGCCGGACCAAGTCCACTTCACCTGCCAGGACTTGAGGGCCGAGGTCCCGGAGTTCTTCACCGTCACATCTGCGTTGAAGCCGGTGCCCCAGTCGCTGGTGACGGTGTACGTGGCGGCACAGGTGGCCGTACTGTCTCCTCCCCCTCCCCCACCCCCACCCGTCCCCGTGCTCGGAAACCCCGCCGCCTTGACGCTCGCCAGATATCCGTCCTTCACCGTGTCCACCGTCACCCAGTCGTCCTTCAGGATCCCGCCCGTGTCACCGGAGTTGGGGTTCCACGACCAGAAGGTCCACTGGAAGGAATCCGCTCCGTACGTCGAGGTCGGGCGGAGGTAACTCACCAGCGCCGCAAGCCACTTCTGGTCCACCGTCGATGCCAGCGTCGTGCCGAACTCGCCCACCCACACCGGCGCGATGTTCTGCCGGAAGAGGTAGCCCCAGTACTTGTCCCACACCCCGGGCATGTTCGCCGGGAAGGCCGGATCGCTGAACCAGGGCTGTTGGGCCACGCTCGTCGCGTAGTCGTGCGCGGAGTACACGACCCGGTTCGGCACGCTCAGCTCCACCGGGTACTGGCCCGCGCCCATCAAGTTGCCGCCCCACCAACCAGATGCGCCGGCGTACGTCTGCACGCCCTCCACGAAGATCAGCAGGTCGGGGTTGGCCGACAGCACCGCGTCGCCCGCGCGCTCCGCCGCCAGGCGCCAGTCCGTCGCCACGTCGCCGCAGCCCCAACACGCCGGATCGTGGGGCTCGTTGTGGAGGTCGATGCCGATGACTGTCGACTGGCCCGCGTAACGGGTCGCCAGGGAGCGGAGGTTGGCGATCCACGTCGACTCCGGTACCGATGACGTGTACCAGAGCGCCGACTGGGCGGACGCGTCCGGGCGGTGCCGGTCGAGAATGACCTTCAGGCCGTCCTGGCCGGCGTAGGCGACGAGTTTGTCCATGATCTGCAGCGAACTCAGGCCCTGGAGGTCCGCGTTCTTGCCGCTGGAGAAGTCGATGCTGTTGGGGACTGTGCCGGACTTGAAGATGTCGTCGCTGTAGGGGAGGCGGATGGTGTTGTAGCCCAGCGACTTCATCTGGTCGATCATGCTCTTGTAGTCGCGTGACCAGAGGCCGTGCACAACATAGTTGGCGGTCTCGAAGCCGAACCAGTTGATCCCGGCGATACGGACCGGCTGACCCGCCGCGTCCAGGATCTGGCGGCCGCTGGTGTGCCAGTAACCGGCTCCGGGGGCACTCGCCGTATCGGCCGCGTGAGCGACGTGGATGCCGGCCAGCGGCAGAAGGAGCACCGCGGCAACAGCGCACAGCGCTCTTCTCAAGGCGCGGAACAGGAGCATTGAAGACATGAGGGACACCTCGCTGCTTCCTCTCGGAGGCGCGGGCCCGGAACCGGTGGGAGCGCTCCCACCACCCTGCGCCTCCCATGGAAGCCACATCACGTGAACACGTCAAGGCAACGGACACCGACAGTCGTCCACGCCTATCGGCTCAGCCTGCGGAACCTCCGCACCGCCAGCGGAAGGAACAGCAGCGTCAGCGCCGCCGGCCACGCCCCCGCGAGCAGCAGCGCGTGTTGCTCCGGCCAGGACGTGCCCTGGCCCGTCGGGGCGCCGAACAGCGCTCGCGTGGCGCCCGCCGTCGACGAGAGCGGGTTCCAGAGCGCGGCCTGGCCGAGCCAGTGGGGCATCTGGGTCGGGGAGACGTAGATGCTGGAGATCATCGTCAGGGGGAAGACGATCGCGAAGAGGCCGCCCACCTGTTCGGGGCCCGGGAGCAGCAACCCCAGCCACACGCCCACCCAGATCAGCGCGAAGCGGAGCGCCAGGAGCAGGGCCACCGCTTTCACGAAGTCCAGGCCGAGGCCGACGTCGACGCCGAGGCCCGCGCCCAGGTCGGGGCCCGCGCCGAACTCCGGGCGCCAGCCCATGCCGTACGCCGTGGCCATCATGATGCCCAACTCCGCGCAGGCGACGATGAGATCGGTCGCGCCGCGCCCCGCCACCACCGCCGACGGCGCCATCGGCATGGAACGGAACCGGTCGATGACGCCCTTCTTCGCGTCGTTCACGAAGATCGTCGCCGTGGAGACGAACCCCATGGCCACCGTCATCACGAACATGCCCGGCATCAGGAACGCCTTGTAGTCGCCGCCGCCCGGCACCCGCATCGCCTTGCCGAAGACGTACCCGTACAGCAGCACGGACAGGATCGGGAAGCCCAACTGCCAGAGGATGCTGACCGGTTGGCGGCGGTAGTGGGTCAGGCCGCGGCGGACGACGTTCCAGCAGTCGGCGATCGTCCAGAAGACGCGGCCGTGCTGGGGGCGTCTGCGGTACGTCCGTCCGGTGCCCTCGGAGGCGGACGCGGGCGCCGTCGACGCGCCGCCGCTCATGCCGCCGCCCCCTCGGTCTCAGGGACCTCGAACTCCGGCTCCTGGGCGGTCGGTTCTTCTTCCGTACGGCGGCCCGTCAGCCGGAGGAACACGTCGTCCAGGCTCGGGCGGCGCAGGCCGATGTCCTCGACCGGGATGCCGTAGTGGTGGAGGTACCGGGCGACCTCGGTCAGCGACCCCACCCGGTCGGCCACCGGCGCGTGCACCCGCAACTCCCCCATGTCGGCCTCCGGTTGGCCGCCGTGGGCCACCCTCGCGACCGCCTGCAACGCGTAGGGGATGTGGGCCGGTTCGCGCAGCACGACCTCGATGCGGTCGCCGCCGACGCGGTTCTTGAGGCCGTCGAGGGTGTCGTCGGCGATGGCCCGGCCCTGGTCGATGACGGTGATGCGGGAGGCCAGCCGGTCGGCCTCCTCCAGGTACTGGGTGGTCAGGAGGACGGTGGTGCCCTCCTGCACCAACTGCCGTACCGCTTCCCAGACTTCGCCCCGGCTGCGCGGGTCCAGGCCGGTGGTCGGTTCGTCCAGGAAGAGGACGGCCGGGGCCAGGATCATCGACGCGGCGAGGTCCAGACGGCGGCGCATGCCACCGCTGTAGCCGCCCGCGCCCTTGTCCGCGGCGGCCTCCAGGTCGAACTGGCGCAGGAGTTGGGACGCCCTCAACTTGGCCCGCCTGCGGCCGAGATGGAAGAGACGGCCGAACATCTCCAGGTTCTGCCGGCCGGTGAGGATCTCGTCGATCGCCGCGTACTGGCCGGTGAGCCCGATCCGGGTGCGGACCTGGCGCGGCTGGCGGGCCACGTCGAGACCGGCGACCGTCGCCCGGCCGCCGTCGAGCCGGACCAGCGTGGAGAGGATGCGGACTGCGGTGGTCTTGCCTGCGCCGTTCGGGCCGAGCAGCCCGTGCACGGTGCCCTCGCGGACGGCCAGGTCGAAGCCGTCGAGGGCGTGCTTGTCGCCGTAGCGCTTCTCCAGCGCCTCGGCCTCCACCACGTACGAGTCACCACCCATGGGTCCTCTTCCCTCCCTCCTGTACCGGGCGTTCGAACTGCGTGCACCGTATCCGATTGCGCGTACGGTGTACTCGGTTTTCGCCCGGCGACCTAGACTCCCCCACATGACGAGCAGGCCCTCCAACTCGACCTCGAACTCGGCGGAGTCCAGCGGCAGCGGTGACATCGGCCGCACCCTCGAACTGCTGTGGGACGCCGGCCCGCGCCCCAGCCGCGGACCGAAACCGGGGCTGTCCGTCGACCGGATCGTGGACGCGGCCATCCGCATCGCGGACGAGGAGGGGCTGGACTCCGTCTCCATGCGGCGGGTCGCCACCGACCTCGGCACCGGCGCGATGTCCCTGTACCGGTACGTCCCCGGCAAGGCCGAACTCCTCGACCTGATGCTGGACCGCGTCCGCTTCCCGGACCTCCCCGACGACGGTGCGGGCAGCGGCAGTTGGCGCTCCGCGCTGGAGGCCGCCGCCCGCGACGCCCTCGCCGTCCACCGCCGGCACCCCTGGCTGCTGCGCGTCAACCAGTCCCGCCCGCTGCTGGGCCCCCGCGCCCTCGCCACCCTGGAACACCTGCTCGGCCGCATCCGCCCGATGGGCCTGACCGACCCGGAGCTCGTCTCGACGGTCGTCATGATCGACGGCTACGTCGTCGGCGCCGCCCGCACCCAGGTCCACCAGGAGGAGGCGGCCCGCAGCACCGGCCTGACCGACGCGGAGTTCTACGGCGCCCAGGTCCCGGCGCTGGAGAAGGCGATGGCGACGGGCGCGTACCCGACGCTCGCGTCCCTCTCCCCCGACACGTTCACCGCCGGCTTCGACCACTTCGAGTTCGGGCTCGGACGCATCCTGGACGGGCTGGAGGTCATGGTCCACCAGCGCGGCGAGGGCGGCCAACAGCCGGGTGAGAGGGGCGAGTTCAGCTCCTACGACGCGTGATGCGCCGTAGGCCGAACAGCGCCCCGCCGACGACCACGACGGCCACGGCGCCGATCTTCACGTTGCTCCCCGAGCCGCCGCCGCTGTCACCGCTCGCGGAACTCCCGCCCCCGGAGGGCGACTTGGAGGAGTCCGAACTCCCCCCGGGAGCGTCCTCCGCCTGCACGGGACTGTCGGCGCCCTCGCTCCCGTACAACAGCTTGGTCCCGTCGGCGGAGTAGCTGACGGACTCCCCCTGCCCCTGCAACGGCACGTCGAGGCGCCCCTCGCGCTTGATCCTGCCGCCGTTCCAGTCGTAGTAGATACCACCCAAGTAGCCGCGTACGGCGAGTTGTTGGCCGTCGGGCGAGAAGGCGGCGTCGGTGGCCCAGAGGTCCACGGCGGCGATGGGCTTGAAGTAGTTGGTGCCGGAGGAGGAGAGCGTGGCCGGGCCTTCGAAGAGGTGCCCGCCGTCCTCCTTCTTGTCGATGATGTACACGCGCCCGGTCTTGGGGTGGACGACCAGCGACTCGGCGTTGCGGGCGCCGTCCGAGTACTTCACGACGTACTGCGTGGCCCGGATCGTCTGGTCCTTGAGCACCTTCGGCTCGGGCAGCTTGTAAATCCAGACGTAGGGCCAGGTCCCGTCGAGGTTGTCGCCGATGTCGCCGACGTAGATCTCGTTGTGCGGGCCGATGGAGATCGCCTCGACGTCGCGCGGTTTGCCGACCCCGCTGAACGTGACCGTGGCGACCGTCTTGCCGGTGCTGCTGTCGACGGCGTAGATGTACGGGCCGTCGTTGCTGTCGTTGTGCGTCCAGTAGATGCCGGGGTGGAGGTGCGAGGCGGCGAGCCCGCTGGACTCGGTGATCCGGGAGTCGGTGATCGTGAACCCCTTGTCGCCCTTGCCGTCTCCGTCGTCGGAGGGTGCAGCGGCTGCGGGCAGGGCGAGCGCGCCGACGAGGAAGCCGGCGCCGAGGAACGCGAGGAAGCGACGCATGCCCCCAGCCTGCCATCCCCCGCGGGCCGGCCGTCGGCGTGGTGGGCCTCACACCCCGCCCGTTCCGTCGACGGGTGGTTGATCGTCCATCATGAGCGGATGCTCAGGTTCATGCCCGTAGGCGACTCCATGACGATCGGGAGCGCGGGCGAACACACATGGCGCTACCGGATGTGGCAGCACCTGCGCGCGACCTACGGCGGCCCGTTCGCCGTGGTCGGCCCGCGCGAGACGCTGTACGACAAGGCGACGGACACGCCCACGTCGTACGAGTACGCCGACCCCGACTTCCCGCACTTCCACCTGGCCGGCTGGGGTGAGGGCTGGCTGCACATGGCTCCGCTGATCGGCGAGGCGGTCCGCGCGCACCGGGCGGACGTGCTCCTCGTCTCCCTCGGCCTGATCGACCTGGGCTTCTACACGAACGCGGCGCAGACGGCCGACAACATGCGGTCCTTCGTCGCGGCGGCCCGCATCGTGAGACCGTCCGTCCGCATGGTGTTCCTCCCGGTGATCCCGAACGTCCGCGCCCAGACCGACGCCCCCTTCGCCACCGAGGTCGCCCTCTTCAACGAACTCCAGGCGAAGGCGGTCGCCGACCTCGACGACCCACGCTCACCGCTCCTCCTGGCCTCCCTCCCCGAGTCGTACGACGTCACCCACGACACGTACGACGGCACCCACCCGAACGCGGCGGGCGAGCACAAGATCGCGGGAGCGTTCGCGGGGGCGATGCATCAGGCGTGGGGGGTGGGCGGGGAGTACGGCGACGAGGACGGTGACGATGACGACTCCGGGTCCTTCGCACCTTCGGTGTCCTCGATGCCCCGGCGCCGGTCAGCTCAACGAGTCGGGCGCCCTCCGCACGAGGGGCGGTAGCCGGTACCGGGCGATCCACTCCTCGTTGAGGCGGCCGGCCTGGCGGTGGTGGCTGGGGGTGAGCTGCTGCCCGGCGGGGAGGGCGGGACTCAGGCCAAGACCGAGGTGGTCGAGGACGCCGTAGGTGACGGCGGACGGATCGGCGGAGAGGTCCTCGTAGCGGATGCGGTACGGCTGGATGCCGTAGGCCTCGAACCAGCGCTCCCATCCGGCGTTGTGCTCCTCGATGGTCCGCATGACGCGGGTGATGGCGTCACGGTCGAAGTGCGGGCGCTCACCGGCGACTTGGCCTCCCCCTCCGCTGATCTCACCCCTCCCGCCGACGAACCAGACCCCGGTCTGCTCGGCGCGCAGCCAGGAGACGGCTTGGGCGAGGGTGTCGTCCCGCCGCACATGCACGAACCGGACCTGCCGTCCGAACTCCCGCTCCAGCAGCCGCAGTTCATCCCCGGCAAGCTCAGGGTGCAGGGCCGCCAGCCTGCCGGCGAGTTCGGCGTGCGTGCCCCACATGAGCTTGGCCCCGAAGACCCCGTTGCCGGTCCGTCCTGCCCGTAGCGCGGCCCGCACGAACTCGCCGTAGTCCAGGGCGTGTTGGGATGTGTGCGGAATCCCCCACCGCTCGGCCCACGCCACCTCGTCCGGCGCCCGGAAGTACGCCTGGGGGTGCCCGGCGACCCCGCTGGAGTCGAGGAGGCCGAGGAGGAGGGAGCTGCCGGTCCGGGGGGTGGCGCAGATGAAGTAGGTGTCCGTGTCCTTGTCCGTCGGCTGGGTCACGGGAACCAGGGTCGGGGGTGCGGGACGGCGCGGGCAACCGGATATCGACGGCGCCGATGGCGTGATCACTACGCATCCCGGTCACCGTGCGTATCGTTGTACTGCGCGGCTGCACTCGTGTGGAGGGCGGCCGGGGAGGAGCGCCACGATGACCGTCCTTGAAGACAGGATCGCGATGGCCGAGGTAAGCGGCGAGCTGACTCTTGATGTCATGTTCGAATGGCTTGAGAAGATGCCCATCCCCGAGGGAATCAGGGTCGAGATCGTCGGGGGGAACATCTTCATGTCGCCGCAGCGGGACACCCACTGGGAGATCATCCGTAGGGTCGTACGAGCGTTGGAGGACAGGTTCGGCATGATGGCGAAGGTCTTCTCCGACGTGCGCATCGACTTTCCCGGTCCCCTCAACGGCTTCTGCCCGGACGTCGCGAAGCTGCGTGAAGGCGCGCAGAAGAACTCCGAGGGACACTGGCAGTACGAGGACGTCGAGTTCGTCGCCGAGGTCATCTCCAAGGGCACCGCCGCCAACGACTACGGTCCGAAGAAGGCCCGCGTATGCCAAGGCCGAGGTCCCTGTATACCTAATCGCCGACCCCTACCAGGGGCGCTGCCACGTCTACACCCACCCCAAGGATGACGACTACGCGACCGAGACGAAGCTCGCTTTCGGAGAAGAGGTGGACCTCACCGACACGGTAGTAGGCCTCACCCTCAAGACCGCCGACTTCCCCCGCGACTGACCCCCCTTGCATAGAGCGCACTCAAAGTCGTTGGCTAAGTACTCATGAAGTAC
Organism: Streptomyces sp. NPDC048504; assembly: GCF_043200035.1. Lineage (NCBI taxonomy): Bacteria > Bacillati > Actinomycetota > Actinomycetes > Kitasatosporales > Streptomycetaceae > Streptomyces > Streptomyces sp. NPDC048504. The sequence continues at coordinate 431,289 of NZ_JBICXA010000002.1, forward strand.
ACGCAGCTCGGACGCACAGGCCTCAAGGTCAGCCGACTGGTCCTCGGCACGATGAACTTCGGACCGCAGACGAATGAGCCGGACAGCCACGCGATCATGGACGCGGCGCTGGACGCGGGCATCAACTACTTCGACACCGCCAATGTGTACGGGTGGGGCGAGAACAAGGGCCGTACCGAGGAGATCATCGGCAACTGGTTCGCGAAGAGCCCCGACCACCGCGACAAGACGGTCCTCGCCACCAAGATGTACGGCAACATGGGCCCCGAAGGCGTCCCCGCCTGGCCCAACCACGACAAGCTCTCCGCCCTCAACATCCGGCGGGCCGTGGACTCCAGCCTCAAGCGGCTGCAGACCGACTACATCGACATTTACCAGTTCCACCACGTCGACCGTGCCACCCCCTTCGAGGAGATCTGGCAGGCGATCGACACCCTCATCCAGCAGGGCAAGATCCTCTACGTCGGTTCCTCGAACTTCCCCGGTTACAAGATCGCCCAGGCGAGCGAGATCGCCGCGCGCCGGGGCGGCACCATCGGGCTCGTCAGCGAGCAGTGCCTCTACAACCTCGCCGAGCGCCGCGCCGAGATGGAGGTCATCCCGGCCGCGCAGGAGTACGGCCTCGGGGTCATCCCCTGGTCCCCGCTCCAGGGCGGACTCCTCGGCGGGGTCATCAAGAAGGAGGTCTCGGGCGGGCGCCGGGCGAGCGGCCGGGCCGCCGACACCCTCGCCAACCCGACCTCCCGCGCCCAGATCCAGGCCTACGAGGACCTCCTCGACAAGCACGGCATCGAGCCCGGCGAGGCCGCCCTGGCCTGGCTCCTCACCCGCCCCGGCGTCACCGGCCCGATCGTCGGCCCGCGCACCGCCGAACAGTTGGAGTCCGCGCTGCGCGCCGTAGAACTGGAACTGAGCGAGGAGATCCTGACCTCGCTGGATGAGATCTTCCCGGGCCCTGGGCCGTCCCCGGAAGCCTTCGCCTGGTAGACGCCTCAAGGGCAAGCGCCCCTTCTTTTAGGGGCGCGGGGAACTGCGCGACCAGCCACACACAGCCCGCACCCGGCAACGATCGCGCAGTCCCCACGCCCCGTCCGCCCTCACTTACCGAGCGCAGCCGCCAGCCCCACGACAACGAACAACAGCACAAGCACACCGGCCATGATCCGGTTCCGGGTTTTCGGGTCCACGTACCCGAGCCTAACCGGCCGCTCCCAGCGCCCAGCGGGCGACCGCCTCGTACCGCGGCTGTTCCCCCGGCACCCCGGACCTCGGCAGGTCGCTGCGGACGAGGACCAGTTCGTCCACCGTCCACTCGCGGCCCGCGAAGTCGTCGAGACGGTCGAGATACGGCCGTACATCCATGGCCTCCCGGCTGCGTGCCACCGTGAGGTGGGCGCGGTACCGCCGGTGTTCCCCCGTCGCCGCGGCCTCCTCGCAGCGCTCCGCGAGCTGCCGCAGGGCCGCCACATCGCCCTTCACCCCCGCCCACAGCGCGCGCCCGTCCCCGAACTGCCCGCCTCCGCGCACCGCCAGCCCGAACGGTTCGGTCCGGCGCGCGGTCCGCTCCAGGCCGGCCGACAGTTCGGGTACGACGTCCTCGGCGACCTCGCCGTAGAAGGCGAGCGTGAGGTGCCAGCCCGGGCGGCTCGTCCAGCGGAGCGCGTCGGCACCCGGGAGGCCCCGCAACTCGTCGACGGTGACGCCGAGTTGGGCCAGCACGTCCTCGGGCGGCAGCAGTGCCGCGAAGAGTCTCATGGGGGCAGCCTTCCACCACCGCTCAGCTTGGTGTTCAACCTCGGTCGTTCACCTGACCCGCTGATCTTGGTTCGTTCCCGGGACAACAGGACGGCCGTTCTTCACGCGTGCGACACCACCCGCTACGGCACGGCCGAAGCCCTCGCCTGGGACCGGATGCACCCCCGCTTGCAGGCTCGTGGCCCCTGGCTCGACCACTGCGGCGAACTCCCTTTGATCCACGGCACGTTGATCCGGCTGAAGGTCGAGTACCTGCCCTGTGACCGCGACCCGAAACCGGTGTGGCTGTGGTCCTCGCGCACCGGCATGACCGGCGCGGACGTCGGCCTTCGCTGGCAGGCGTTCCTCCGCAGGTTCGATCTGGAACACACCTTCCGGCTGTTCAAGTAGACCCTGGGCTGGACCGTCCCCAAGCTCCGCGATCCGCACACGGCCGACCTGCGGACCTGGCTGATCATCGCCGCCCACACGCAACTCCGCCTCGCCCGGCCCCTCGCCGAGGACCTCCGCCGGCCCTGGGAACGGCCCGCCGAGCCGCGTCGGCTCACCCCCGCCCGGGTCCGCCGGGGGGTTCCGCCACCTCCGCGTGAAGACAGCCCGTCCCGCCGACGTGCCCAGACCCTCCAAGCCCGGACCCGGACGCCCACCCGGCTCGAAGAACCGCAGGCCAGCCCCACGTCACGAGCCCGGGAAGACCGTGAAACGAATCGAAACCCTCACCGAACACGTCCGCCTCAAACAGCAGCGAGGTAAATGATCAAGCTGAGGGTGTTGTGCCGTTAGCTCAGGTCGGGCGAGCCGCCGGCCGACCCATCCAGGAGGGGCTGCGGTTACAGGCCCATGGAAAAGATCGTCACCCGCAGGGAGGACATGAACGCCGAGAATGCATTGGTATGCGATGTGAAGGCCGAGAATCCCCGTATGACTTCCTTCCCCAGTCGCCGCCGTCTGCTCGGCCAGGCCGTGGCGGCCGCCAGTGGTGCACTGTTCATGGGCGAGGCCGGCCGTGCCTTCGCTACCTCGCAGTCGACCACACGAAGGGGGCCGTTGCCGGCCATCGGGCAGACCATCAACCTCAGCCTGAACGCGTTCGGGACCACGCTGGTCGTGAACCTCCCACCGCCCCTGCCCACACTGAACTTCATCGGCTCCACGGTCGTGAAAGTCCTGACCGGAGGCCCGGACTTCGTACGTCTGCAGATGCTCGAGTTCACGGCTGAGTCGGCTCACCCGCGGTTCGGGAAGATCACCCTCCGTCTGCCAGACATCGATGTTGCCCCCGTCGGCATCCTCAAGCTCGGCCCTGGCGGGCTCAGGGAGACGTGGCTCCAAACCTTCGAGGCCATCTTCGAACGACAGGGCGACACCCCTGGCCCGTTCACCTACCAGACCCTTGAGCCGGCGAAGTGGGCGGCGAACCTCACCTCGTATCCGCCACCGCCCCAAGGGGCGAACCCCGACGGCTCACCCACCGGGGGCGCCTTGTTCAAGCTGCAGGCTCCCATCCGCTTGGGGACCATCGACGGCCCTCGGGTCAAGACCGAGTTCGCCCAATTGCGGGGAATGAACATCAACGTAGGCCAGGTGCTGGCCTAAGTGGCGAGGCGATTCCGGCTGGGACGTGAGTCGCGCCGCCAGCCGGACAGACGGCCGTCGTCGCCGACCTAGGTCGTCAGTCGCATGCCGGGCAGGTCGCTGGCACTGTTGTGGGCATCGATCTGGCACATCTCGCGTCCGTCACGGGTCTTGGCCTGTTTCAACCTCGACGTTTGTCGTTGCGAGAAGAGATGACTTCGTGTCCGTTCGCCACGTCCACCTCACGGGCGGACTGGCCGTGGCGAGTCGACTGCCGCACCTGACCGTCCGGGGTTTCGGTACGCCGACGGTCTACAGGTCCTTCGCGCATGGGTTCCGAAGCCCTGTAGGCGTCGTGGTCTTGGGTGGATTCAACGGCTGCATGCGCCATGTCACTGCATGTTCTGCACATGCGGGTGGTCGTAGGAGGCCGTGCACACGTACAGCTGGAGGCTGTAGCCACGGCCGATGTTGAGCTGCGTGGCATTGGCCGGGCCGAGGAAGTGCAGGCCGGTGTAGCCGGCATCCTCGACCGGCCGCCAGCTCCCGCTGCCGCCGTCCCACTCGCTGCCGTCGATGGTGAGCAGCGGCCGGACGTCCGAGCCGCACTCGGTGCAGACCATGGGGAACGGGTCGGAGAAGCTCCACGGGGCGTGGCCGCCGACCTTGCAGCCCGGGGCGACGCCGAGGTCGTACTGGTAGTCGAAGTCGTGCTGGTCCTCCCACGTCTCGATCCGCTCCGCCACCTCCTCGGGCAGCTCGTGCGGGGCCGGATACTCGGTGACCGTCTCGGGGTGCAGCACGCACGGTTCAGGCAGGTAGTCGTCGTTGCCGATCACCGACGGCTGCGGGGCAGCGCCGAGCGGGTCGGTGACGTCGGCGGCGGTCCGCCAGCGCAGTTCCGTTCGGGGCAGGTAGTCCCCGTCGTGGTCGAACGGGCACCACAGCAGCTGCAGCAGATCAGTGCCGTCCGGGCGCGGCAGATCGGGCACGTCCGCGGCGTAGAGCTGGGCCATCGGCACCATCGGGACCGGGCCGTCCTGGGAGATCCGCGAGCTTTTGCTGATGCGGTCGACTGTCGCGCGTTCTTCCGCGCTCAGCAGGTCGGCGCCTTCCACCTTGGGCCGACCCCACGCCTCGGCGAGAATCCGTCGCCGCAGCCGTACATCCTCGGGCGCAACGCCGCGCTGCCAGGGGCCACCGTGCTCCGGACAGGTGGGCCACGGTTCCCGTGCCGGCCACAGCAGCGGGCCGCCGATCGAACTGTCCGTCGTCGCCGGGGCGCCGGCGCGGGGGTGCAGCCGTACGGCGGTGCGGGCCAGCGGTGCCAACTCGGGGAAGTACACGGTGACGTCGACCGGCCGGGGCGGAGTGGTGCGGAGCATGCACGAGAGGCTATGCCCCACCGGTGACCTCGCCGTGCACGGGTCCGAGAGTCGGTACAACCCGCCATGTCGAGGTTGAAACTCAAGCTCAGGGTGTGTGTCCTGGACTAACCGGTCTGGCGGTCTCAGACGGTTAGTTCAGCGCACAGCCTGTTCGGACCCCTAGCCTGCTGCCATGCGGACCGACACCAGCATCAGCATCAGCATCAGGGACGGCGGCCCCGACGACATCCCCGCGATACTCGGCATGTTCGACAGCGCGGTGGCGTGGCTCGTCGCGCAGGGGCGTACCGGGCAGTGGGGCAGCACGCCGTGGTCGGAGAATCCGAAGGCCGTGGCGATGGTGGAGCGGTATGTGGCGCAGGGCTCGCCCTACATCGCCGAGGTCGACGGCGTCCCCGCCGGCACGATCACCCTCACCGACTCCCCCGGGTCGTACATCGACGCCGTCGACGAGCCAGAGCAGTACGTCCATCTCCTCGCCTCCAACCGCCGGTTCAAGGGCCACGGCGTCGGCAGCGCGCTGCTCGCGCACGCCGCGGAGGTGACACGGCGGGCCGGGATCTCCCTGCTGCGGGTGGACTGTTACGCGGGGGACGACCGCAAGCTCGTCGCCTACTACGAGAGCAACGGGTTCACGGCCACCGAGGCGTTCGTCGTCGGGGAGGACCGGTGGCCGGGACAGGTGCTGGCCCGGAGGGTGTGACACGCACGCCCTCCGGGCCGGTCGACCCGCACAACTCTCAGGCCGCCGTTGCCAGTTGCTCCCGCTCGCGCGGGACGAAGGCCACGGTCGGATGCCCGTGGTTCCAGTCGAACGACAGACGCAGGCCGCCGATGCGGGCCAGGATCACGCCGATCGTGGCCGCGGCGACGGCCGCGATGACGCCGCCCAGGGCGAAGCTCACCCGGGGGCCGTAGGCGTCGGTGATCCAGCCGACGATCGGTGCGCCCACCGGCGTACCGCCCATGAAGACCATCATGAACAGGGCCATGACGCGCCCGCGCATGGCCGGGTCGGTGCCCATCTGGACGGCGGTGTTGGCCGTGACGTTGACCGTCAGGCCGGCGATGCCGATCGGGATCATGAGGAGGGCGAACAGCCAGTAGGAGGGGGCCACCGCAGCCACCACCTCAAGGAGGCCGAAGGCCGCCGCCGCCGCGATCAGGACACGGAGGCGGGTGGTTCCGCGGCGGGCGGCGAGCAGGGCGCCGATCAGGGAGCCGACCGCCATGAGCGTGTTGAAGAGGCTGTACGCGCCGGCGCCCGCGTGGAAGATGTCGTCCGCGTAGGCCGACAGCCACACCGGGAAGTTGAAGCCGAAGGTGCCGATGAAGCCGACTAGGACGATCGGCCAGATCAGGTCGGGGCGGCCGGCGACATAGTGCAGGCCCTCGCGGAGCTGGCCCTTGCCGCGCGGGGCGCGCTTGACGGCGTGCAGGTCGCGGTTGCGCATGAGGAACAGGCTGGCCAGGGGCGCCACGAACGACAGGCCGTTGAAGAGGAACGCCCAGCCCGTGCCGACGCCGGTGATCATGACGCCCGCGACGGCGGGGCCGACCAGGCGGGCGGACTGGAAGTTCGCCGAGTTCAGGCTGACCGCGTTCTGCAGCTGCTCGGGGCCGACCATCTCGGAGACGAAGGACTGGCGGGCCGGGTTGTCGACGACCGTCGCGAGACCCACGGCGAAGGCGGCGACGTAGACGTGCCAGACCTGGACGTGGCCGGAGAGCGTGAGGAAGGCGAGGGCGAGGCCGGTCAGAGCCATCGCGGACTGCGTGACGAGCAGGGTGGGGCGCTTGGGCAGCCGGTCGACGAGGACACCGCCGTAGAGCCCGAAAAGCAGCATCGGCAGGAACTGGAGGGCGGTCGTGATGCCTACGGCGGCGGAGGAGCCGGTGAGGCTGAGGACCAGCCAGTCCTGGGCGATGCGCTGCATCCAGGTGCCGGTGTTGGAGACGACCTGGCCGATGAAGAACAGTCGGTAGTTCCGGATCTTCAGCGAGCTGAACATCGAGGACTTGCGCGGGGGTGCGGACAGGGAGTCGGGGATGGCTGGCGCGGGTGCGGAGTCTGCTCCGGTTCCCGAACTCAAAAGGTCGCCTCCTCTTTCTTTTGCTCGTTCGCCTACGGGGCGCTTTCTGCCGGTGTCGAGAGCCCGACCGTGCTCGACCCTTCGGGCCTCCGCGCGCTCGACCTCTCGACACCGGCGCGCCCCTACGGCTCACTCGCGCATAGGGGGATTTACAGGTGTGCGAGTTTCTCCAGCACGGGGGCGGCGGCGACGATCTTCGCCCACTCGTCCTCGTCGAGGCCGTCGACCAGGCCGGCCAGGAACGCGTTGCGCTTGCGGCGGCTCTCTTCGAGCATCGCCTCGGCCTGGGGGGTCTTGGTGACGACCTTCTGGCGCCGGTCCTCGGGGTGCGGCTCCAGCTGGACCAGACCCTTCGCTTCGAGCAGCGCCACGATGCGGGTCATCGAGGGCGGCTGCACATGCTCCTTGCGAGCGAGCTCGCCAGGGGTCGCGCTGCCGCAGTTGGACAGGGTGCCGAGCACCGACATCTCGGTGGGGCTCAGTGACTCGTCGACCCGCTGGTGCTTGAGTCGACGGGACAACCGCATCACGGCTGATCGCAAGGAGTTCACGGCGGCAGCGTCGTCGCCATGGGTTAGGTCCGGCATGTTCTTTAGCGTAACTCATTACTCTCTCTAAAGACCAACGGCGACACGCCGAGATGCCCGTGACCCTGGCCACTGAACCCTTCCGTCACCCATATGAGTGATCCGGGCGCGGAACGTCACCCGCCGCCGGGAACCGCCCCGGACCCTCGTCTACATGGGGACCAGCGTGCTCAGCCTGCGGATAGACGGGGAGCTGCTCGAACGGCTCCGACACCATGCGGCGAAAAGGGGAATGAGCGTCCAGGACTACGTGGTCCAGACGCTCATTCGGGACGACTTCGACGAGCGGTTCCAGACCGCGGTCGAGGAGACGGAGAAGTTCTACGGGGTCACGTGACCCGTCCGGTCGGGTCAGGTCAGGTCAGACCCAGCGCCGGCATCAGATAGTAGAACCCGAACACCGCCGCGACGACGTACATCGGCACCGGGACCTCCCGGCCCCGGCCCGCCACCAGCCGCAGCACCACGAAGGTGATGAAGCCCATGCCGATGCCGTTGGTGATCGAGTAGGTGAACGGCATCATCACCATCGTGATGAAGGCCGGGATCGCGATCGTGTAGTCGGCCCAGTCGATCTCCTTGACGGAGCCCGCCAGGATCAGGAAGCCCACCGCGAGCAGCGCGGGGGTGGCCGCCTGGGACGGGACCATCGTGGCGATCGGTGTGAGGAACAGCGCTACGGCGAAGAGCGCGCCCGTGACGACGTTCGCGAAGCCCGTGCGGGCGCCCTCGCCGACACCCGCCGTGGACTCCACGAAGCAGGTGGTCGCGGACGAGGAGCTGACACCGCCCGCGGCGACCGCGATGCCGTCGACGAAGAGGACCTTGTTGATGCCGGGCATGTTGCCCTCGCCGTCGGTCAGCTTCGCCTCGTCGCTGATGCCCATGATCGTGCCCATCGCGTCGAAGAAGCACGACAGCAGGACCGTGAAGACGAAGAGGACGCCGGTCAGCACGCCGACCTTGGAGAAGCCGCCGAACAGGCTGAACTTGCCGATCAGGCCGAAGTCCGGGGTGGCGACCGGGTTTCCGGGCCACTTCGGGGTGGTCAGGCCCCAGGAGGGGATCGTCGCGACCGCGTTCACGATCACCGCGAGGACGGTCATCGTGACGATCGAGATCAGGATCGCGCCGGACACCTTGCGGACGATCAGCGCGAGGGTGAGCAGGACGCCCAGGATGAAGATCAGGACCGGCCAGCCGTTGAGGTGACCGTCGGCGCCGAGCTGGAGCGGGACGGTGGTCTGGGCGGCGTCCGGGATGCGGGAGATGAACCCGGAGTCCACGAGCCCGATCAGCATGATGAACAGGCCGATACCGATCGAGATGGCCTTGCGCAGTCCGTACGGCACCGCGTTCATCACGCGCTCGCGCAGCCCGGTGGCGACCAGCAGCATCACGATCAGACCGGCCAGCACGACCATGCCCATCGCGTCCGGCCACGACATGCGCGGCGCGAGCTGGAGGGCGACGACGGAGTTCACGCCGAGTCCGGCGGCCAGCGCGATCGGTACGTTGCCGATGACACCCATGAGGAGGGTGGTGAACGCGGCCGTGACCGCCGTGGCGGTGACCAGCTGGCCGTTGTCCAGGTGGTGCCCGTACATGTCCTTCGCGCTGCCCAGGATGATCGGGTTGAGCACGATGATGTACGCCATCGCGAAGAAGGTGGCGAAGCCGCCGCGGATCTCGCGGGGGAGCGAGCTGCCACGCTCGGAGATCTTGAAGTAACGGTCGAGCGCGGTCGGCATTGGATGTTCCTACGAGCAGAAGTGGACAGACGGAAACCGTTTCAGTATGAACATATGAAGACGTCAGGCGCTATCTCCGCGCGTAGACCAGCGTGGAGCGGAGTGTCCGCCGAGCGCCTTGTGCCGCCTCGTAAGCTGGGGGCATGGCGAAGTGGACACCGACACACGAGGCACCGGAGCCCCTGGAGGGCCCGATCGTCCCGACCATCATCGGCGGCACGATCCTCTGGTTCGTCCTCTTCCTGGTACAGCTCCCCTTCTACGGCTGGTTCGACGACCACGGCCATCTGTGGTGGGTGTGGACCTGCCTGGCCGGGGCCGGGCTGGGGCTGATCGGCATCTGGTACGTCCGGGGGCGGGACGCGGCACTCAAGCGACTGGCGGCCGAGGCTGCCGCTCCGACCGCTTCGACCGATTCGGCCGCGTCGACCACTTCGGCTACGGAGACCCCCTCCTCTGCTGCGGAGTGATGAGGCTTCTCTCCACCCGGGGCATCAGCCCGCCCCGCCCGCCGTCCTCCCCTGGTCGGATCTTCCGGGCACTCGGCGGGTGAAGCCGTAAATCCGCACGTACCGTCGAATGCATGACGCACACCGACGCGGGCGCCGAACTCGATCCTGTGCACCCCGTGCCCGTCCCTCCCGCACGGGCCCGTGGGCTCACCGCCGCCGGGGTCGCCGAGCGGGTGGCGCGCGGGGAGGTCAACGACGTCCCGGTGCGCAGCAGCCGTTCCCTCGGCGAGATCGTCCGCGCGAACGTGTTCACCCGGTTCAACGCGATCATCGGCGTGCTCTGGCTGATCATGCTGTTCGTGGCGCCGGTCCAGGACAGCCTGTTCGGGTACGTGATCCTCGCCAACACCGGGATCGGGGTCTTCCAGGAGTGGCGGGCGAAGAAGACGCTCGACTCCCTCGCGGTGATCGGCGAGGCGAAGCCGACGGTACGGCGCGACGGAGCCGCGGTGGAGGTGAGCACCTCCGGGATCGTGCTGGGTGATCTCATCGAGATCGGGCCCGGTGACAAGGTCGTGGTCGACGGGGAGTGCGTCGAGGCCGACGGCCTGGAGATCGACGAGTCGCTGCTCACCGGTGAGGCGGACCCGGTGGTCAAGCGGCCGGGGGACGCGGTCATGTCGGGGAGTTTCGTGGTCGCCGGCGGTGGCGCGTTCGAGGCGACGAAGGTGGGGCGTGAGGCGTACGCGGCCCAACTCGCCGAGGAGGCCTCCCGGTTCACGCTCGTCCACTCCGAGCTGCGGACCGGTATCTCCACCATCCTCAAGTACGTGACGTGGATGATGATCCCGACCGCGATAGGCCTGGTCATCAGCCAACTGGTCGTCAAACAGCACGGGTTCAAGGACTCGATCGCCCGGACGGTGGGCGGGATCGTCCCGATGGTCCCCGAGGGGCTCGTGCTGCTCACCTCGGTGGCCTTCGCGATCGGTGTCATCCGGCTTGGCCGGAAACAGTGCCTCGTCCAGGAACTTCCGGCCATCGAGGGCCTCGCCCGCGTCGACACGGTCTGCCTCGACAAGACGGGCACGCTGACCGAGGGCGGCATGGACGTCACCGAGCTGCGGCCGCTCGGCGGGGCCGACGAAACGTACGTACGCAAAGTCCTGGGCGCGCTCGGGGAGTCGGACCCGCGGCCGAACGCGTCGCTCCAGGCGATCATCACCGCCTATCCGGACAGCGGGGAGTGGCGGTGCGTGGAGTCGCTGCCGTTCTCGTCGGCGCGGAAGTACAGCGGGGCGTCGTTCAGCGAGGGGAACGGGGAGTCGAGTACGTGGTTGCTGGGCGCGCCCGATGTGCTTCTGGGTGCGGATGATCCCGCGCTGGAGGAGACCGGGCGGCTGAACGAGCAAGGGCTACGGGTGTTGTTGCTGGCGCGGGTCTCGGGGGAGCTGGACGATCCCGGGGTCGTGCGGGAGGCCTCGGCGACGGCGCTGGTGGTGTTGGAGCAGCGGTTGCGGCCCGACGCGGCCGAGACGCTCGCCTATTTCGCCGAGCAGGACGTGCACGCGAAGGTCATCTCCGGGGACAACGCGGTGTCCGTCGGGGCGGTGGCCGGGAAGCTGGGGCTCAGCGGGCAGGTCGTGGACGCCCGTCAACTGCCGTCGGATCAGGGGGAGATGGCCAAGTCCCTTGACGAGGGCACGGTGTTCGGGCGGGTCACGCCGCAGCAGAAGCGGGACATGGTGGGGGCGTTGCAGTCGCGCGGGCACACCGTCGCGATGACCGGGGACGGGGTGAACGACGTCCTCGCCCTGAAGGATGCCGACATCGGGGTCTCGATGGGCTCCGGGTCCGAGGCGACCCGAGCGGTAGCGCAGATCGTGTTGCTCAACAACAGCTTCGCGACGTTGCCTTCGGTGGTCGCGGAGGGGCGTCGGGTCATCGGGAACATCACGCGGGTGGCGACGCTGTTCCTGGTGAAGACGGTGTACTCGGTGTTGTTGGCGGTGCTGGTGGTGTGCTGGCGGGTTGAATATCCGTTCCTGCCACGGCACTTGACGCTGTTGTCCACGTTGACTATCGGGATTCCGGCGTTCTTTCTCGCGCTGGCGCCGAACAAGGAGCGGGCGAAACCCCATTTTGTGCGGCGGGTGATGCGGTACTCGATTCCGGGTGGGGTGATTGCCGGGGCGGCGACCTTCGTCACGTATCTGATCGCTCGTCACGAGTACACGGGGAAGGGGTCGTTGGCGGCGGAGACCAGTGCGGCGACCTTGACCCTGTTCCTGATCTCCATGTGGGTGCTGGCGATCATCGCGCGGCCGTATACGTGGTGGCGGATCACCCTGGTCGCCTCGATGGGGGCGGCGTTCGTGGTGGTGCTGGTTGTGCCGTGGCTTCAGCATTTCTTCGCGCTGAAGTTGGTGGGGGTGACCATGCCGTGGATCGCTGTGGGGATTGCGGGGGTGGCGGGGGTTGCGTTGGAGCTGGCGTGGAGGCTGGTTGATCGGCGGGGGGCGGCTTGAGTGGTCGGGTGGGTGCGTAGTTCGTTCGGGTGCGGGCCGGTGGGGGCTGGTCGCGCAGTTCCCCGCGCCCCTAAAAACAGACCGCCGCGCCCTGTTTTTAAGTCCGCGCCCCTGAAAGCAGCTCGCCGCGCCCCTGTTTTAAGCTCGCCCCTGTTTTGAGCCCGCGCCCCTTAAAAGCAGCTGCCGCGCCCCTGTTTTCGGGGCGCGGCAGCTGCTTTTAGGAACTACTACTACTTCACGTCGACGTAGTCGCCCGTCGCGTTGATCGGGGCGGTGGTCGCCGTGCCCGCGAAGCTGTAGCGGAAGTAGCCGTCGACCGTGGCCTTGACCGTGGTCTTCAGGGCTCCCGTGGAGCTGGTCTTGATGGTCTTGACCGTGGTGTACGTGGTGGAGTTCTTCTTGCGGAACTGGAGCTTGACCGGCTGGGTGGAGTAGCCGGTGTAGTTGTTGGCGTCCCAGTTGGCGCGGGTCAGCTTGCCGGTGACCGTGATGGTCTTGCCCTTCTTGACGGGCTCCGGGGCGGCGTTGACCGTGAGCTTCGACAGACGGGTCACGTTCGGGGAGGCGAAGCCGGACTGGTCGGCGTAACCGACCTTGGTGACGTCGAAGGTGCTGCTGGTGGGGTCCTGGCCGTTCCACGCGACGGCCTCGGCGCCGGCCTTCCAGGCGCCGGCGTCGGTGTTCGACAGGTCGCCCTCACCCGGGTAGATGTCGAGGGAGCCCTTGCAGGAGGCGACGGTCGCCGAGGTGGCCGTGCAGGTGGCCAGGTCGTCGTCGAAGATCATGTTGTCCGGCTCGGTCGCCGAGCCCTTGTACAGGTACAGATCGGTCCAGAAGTCCGACGCGGTGATGTCGACGTCGGCGCCGTGCGTCAGCGTGTACGTGACCGGCACGGAGACGTGGGCGGCGGCACCGACCACGATCGGCTTGGCGCTGTGCACCTTGATGTTGGAGAAGGTGACGTTCAGGGCGTACGGCTCGTCGTCGGCCGGGGTGGCGACGGTGGAACCGGAGAGGGTGGCCTTGCCGGAGGCGGTGTGGGCGGCGGCCTCCCGGATCTTCGCGATGTCCGAGCGGTACGAGCCGGCGTCGGAGCCCGCGGCCTGCGCGGCCGGTACGGCGAAGGCGGAGAGGACCAGGGCGCCGGAGACGGCGGCCACGGTGGCGCTTATGCGCATGCGTTCCCCAAGTGGGAAAGGGGGCCCCGACGCGCTGGTCGTTCCGAACGGCTCGTCGTCGGCGCCGGGGCCCAAGTGATGGCGGAGCCTGTTGGCTCACGTGTTCTGATTCGCGACAGGTGGGGCAGGTTGTACGGCGGATCGAGACTTTGTGCGGGTATTGCGAACTGATGGTGAAGTACGGAGACTTCGCCGGTCGGCGGGGGCCGCGTGGGCCGCGTCAGGTGTTACTTCACGTCGATGAAGTCACCCGCGGCGTTGACGGCCGGGGTGGTCGAGGTGCCGGCGAAGCTGTAGCGGAAGTACCCGTCCACGGTCGCCTTGACGGTGGTGCTCAGGTTGCCCGTCGAGTTCGTCTTGACGGTCTTCACCGTGGTGTACGTGCTGGAGCTCTTCTTGCGGAACTGGAGCTTCACCGGCTGGGTCGAGTAACCGGAGTAGGTGGCGGCGTCCCAGTTCGCGCGGGTCAGCTTGCCGGTGACCGTGATGGTCTTGCCCTTCTTGACGGGCTCCGGGGCGGCGTTGACCGTGAGCTTCGACAGGCGCTGGACCTGGAAGGTCTTCGCGTTGTCCTTCTGGACGTAGTCGCTGTCCTTGCCCCTGGCGACCGCCCAGACCTTCCAGCCGCCGGCCACGGAGTTGATCAGGTTGGAGCGCGGCGTCAGGTCGAAGGCCGACTTGCAGGTCGACGTCGTGGCGTTGACCTTGGTGCAGGTGGCGCGGCCGTCGCTGCTGTTGGCGACGGCACCGCTGTCCGCCGAGTCGATGTCGGCGCCGTGGTACAGGATCGCCTGCGCCCAGTCGACGCCCGAGGCGTCCTTGACCGTGAAGCTGACGGTGATGGTCTTCTTCGCGGTCGCGCCCACGACGACCGGCTTGCCGCCGTTCACCACGACGGTCGAGATCGTGGTGTCCCCCCGGCCCTCGTCGGCCTGCGCGGCGGGCACGGCGAGAGCGGAGAGGGCCAGGGCGCCGGTCAGGACGCCGAGGGTGGCACGCATGCGCATGGGTTCCCCAGGTAGAGAAGTGATCGTGGAGCCTGTTGGCTCAGGTGATCAGATTCACGACGAAAGGGAATGGTTGTACGACTCGTGAACTTTTTTCGGAACGGCCGTGAAGATCGTCGACCCGCTCAGTCGAACCACCGGTCCCGAGCCAGTTCCTCCGTCCGCGACGGGTCTTCCAGCAGCGCCGCCACCTCGAAGCGGCGGGGCCACTGCCCGGCCGCCCAGGCCAGGCCGGCCGCCACGCCCTCCAGGGTCGAGGCGTGCAGCACGCCGTCCCGGGTGCGGCGCCAGTCGATCTCGACGCCGTCCACGACGAGTTCGTCGTGTTCGACGTAGGTCGCGGGGGTGAGGGGGCCGAGGAGGGTCCGGACGGATTCCGGTACGTCGTGTTCGGTGCCCTCGGAGGTGACCTCGCCGGTGACCGACTCGCTCAGGCGCCGGACCTGGAAGAGTTCGGCCAGCTCGGCGGCCCTGGACGGGCGTACGGGCAGGAGCGGGGTGCCGGAGGTGAAGGGCAGCAGGTCGGGTGAGTCGACGACCACGGCGTCCGCCGCGTCCACGACCGTCACCTCGCCGTCGACCACGGCGCGCAGGTCGTCCGGGAGGGTCACCTGTTCCGGGTCGAGGTCGGCCAACGCGCTGTACAGGGCGTGCAGTTGGGCACCGCCGACCTCGCGGTCCGGGTCGGCGAGGCGGTCGAGGAGTTCGGCTGCGCCGCCGGGCTCGTCGAGGAGGGCGGCGACCGAGGTGCGGACGCCGAGTGCCCGGAGTACCTGTTCGTCGTCGAAGCCGGTCGCGTCGGCCTCGTCGTAGAGGCCGCGCAGGAGCGGGTCGCCGCCGGCGGCCAGCAGGCCGGCCGGGCGGCGGCCGTCCAGTACCGGGTGGCCGCGCAACCACCAGGCCGTGTAAGGCCGTACGACCTCGTGGGTGCCGTCCGGCAGCAGGATGCGGACCTGTTGGGTGATCGCGTCGCGGAGCGGGGGCCGGGCGAGGAGGGCGAGGGCCTGGGGCCAGCGGTCCTCGTCGACGAGGTCCAGGTCGCGTACGGCGACGAGTTCGGTCGCCACGGGGGGTACGGGGCTGTCGGGGAAGCGGTCGAGGACGTCCTCCGACCACACGTCCACGGAGTCCAGGAGGCCCGGGTCGTCGGGTTCCGCGAAGTCGCTGTCGCGGGGCTCCAGTTCGTCCGGGTCGAGGACGACGTCGGTGGCGCGGACCAGGGCGAAGGTGGCGAGGACTCCGCAGGCGGCGAGGGGCTGTTCGCCCCAGCGGTCGGCCAAGTCGGCTTCCACGAAGGCCAGTTCGTCGTCCCGCATCACCTGGGCGAACGGGCTGCCGGGCAGCACCAGTTCGCCGGCGGGGGCGAGTTCGCCGTCCTCGTCGGGCAGGGCGAGGGCGCCGAGCCAGGGTTCGTCACCGGGTTCCAGGCCCGCGTCCCGGACGAGGGCGAGGACGGTCTCCGCCAACTCGTCGCTGTCCGGGGCGACTTCGTCCCACATGGCCCCGCCCTCCTCGTCGAGGGAGGCGGCCACGGCGGCCCGTACCTGGGGTGTCGTCAGCACCGCGCGGGGCGTCGCGGGCAGCGCGCCGAGCTTCTCCAGCAGGGGATGCGCGGCGTCCGGGTGGGCGACCTTGAGGCCCAGCCGGGCGAGGACTTCGGGCTCGACCTGGGCGGAGTCGGGGGCGGGGAGGAGGACCTGTCGTGGCCCGATCGTCGTCCTGCCGTCCGCGAGCGGGACGGGCAGCCCGGTGAGCCGGTCGGGGTCCACGCCCGCGAGGCTGTCGTAGAGCCGTCGCCACCAGTCGGGGTTCTTCTCCAGGCCGGCCAGGCGGTCGACGGCGTCGGTGAGGGGGACGCGGGCGACGCCCAACGTCCGTAGTTCCACGCGGCGTTCGAGGCCGGCGGGCAGGAGGGTGGGGAGTACCTCGGCGAGGACGCGCACGGTGTCGGCTCCGGCGCCCTCGACGACCTCGGCGTCCCGGGGCCGTAGCGACTCGGGCAGGTCGGAGTCGTCGCCTGTGGGCTCGATGGCGGGCGGGAGGAAGGACGTTCGCGGCAGGCGCTTCAGGATCGCCTGCCTCAGCGTCCCGTCCAACTCCCCCTTGCCCAGCGGGCCGGGGACGAGGTCGATGATGCCGCTGGTCACCGGGCGCCAGGCGGCGAGGAGTTCGACGTACGCGTCCGCCGCGCGCTCCACGACGAAGTCGGTCAGCGGGCCGGGGGCGGCGTGCCGACGGGTGGTGTCGAGGGGGAGGGAAGCGATCAACAGGGCGGGTACGCCCAGGGGTTCGTCACTGGGGGTGGGCGCGTGGACGACGGGGCTGGTGCGGGGCCGGGCCGGAGTGCCGTCCTCGTCGACGGGCACGGCCCAGGTCACGGACCAGTAAGGGCGCAGCCGCTCCTCGACGGGCCGGTCCGCGAGGAGTTCCTTGGCGAGTTCCCCGTGCGCGGCGGCCGTACGCCAGCGGGTGGTTCCGTCCCGGCTGTCGTCCACGACGGTGTCGGCGCGGTCGGTGCGGCGGGTGAGGGTGCGGGGTGCCTGGTCCCCTACTTCGACCACGACTTCGGTCAGCCCCGGGAGGGCGAGGAGCAGCGCGTCGTCCACGGCGCCGAGGAGGCGCTCGGCCAGGTCCTCGGCGGCGGTGTCGCGCAGGGGGAGGATGACGACCGTGTCGTAGGAGTCGGGGGCGGTGCCCTCGGCGGCGAACGGGAGGCGCAGCAGCGGGATGTGGCCGTCGCGGCGGCGGATCTCGGTGCCGAGGCCGGGGCTGTGGCGGGCGGTGTCGTCGGCGAGGGTGCGGGCCTCGGCGAGGGACCAGCGGACGCCGCCGTGCCGTCCGACGACGGCGGGTTCGTCGGTGACGGCGACGACCGCGGCGAAGCCGACGCCGAACCGTCCGACGGCACTGTCACCGGCATCGCGTTTCGCGGAGGCGCGGAGGGTGGAGAGGGATTCGACACCGGCCGCGTCGAGGGGGACGCCGGTGTTGGCGGCGCAGAGGACGCCGTCGCGGAGGGTGAGCCGGAGCCGGCCTGCCACACCGGCGCGGGCGGCGGCGTCGGCGGCGTTCTGAGCGAGCTCGACGACCAGCCGGTCCCGGTACCCGCCGAGGACGAGATCTTCCTCGGCGTTGGCGTCCTCCCGGAACCGGGCCGGACTGGTCGCCCAGGCATCGAGCACCCCACGCCGCAGACGGGCGGTCCCGAACGGGTCGGCACCCTCGGCAGCGGGCCGCACGAACTTACTCACGTACGTTCACTCTCCTCATCGACGTCGCGATGAAGGTACCGCGCGGAGGGGGGTGCGGTTGCCGGGGAGGGTGTCCGGTGGGTGGGGTGCGGGGGGTCGCTGGAGGCTGGGGGTAAATCTAACCGGTGTGCGTCCCGGTGACGGGTTAGAAAAGACCCCAGCCTGCGGGAGGGTGTGGGGGGCGGGGGGATGCGGTCGTGTACCTAAGCTCGGTTCACGGACATTCGCGGCATCGATCCCCGTGCCTGGCCGACCCGTTCACCGACGCGTGACGAACTCCGTCCAGGCGGCGGGGGTGAGGGTGAGGCGGGGGCCGTCCGTGTGCTTGGAGTCACGGACGTGGACCGTGCGGGGCGCTACCGCGATCTCGACGCACGACTCGCCGTTGGTGCCGCCGCTGTAACTGCTTTTGAACCAGGTCAGTTCGGGTGACGTCATGCTTCTCCCAGCTGGTGCACGAACCCCGTCCAGGCGGCCGAGGTGACGGTGAACCGAGGGCCCTCGACGGTCTTGGAGTCACGGACATGGACGGTGCCGGGGGCTACGGCGATCTCAACGCAGGAGTCGCCCTCGGTGCCGTCGCTGTAGCTGCTCTTGAACCAGGCCAGTTCGGGCTCGCGGATCATGTTTCTCCCAGCAGGTGTTCGATGAAGACGAGTGACTCCCCCGGCGTGAGAGCCTGAGCCCGGATGGTGCCATACCGCAGTTCGAGAACGCGGAGTTCCCTCGGCTCCGAAGTCGGACGGCCAGCGAAGGCCCCGTCGGAACGCCCCACGGCCGTGCCATCCGCGAACTTCAGTAACTCGATCTTCCCATCCACACCGGGATGCGCGCCCGTCTCTGTGGGCATCACCTGGAAGGTGACGTTGCGCAACTGCCCCACCTCCAGCAGATGTTCGAGCTGACCACGCCTCACCATTGTGCCTCCGACGTGACGCCGCAGCGACGCCTCCTCCTGCACAAAGCTGATCGACGGCACGGACGTCCTGCCGAAAACCGCCTGCCGCGCCATCCGCAAGGCCACCAAGCGCTCGATCTCCGCGTCCGGGTAGGGCGGCTGCCGCGCCTCGAACAGTGCCCGCGCGTGTTCAGGTGCCTGGAGCAACCCGTGGATGCTGAGCCCGACGTAGACCCCGATCTCTACCGCGCTCGCCTCCAACTCGGCGATCTTGCGCAGCTTCTTGGGGTACCGGACCTTGGCCACGTCCTCCTTCATCGCCGCGATCAGCCCGTCCGCCCGCAGCACCTCTTCGGACTTGTCCAGATACTCCGGTCGGGGAATCCGTTTCCCACCCTCGACCTTGTAGACCAGGTCCTCGCTGTACCCGATCGCCACCGCGAAGTCGGCGGCCCGCATCCCCACCGCCTCCCGGCGCAGCCTCAACTGGCGCCCAACTGTGGCGATGACCGCCAGACCCCACTCGTCGTCCGGGTCGACCTCCCAACCTGGTTCATCCGCCTCGGTCTTGAGCTGACCCTCGTCCACCGACATTCCGCACCCCTCCGTCGTACGACCGTGCCGCGACGCCCCTACCCGCGCGCACCGTCCCGACAGCCCGGACACGACCGGACAAGCCGCGGACAGTCACCCTACGTACCGGCAACGTCACTGGTCACGGTAGGCACGCGCGGCCACGCTGAGTGACGTGATCCAAGAAACCACCGCCTCCGAAGCCCAGCCCAAACCCCAACTCGGCAACCCCGTCCGCAACTTCACGGTGCAGCTGTCCCCCACCCGACGCGGCGCCCGCCTCGCCCGTCTCCTGGCCACCGAACAGCTCCGCGCCTGGGGAATCCTGTTGGACCCGGCCCGCCAGATCGTCGCCGAACTCGCCACCAACGCGGCCACGCACAGTCGCGTACCGGGCCGGGATTTCAGACTCACCCTCTACGTCGTCGCAGGCATCCTGCGCATCGAGGTCTCCGACACCCGGGGTGACTGTCCGCCCTGCCCCCAACACCCCACGCGGGACGAGGAGTCGGGCCGGGGCCTGCTGATCGTCGAGGCACTCGCCGACCGCTGGGGCTGGGACCCGGGACCTCGCCCCCGCAAGACGGTCTGGGCGGAACTGGTACTGGACCACGCACCGAAGCCCGGAAACCCGAACTCCGGTGCGAGGGGCGCCTTTTCCCAAGAACCACGACGGTGAAAGAACCCCCACCAAGCCCCACCCCACCCTCCCGGCAGCCAGGCTCGCCATTCACCCATCCGGGTGAACATCATCAACTGGGCTGGATTCCGGGCAGGTTGCGTGATCTACGCTCAGCGCGACACAACCGCAGACAGCGGACATACGACGGCCCTCGCCGGGACGGCAATCCCAAGGCGAGGGCCTGACCACCTAGGAAGTAGCACCCTTCCCGATGGATACGTACGACATTAGCGCGCCTCCGCGCGCCCAGTCCCGGCACACCGCCAACCCTCACGCGAACCACCCGAACCGGCGGCCCAACGGTCACGGCGGGCTCACGCACGACAACGCCCGCCACACCACCCGCTTCACGGTGATCGGCAACCATCTCGCCCAGCACCCGGAGTTGTCGGCCCTGGCAATCGGACTCGGCGTCCACATCCAGTCCCTGCCCGCGGACTCCCGCGTCGACATCAAGACCCTCGCGGCCCGCTTCCCGGAGGGCAGGGACCGAATCGCCGCCGCGCTACGGGAGTTGGAGACCCACGGCTATCTCCGCCGCGAACGCCACCGCATCCCCGACGGCCGCATCGTCACCCGCACGATCTCGTGCAACCAACCCGGCAGCGGCCGTAGGGACCCCCACGCCCCGGCAACACCGAAGAAGCCGAAGAAACACACACCCCGCAAGGCACTCCCGCCCGTACCGCGCCCGGCGTACCCCTCCCCCGCGCTCATCCAGCAGGCCACGGACCTCCTCACGGGCCTCCGCCGCCACGATCCCCGCCTGCTCCTGTCGGCCTGCGACACGGCCCACCTGGCCCCGGGCGTCGCGGCCTGGCTGGAGCGGGACGTAGCCCCCACGGCCGTACGCCACGCACTCACCGCGGACCTGCCGCCCGACCCCCTACGCCGCCCCGCAGCCCTCCTGGCCCACCGCCTGAGCGCCCAACTCCCGCCCCCACCACCGTTCCGGGCTCCGGCACCACCACCAGCCGTACGGCACCCCCTCCAGAACTGCGAAGGCTGCGACCGCGCCTTCCGCTCGCCGATCCCGGGACATTGCCATGACTGCCGTACTCCGGTTGCCACCCACTGGAGGACACCATGAGCACTCAGGCCGACCACGGGCACGAGCTGATCCCCCGTCCCGAGCTGACGCCCGATGCCCTGCGTGCCGCCCTTGCCGTCGTCGCTCCGGGTCGGCTGGACGAGATGCGGGCCATGAAGGACGACGCCTTCGCCAAGGCAGTCGAGTGGCAGTCCCTCGGCCCGGTGCAGAGTTGGGTCCTGATCTGGGCCAGGGAGATCGAGATCGCCCGCCGCCCCGATCTGTCGACCCGCTACGCCCGCGCGGAGAGCAATCTGGAGCACGAGGATCCTGCCGTCGCGCGGGAAGCTCTCGGGGAGCTGAGCGCGGTCCTCGACGAGGCCATGGAGGCTGTTCGCGGGTGAGCTGGAAATGGGAGTACGTCTTCGGTGCCGAAGAGGCCGCCCGCACAGCTCCCGCCGATTTCCTCGCCGCCGTGGAAACGCAGGCCGCTGAACTGGTCAGCGAACGTCCGCCTCGGACTCGGGCTCCGGAAGCGGGAGTTGGTCGAGGTCGAGGGTGAAGGTGCGGCCGTCGGCCAACGGGATGGGGAGCTTGCCGGTGCCGTACTTGTGGGTGTGGGCAGCGATGTAGCCCGTGCCGGTCGGCTGGGTGTGGAGGACCACTTCCCGTGCATAGGGGTCCACGACCAGGTAGACGGGGATGCCGTAGCGGCCGTACTTCGCGGTGCAGTCGTCGTAGTCCTTGCGGACGGACGAGGTCGAGACGACCTCGGAGATCAGCAGGACGCCTTCGAAGCTGTAACGCTTGCCCTTCCGGTGGGCGTCCTCGCGGAGGATGGCCAGGTCGGGGGCGGAATTCTCGTCTGCGGGGAAGTCGATGTGCACGTCGGAGGCGACTTTCGCGCGACGGCCGAGGGATACGGCCGTCGCGTACTGCATCGACTTGATCGTGCTGGAGTGCTCGTAGCTCCGCGGGGTCAGGATGATCTTCCCGTCGATTCCGAAGAGGATCGCATGCCCTTCGGGAAACTCGGTACGCACGATCGCGTCGGTGCTCACAGCGTCACCCCGCCCACAGAACCCTACGAGTGCCCCAACTCCGCCGATTCCTCGTCCGCCCCCACAGACACCGACCCCGAATCCGCGGAAGGCCGCAGCGGGAACGGGTCGACCATCGTCTCGTCGATCACATGGGCCGGGGGCTGGGGCGGTTTGGGCATGATGGCTGCTTCCGAGTGGCCGCCGCAGCCGTAGGACAGGGACACGACGTGGCCGTCCGCCGGGGAGAACTCGTTCGCGCAGACTCCGAACGCCTGGCCCAGGGAGCCGCCGATCGCGACCAGGAAGCCACAGCTGACGCAGGCCGCCGGGGCCGCCTGGGCCATCGGGGTCTTGGGGCCGAAGCCGTCCTCCCAGCGGTCGGCGGCGACGTGGAGGCCGTAGCGGGAGAGGACCCGGGCGCGGCGGATGCCCAACTCCTCCGCCACCGCGGCGATCGAGCCTCGGGTCGGGGCGACAGGCAGAGCGGACGGCGCTCCCGCCGTCACCTCCGCGTCCTCCGACTCCACCAGCTCCGCCATCTCCTCGGAGACCGCGGAGTTCGGCGGGGGCTCGTCCTCGCCCGTGTAGCCGGGCTCCAGGCGGAGGTCCTCCGCGTCGGTGGGGAGCAGGTCGCCGGGGCCCATGTCGCCGGGGCGGAGGCGTTCGCTCCACGGGACCCATTCGGGGGCGAGGAGCGAGTCGGGGCCGGGGAGCAGGACGACCTCGTCCAGAGTCACCAGCTTCGCGCGGGACGCCCTCGCGACCGTCACCGCCCAGCGCCAGCCCCGGTAGCCGAACTCCTTGCATTCGAAGAAGTGCGTGACCACCCGGTCGCCGTCGGATTCGAAGCCGGCGTGCTCGCCGACCACGCCGGGTGCGGCGGCCTCCTCGGCTGCGGCACGGGCGAGGTCGACGGCCTCGGCGCACAGGCGGTCGGGGGTGCGGCTTCGCGTGGTCGCTGCGCTCACAGGTATCGCTTCTCTCCTACGCCGTCTCACGGGTGCGCCTGGTGTGGCGAAGGGAGCGGACGGAGCGGCTGAAAGACATGTACCAGGCCCTTGGGGGCACTGGTGGAGGGCCGCGTCGACGTCCGCGCCCGATCGCGCTCGGGCACGCCTACACCATCCATTCTGCGGGATGGCCGAGAGGCGCGCGGCCGAGAACAATCGCCACGGCGCGCTACGCACGCTACCTTCTCCCGCGCCATGCGCCCACACCGACGGCCCCTCGGGCGCTGCGCGGCGGTCATCCGGAAACCCGTAGGACGGTCGGCCGGAGACCTGTGGAACGGCCCAGAATCCACTTCCGTACGCCTCCATACGTGCGGTAACCGCACTACTCGCGCCGTTCTCGGGGCACTATGACGGGGTGGCAGCCGCGAGGTCGCCCCAAGGCGCCACCGGGATCGGTGGCACGAAGGGGAACATCCGAGGTGGCGGTTCGGGCCGGGTGAGCGGTTCCGTCCGCGCGATGGGTCGCGCCCTGCACTTCCCCGTCACCGGTACCGCCCGCGGCATCCGCAAGGCCACCCACGCGCACGGCGCGGGCGAGTCGGGCCTCGGCCGGCTCATCGAGCTGCACGCGGTGAACGGCGCAGGCGATGTCATGATCACCGTCGCCCTCGCGTCGACCGTCTTCTTCTCCGTCCCGACCGACGAGGCCCGGGGGCGGGTCGCCCTGTATCTGGCGATCACCATGGCGCCTTTCACTGTTCTCGCCCCCGTGATCGGGCCCCTCCTCGACAAGCTTCCGCACGGGCGCCGCGCCGCCATGGCCGCAGCGATGCTGGCCCGTGCCCTCCTCGCGCTGATCATCTCCGGCGCGGTCGCCAGCGGCAGCCTGGAGCTGTATCCGGCGGCCCTGGGCGCCCTGGTCGCCTCGAAGGCGTACGGCGTCGTCAGAAGCGCCGTGGTGCCCCGGCTGCTGCCACCCCGCATCTCGCTGGTGAAGGCGAACTCCAGAGTCACCCTCGCCGGGCTCCTCGCCACCGGCGTCGCCGCCCCGATCGCGGGCGCCCTGCACGCCATCGGCGACCCCTGGCCGCTCTACGGCGCCTTCGTGATCTTCGTCGGCGGTACGTTCCTGTCGTTCTCGCTGGACCCCAAGGTCGACTCGGCCAAGGGCGAGGACACGGCGCTGCTCGCGGCGGACGCGGACCATCTGCACGGCCCGCATCCCAGGGAGGTCAAGCGGCCGGGGCTGCGCACGGTCGGCATCGCCGTCACCCACGCGCTCGGCGCCAACGCGGCGCTGCGCTGGCTGTCGGGCTTCCTGACCTTCTTCCTCGCGTTCCTGCTGCGCGAGCATCCGATGACCGGGCAGAGCGCGGCCGTGTCGCTGGGCATAGTCGCCGTCTCGGCGGGCGTGGGCAACGCGCTCGGTACGGCGGTCGGTTCCTGGCTGCGGCAGCGGGCGCCGGAACTCATCATCGTGACGGTGATGGCGGTCGTGCTGGGCGCGGCGGTCACGGCGGCGATCTTCTTCGGCGCGGCCCTGGTGGCCTGTCTCGCCGCCGCGGCCGGGTTCTGCCAGGCGCTGGCCAAGCTGTCCCTGGACGCGCTGATCCAGCGGGACGTACCCGAGCTGGTGCGCACCTCGGCGTTCGCGCGCTCCGAGACGATGCTCCAGATGGCCTGGGTGCTCGGCGGCGCGATCGGCATCGTCATGCCGCTGAACGGCGCCCTCGGCTTCACCCTCGCCGCCGGAGTCATCGCCCTGGGCTGGCTGACCACCCTGCGCGGGCTGCTCTCCTCGGCACGTCACGGGGCCGGCGGACGCCCGCGAGTGGCCTAACCCGCACCACCCGGCCCGCCGCGCCGCACCCCACGTGGGGGGAGGACTGGACGGGCCCGATAGCCTTCGCCCCATGACCATGCAATCCGCTGTGCGACGCCGCCGCGCCGTCGCCGCCGCCGGCGCCGTTTCCGCCGGACTGCTCGTCCTGTCGGCGTGCGACAAGCCGACGCCGATCTCGACGATCACCGTCGGGAGGAACTCGGTCCACACGGAGGCCACCTGCTACAACGACGGCGACGCGGTGAAGACCGCGGACCTGCCGAAGTGCCTGAAGGCCTCCACGTCGATCTCGGTCGACCCGGACGACACCGTGCGCTTCGGTGTCGACCCGAAGATCGCCGACAACGGCTGGACGATCCTGATGAACGGTCAGCCGCTGACCGACTCCAGCAAGAAGACGTACCGCACGATCCCCGGCAGCGTGTTCTTCAACACCCAGTACGGCGCGACCGGCAACTCGACCGTCGTCTCCATCAAGGAGGGCGACAAGACGGTCAAGGGCCTGTGGTCCTTCAAGTTCAAGAAGGACTCCTGACCACGTCCGCGTCTACGCCGTCCTCCGTACGGATCCTCGTCGCCACCGCCGTCCCCGCCGAACGGGACGCGGTGGCACGGGCATTCACACATGACAGCCGGGTCGATGTCATCGCCGCCGGGGTGGGTCCCGCCGCTGCCGCCGCCGCTACGGCCACCGCCCTCGCCGGCACCCCGTACGCCCTTGTCGTCTCCGCCGGGATCGCCGGCGGCTTCCAGCCCGAGGCGCCCGTCGGCTCCCTCGTGATCGCCGACGAGATCACCGTCGCCGACCTGGGCGCGGAAACCCCGGACGGCTTTCTCCCGGTCACCGAACTCGGCTTCGGCACCGTCACCCACCGTCCGCCGAATGCACTCGTACGAGACCTCGCGGCCGCGGCCGGCGCCCGCACCGGAGCCGTACTCACCGTCTCCACTGTGACCGGAACGGCCGCCCGCGCCGCCGAACTCCGCGCCCGCCACCCCCGGGCCCTCGCGGAGGCGATGGAGGGCTTCGGCGTCGCCGAGGCCGCCGCCGCCCACGGCATCCCCGTCCTGGAACTGCGCGCGGTCTCCAACCCCGTCGGCCCGCGCGACCGCGCCGCCTGGCGCATCGGCGACGCGCTCGCGGTCCTGACCGAGGGATTCGGGAAGTGCGCGCCCGTACTGGAGAGTTGGAGACAGGTATGACCCCGTTCACCGAGCCTCTGCGGATCGCCTACTCCCCCTGCCCGAACGACACGTTCGTCTTCGACGCCTGGGCCCATGGCCGGGTGCCGGGCGCGCCCGCGCTCGACGTGACCTTCGCGGACATCGACATCACCAACGGCATGGCCGAACGCGGTGAGTTGGACGTCCTGAAGGTGTCGTACGCCGTGCTGCCGTACGTCCTCGACGAGTACGCGCTGCTGCCGTGCGGGGGTGCGCTGGGGCGGGGGTGCGGGCCGCTCGTCCTCACCCGGGGGGCGGACGTGGACCTCACCGGTCGTACCGTCGCCGTGCCGAGCGAGCGGTCGACGGCGTATCTGCTGTTCCGACTGTGGGCTGCGGACACCATCCCCGGCGGGGTCGGCGAGATCGTCGTCATGCCGTTCCACGAGATCATGCCGGCCGTGCGGGACGGGAAGGTCGACGCGGGGCTCGTCATCCACGAGGCGCGCTTCACGTACCAGAACTACGGCCTGCACAAGCTCGCGGACATGGGCGAGCACTGGGAGGCCACGACGGGGCTGCCGATCCCGCTGGGCGCGATCATCGCGAAGCGGTCGCTGGGCGCGGACGCGCTGAACCTCCTCGCCGGCTCCATCCGTACGTCGGTCCGGGCCGCCTGGGACGATCCCGAGGTATCCCGGCCGTACGTCATGGAGCACGCCCAGGAGATGGACCCGGCCGTCGCCGACCAGCACATCGGGCTGTACGTCAACGAGTTCACGGCGGATCTGGGGGACGACGGGTACGCGGCGATCCGGGGTCTGCTGACGCGGGCGGCGGCGGAGGGGCTGGTGCCGGCACTCGGCCCGGACGCGCTGACGTTTCCCTGAGCTTCCCGTTGCCCTGAACTGGGGTGCCGTCCCTGGGGGCTGCGCCCCCAGACCCCCATCGGCCCTGAAGGGGCCTCGTCCTCAAACGCCGGACGGGCTGATTTTGCGGGCCCGTGCCCCCCACGCCACGGGCCGAGAGGCTGGTGTCGCCCCTCGGCCCGGACCTGCTCGAATTTTCCTAGAGCCTCGAACTCCGCTGAATCTCCCGGACTTCTACACGTCCAACTGGTCGGCGACCGCGCGCAGCAGCCCCGCGATCTTCGCGCCCGCGGGCTTGTCGGGATAGCGGCCGCGTTCCAGCATGGGCGTGATGTTTTCCAGGAGGGTCGTCAAGTCCTGGACGATGGACGCCAGTTCGTCCGGCTTCTTGCGCTGGGCCGCCGCGACCGACGGGGTCGGGTCGAGCAGGGTCACCGAGAGGGCCTGGTCGCCGCGCTGACCGGCGACGACCCCGAACTCCACGCGCTGTCCGGGCTTCAGGGCATCAACTCCGGCGGGCAGAACCGAGGAATGGACGAAGACGTCACCGCCGTCGTCACGGGAGAGAAAGCCGAAGCCCTTCTCGCTGTTGAACCACTTGACCTTGCCGGTAGGCACGTCTGTCCTCGTCCTCGTACTCGTCGGAAAACTGCTTCGGATAGCAGACCGGCGGGTCGTCGGGACCCGCCGGTACCAAGGCTAATGGTCTTCAGGCCGGTGACAAGACGTCGCCCGCTTGTTCCTTCGCGCTGGGAACTACCCTGGTCCGGTGCGTGACAAAACCCAAACGAATTCCGCCGCGGCCGGTGACCGACTGATCCGTGCCGGTGCCATCGTCTTTTTCATCGGTGCGGTGGCCACACTCGTCACCGTGGTACCGCTGTTGCTCCACACGACGCCTTTTCCGACGTACATGTACCTCTTGAGCATGCTCATGGGCGTCGGATTCCTGCTGGCCGCCGGAGGCGTGCTCCAGTCGGTCGCCGCGGGCCGCCGTCAGGCGCGCGCCGAAAGGTAGTCCGAAAGCCATCGCGGGAACTCGGTGAGATCGCCGAGGACCACGTCCGCCCCGGCCGCGCGCAGTTCGTCCGCGTCGCACGGTCCGGTCGCCACCGCGACCGACAGGGCCTCGGCGGTACGGGCGCCGCGCACGTCGCCGACATGGTCGCCGACATAGACGCTCGCGCCCTCCTCGCGCAGCGCCTCCGCCTTCTGCTCGGCCCACAGATTGCCGATCACGGCGTCGGCGTCGATGCCGAGGTGTGCGAGGTGCAGCTTCGCGTTGGGCTCGTACTTCGCGGTGACCACGATGGCCCGCCCGCCGGCCGCCCGCACGGCCGCGATCGCCTCGGGGGCGCCGGACATCGCGGGGGTCGCGGCAATGGCGATCGCCGGGTACATCTCGCGGTAGAGGTCGGCCATGGCGGGCAGCTCCTCCGCCGGGAACCAGTTGATCAACTCGTCCGCGAGCGGCGGCCCGAGCCGGGTGATCGCCAGATCGGCGTCGATGTACGTCCCCGTCCGCTCCGCCAGCGCCAGATAGCAGGCGTGGATACCGGGCCGGGAGTCGATGAGGGTCATGTCGAGATCGAAGCCGACGGTCAGGGCGGGCTCAGGGTGCGGGCTCATATGGGCCATTGTGCCCAGTCGCTACGACAATCCCACCGGGCCCACCGACTGCTCTACCGCTGTCTTTGCGACCGCCATACCAGGTACAGCGCCGACGCCACCGCCGCGCCCCGCACCACCCACGGCCAGGTCTCGGCGATCGCGTCGCTCATGTGACCCTGCGCGATCGGAGCGCCCCAGCGGCCCTCGTTCCTGCCCCACAGCCAGACGATGCCGGCCGCGACGGCCGCCGTCGGCAGGCCGATCACCGCCGCCTTCGTCTCGGCGTCGGTCAGCCGCCGGGAGGCGTACGCGATGAGCCAACCGAGCAGCAGGGCGAACCAGTTGCCCAGTACGGCGCCCACGACGAGCAGCGCGGCGGCGATCAGCAGGAGGGGGTTGGACCAGCGTCCGGCGGGGAGGCGCGGGACCATGCGGCGCCGGCGGGCCGGGGTTTCCGGCGCCTGCTCGATCACCGGTGCGGCCACCGGCTCCGGTGCCTTCGGCGTCTCCTTCGGGGGCTCCTTCGGCGGCGGGGGCTTGAGGAGTTCGGGGATCTCGACCCCGCCGGTGAACCCGGGCACGCTGTCGCCGAGCGCGAACCCATTGCCGTTCTCCGGCCGCCACCAGTCGGGCTGCAGGACGCTCGCGCCGAGGTCGGACGCGCTCGCGAGGTGCGGTGCGGAGGCGGAGTTGTCGGGCTCGGGGTCGGGGGTGGGCGCGGACTTGGTGAGGCGGGTGCGCGGCAGCGGTACGACCCGGCGCAGGCCCTTCGGCCGTAGATCGTCCTCGTGGTCCCGTTGTGCGGGGACGGAGGTGGTCGGGAACTGGGGGACGCCGGCGCCGGTGCCGGCCGCGGCGACGATCTCGTCCGGGGTGCCGAGGCCCTTGAGGATGCGCTGGACGGCGGCCGGTGTGTCGACGGTGGAACCGGCACGCCGCCGGTCGATCTCGTTGCGCAGCTCGGACACGAGCCGCATGCGCGTGACCGAGGGCAGCTGCCGTTGCTGCGCCACGTCGCCGACGCGGCTCAGATACTCGTAGACGACCTGGTCGCTCTCGATACCCACGAAGTCCCCTCCGGGGCGGGTGCGTTGGATACCCCGCCGGAACGACCGTAGCGCAGGTCGGGACTCGTGTCGGCCCGCGCATCGGGGTGTACGGCGGGGCCGGGTGAGGGCGGGCGCTGTACGGGGGCGGGTTGTTCGCGGGCCGAGCGGCATGCGATCGCCGTACGCGCAAGGGGCCCCGACCGGGGAGGGGGTGGCCGGCGTGGGCGAGCGGGGCGTTGCCTGGCGCGCGGTGAGGAGGCGATCGCCGCCCGTCGCGGATTGTCATCGGCTCAGGGCGCGAGGGATCGCCGCCGCCGCACGGGTGCTCTCGGCCCCGGATGCGGGGCGTCGTCGGGCGGTCACTGTCGGGCGGGCGACACCGGCCCGGCCGCCGTACCCGCTACCGTGGGTCGGATGAGCACCCCGGCCACGCCGCCCCGTTCGCTCGCGGAGGCACTCCGAACCAGGGACGACGCGTCCCTGGCCGCGCTGCTGCGCAGCCGCCCCGACCTCATCACGCCCGTGCCCACCGACCTCACCCAGCTCGCGACCCGGGCCGGTACGCGCGGGTCGGTCGTGCGGGCGCTGGAGCGGCTGGACCGTTTCGCGCTGCAGACGGCGGAGGCGCTGGCCGTGGCGGGAGACCCGGCGTCGTACGACGAGTTGGTCGGGCTGATGGCAGGTGACGCCCGAGACGCCGTCGTCGTGCACGCGCTGCCGCGCGCCCTCGCGACCCTGCGCGAGCAGGCACTGGTGTGGGGTGCGGACGACCGGCTGCGGCTGGTGCGGACGGCGCGTGAGCTGCTGGCGCCGTCGCCGCAGCATCCGTCGCCGACCGGCCTCGGGCCTACGGTCGCGGAGGCCACGGCGGGGATGTCGCCGGGGCGTATTCAGGAGATCGTGACGGCCGCCGGGCTGCCCTCCACGCATGACTCCGTGTCCGCGGTGGCAGCACTGACCAAGCTGTTCACGGCCCGGCGGCGGATGAAGGCGCTGCTCGGCCGCGCCCCCGAGGAGTCCCTGGAGGTGCTGAACCGGCTGGTCTGGGGGCCGCCGTACGGCCAGGTGACCGCCGAGCCCGCGGCCCGGCTGCGCTGGCTCATCGACCGGGGGCTGCTGCTGCCTACCGCGCCCGGCACGGTCGTACTCCCGCGTGAAGTGGCCCTGTACCTGCGGGCCGGGCGCGCGCACCGCGAGACGGAGCCGCTGGCGCCTGCGGTCGAGGCGAAGGCGACGCACCGTCCACAGGTTGTGGACACGACGGCGGCCGGGCAGGCGTACACCGCGCTCGCGACGGTCGAGGAGCTGATGAAGGACTGGGACGAGGGCGGACCTACGGTGATGCGGGCGGGGGGTCTCAGCGTCCGTGATCTGAAGCGGACCGCCGTCGCGCTGGACGTGGCGGAGCCCGTCGCCGCCTTCTGGGTCGAACTCGCTTATGCGGCAGGGCTGTTGGCCTCCGACGGTGACGCCGACGAACGGTACGCGGCCACCCCGGCCCTCGACGAGTGGCTGGAGCTGCCCGCCGCACAGCGCTGGGCCCGGCTCGCGGAGGCGTGGCTCACGGCGACCCGGACGTCGGGGCTGGTCGGGGGGCGGGACGCGAAGGAACGGACCTTGTCCGCGCTGGGGCCGGGGCTGGACCGGTCGGCGGCTCCGGAGGTTCGGCACCGGGTGCTGGGTCTGCTCGCGGGGCTCCCTGAGGGGGCCTCGCCGTCTGCCGAGTCCGTGTTGGCCCGGTTGCGCTGGGAGCGGCCGGTTCGGGGGGCCGGGGGTGCGCAGAGGAGCACAGAGGGCGCTCCGGCGGGGGCTCAGGGGGGTGCTCAGGGGGACGACGATCTGCGCAGTCGCCTTGCTCGGTGGACGTTGAGCGAGGCGGAGATGTTGGGGGTGACGGGGCGGGGGGCCTTGTCGTCGCAGGGGCGGGCGTTGTTGGGGCCGCGGGCTGCGGCGCCGGTTGGCACTGACAGAGGCAGAGGTGCGGAGGGCGAGGACGGCGGGGTTGCGGCGGGCAGGGGCGGCGGGGTTGCGGCAGGCAGGGGCGGCAGGCTTGCGGCGGCCGGCTCCCCGGGTGCCTCGGGTGCCTCCAACCCCTCTGATCTCTCAGCCCCCTCCGATCCTTCCGGCCCCGGCGACAAGCTCCCCGTCCATCACCATCACCACCGCCCGCCCACTCCCCCCGAACCCCTCTCCCCCGCCGAGCAGGCAGCCGCAAGTGCCGCCGCCGCTCGGCTACTTGCCCCGCTTCTCCCCGAACCGTTGGACCACGTCCTCCTCCAGGCGGACCTGACGGCGGTGGCGCCGGGCCCGTTGGAACGGCCGTTGGCGGACATGCTGGACGTGCTCGCGGACGTGGAGTCCAAGGGCGGGGCGACGGTGTACCGCTTCACGCCGGGGTCGGTGCGCCGGGCGCTGGACGCGGGGCGGTCCGCCTCCGACCTGCACGACTTCCTCACCGCGCACTCCCGTACTCCGGTCCCGCAGCCCCTCGCGTACCTGATCGACGACGTGGCCCGCAGGCACGGGCATCTGCGGATCGGCGCGGCCTCGGCGTACGTGCGCTGCGACGACGACGCGGTGCTCAGCGAGATCCTGGCCGACAAACGGTCGGCGGTCCTGCGCCTGCGCCGCCTCGCGCCGACCGTACTGGCGGCACAGGCCGATCCGGCGGCTCTTCTCGACGGGCTGCGCGCGATGGGCTTCGCGCCGGCCGCCGAGTCCGCCGACGGCGATGTCGTCATCACCCGGGCCCACGCCCGCCGCACCCCGCCCCGCACGGCCCCCGAACCGGTACCGGACGGCCCGCCGACCCCGGACACGACCCTCCTGTCGGCGGCGATCCGTGCGATCAGGGCGGGCGACCGCGCCTCCACGACGCCCCTGAAGACGACCCCTTCGCCCACCGGTGACCTCCCCCGCACCAGTTCCGCCGAGACCCTCGCCACCATGCAGGCCGCCGTCCTCACCGGCGACACCCTCTGGATCGGCTACGTCAACGCCGAGGGCGCCGCGAGCCAGCGCGTCATCGCCCCCATCCGCGTGGAGGGCGGCTTCGTCACGGCGTACGACCACACGGCGGACGAGGTACGGACGTATCCACTGCACCGGGTGACGGGGGTGGCGGAGTTGGCGGAGGGGTAGGGCGGGGGTCAGTTCAGGTAGTGGTCCAGCGCCTCCACCGCGTCCGCCACGAACGTCGGGCGCCGGGCCATCTCGCGCAGCTCGTCCTCCGTGACCCACGCGTGCCAGGCGATCTCGTCCGGGTCGGGGGTGATGTCCGTACGGATGACCGCGTCGTGGACGCCGAGCCAGTAGGGGCTGATCTCGCCCCGGCACAGGTACTTGAAGGCGAACCGGACCGGTACCCGCACCCCGAGTTCCTCGGTGAGTTCGCGGGCCGCCGCCTCCTCGTAGGACTCACCGGCTTCCGCGGCGCCGCCGACCATGAAGTTGTACTGACCCGGGAACCGGGACATGTCCGCCGCCCGCCGGTGCACCAGGACGCGGCCCTCCCCGTCCCGGCAGACGATCGTCGCGACGCGGTGCAGCCAGTGGTGCGTGATGGCCTCGCCCCGGTCCACGACCCCGAGCACCCGGTCCTGTTCGTCGACCCGGTCCACCAGTTCTCCCATGTCCCCACCCCTCAGCTCGCCCAGGGCCACAGCCTCGCAGAGCGCAACCGTGATCACCGGCCGGTAGTGCACACTGGACGTTTGGCCGTCCCGAGTCCTCCAGGCCCGGCGAGCCCCGCAGAAAGGCAGTCGCGCGTGAATGGCCCCCTCATCGTCCAGTCCGACAAGACCCTTCTCCTTGAGGTCGATCACGAGCGAGCCGACGACTGCCGGCGCGCCATCGCGCCGTTCGCCGAGCTGGAGCGGGCGCCCGAGCACATCCACACCTACCGGGTGACACCGCTGGGGCTGTGGAACGCGCGGGCCGCCGGGCACGACGCCGAGCAGGTCGTGGACGCGCTCGTGGAGTACAGCCGGTATCCCGTGCCGCACGCGCTGCTCGTGGACATCGCCGAGACCATGGACCGCTACGGCCGGCTGACGCTGAGCAAGCACCCCGCGCACGGGCTCGTGCTCACCACCACCGACCGGCCCGTGCTGGAGGAGATCCTGCGGTCGAAGCGGGTCGCCCCGCTCGTCGGCAACCGGCTCGACCCCGACACCGTCGCCGTGCACCCCTCCGAGCGCGGGCAGATCAAGCAGGTGCTGCTGAAGCTGGGCTGGCCGGCCGAGGACCTCGCCGGATACGTCGACGGCGAGGCGCACCCGATCGAGCTGGACGAGGACGGGTGGGCGCTGCGGCCCTACCAGAAGCAGGCCGTGGAGAACTTCTGGCACGGCGGCAGTGGTGTCGTCGTGCTGCCCTGTGGCGCCGGGAAGACCCTCGTCGGGGCCGGGGCCATGGCCCAGGCCAAGTCGACCACGCTCATCCTCGTCACCAACACCGTCTCCGCCCGGCAGTGGAAGCACGAGCTGATCAAGCGGACCTCGCTGACCGAGGAGGAGATCGGCGAGTACAGCGGGACGCGGAAGGAGATCCGGCCCGTCACCATCGCCACGTACCAGGTGCTGACCACGCGGCGGAAGGGGATCTACCCCCACCTGGAGCTCTTCGACTCCCGGGACTGGGGGCTCATCCTCTACGACGAGGTGCACCTGCTGCCCGCGCCGGTCTTCAAGTTCACGGCGGATCTGCAGGCGCGGCGGCGACTGGGCCTGACCGCGACCCTCGTGCGGGAGGACGGCCGGGAGTCGGACGTGTTCTCGCTCATCGGGCCGAAGCGGTTCGACGCGCCCTGGAAGGAGATCGAGGCGCAGGGGTACATCGCGCCCGCCGACTGTGTCGAGGTGCGGGTCAATCTCACGGAGTCCGAGCGGCTCGCGTACGCCACCGCCGAGGCCGAGGAGAAGTACCGCTTCTGTGCGACCACCGCGACGAAGCGGAAGGTCACGGAGGCGATCGTCCGGCGCTTCGCGGGTCAGCAGATCCTCGTCATCGGGCAGTACATCGACCAACTCGACGAGCTGGGCGAGCACTTGAACGCGCCCGTGATCAAGGGTGAGACCTCCAACGCGCAGCGCGAGAAGCTCTTCGGGGCCTTCCGCGAGGGGGAGATCAGCGTCCTCGTCGTGTCCAAGGTCGCGAACTTCTCCATCGACCTGCCGGAGGCGACCGTCGCCATCCAGGTGTCGGGTACGTTCGGCTCCCGCCAGGAGGAAGCCCAGCGTCTGGGCCGCGTGCTGCGGCCGAAGGCCGACGGGCACCAGGCCCACTTCTACTCCGTCGTCGCGCGCGACACGATCGACCAGGACTTCGCCGCCCACCGCCAGCGCTTCCTCGCGGAACAGGGGTACGCCTACCGGATCATGGACGCGGACGAGATCCTCGCGGAGAACTGAGCATCACGGTGCAGCGCGGGTGAAGCGGGCGGATCGGGCGGTCACTTACGGCGAACGCCCGCTTCCTCGCCGTACTCACCGAGGACGGCCACGCTGAACGCGGCGCCCGCGAACACTTTTATCGCGCGCAGGGCATTACCGAGGCGATGGGGGTGGCTGCCGCCGGCGACCGGTGTGGCAGCGGACGGGGACCGGGGTGATGGTTGCTGCGCTCATGTCTCCATGGTGCGTCTTGGGACATAAGGTCGGCATCGGTCCAGAGAGCCAACCTCCGGGCCGCCCGTGTACGCCTCCGGGCGGAGCCGTTCCCCTCCTGGGTGGAGGGGGTGTCCCCTAGGGGACGAAAAACGATTGGCCCTCGCCAGGCCCGCCTCATTAGAATCTCCGCTCTTGCCCGCCTCCCCGCAGGGAGTGCCACCGCCCGGACGGAAACCGGCCGGTACCCACCGAGCACACACCCAGCAGCCGCATCAGCAGGCCATCCGGAGGCACCCCCTTGTCCACGCCCACCGACGATCCGCTCGCCCGCGAACGCTCGCACCTGGCCTCCTCCCGTTCCGCACTCCGCGCCATGCGCGAGGACGTCGAGTCGCTCGACATCAAGGACGTCACGGCGAACTGGGTCAACGCCGAGGTCCTCGCCCGCCAGATCGACGACCGCATCAAGGCGCTGGCCGACCTGAGCGACACCCCGCTGTTCTTCGGCCGCCTCAACTACCTGCACTCACCGGGCGCCGAGCAGGCCGAAGGCGCGGAGGGAGAGCAGTTCTACATCGGGCGCCGGCATGTGCACGACGCCGACGGCGACCCGATGGTCATCGACTGGCGTGCGCCGGTCTCGCAGCCGTTCTACCGGGCGTCCAAGAAGGACCCTCTGGACATCTCGCTGCGCCGCCGCTTCGGTTACACGGGCGGCGACCTCACGGCGTACGAGGACGAGCACCTCATGGACCCGGCCGAGGCGGCCGCCACCAGCAAGCTGCTCCAGCAGGAGATCGAGCGCCCGCGCGTCGGCCCGATGCGCGACATCGTCGCGACCATCCAGCCCGAGCAGGACGAGATCGTACGGTCCGGACTCGGCGGCACGGTCTGTGTGCAGGGAGGACCGGGGACCGGAAAGACGGCCGTCGGTCTGCACCGGGTCGCCTATCTCCTCTACGCCCACCGCGAGCGGCTCGCCCGGACCGGCACCCTCGTCATCGGGCCGAACAAGTCCTTCCTGCACTACATCGAGCAAGTCCTGCCCGCGCTGGGCGAGTTGACGGTCCGCCAGGGCACGGTCGACGATCTGGTCGCCCACGTCGAGGTACGCGGCACGGACGAGGCACCGGCCGCCGTCATCAAGGGCGACGCCCGCATGGCCGAGGTGCTGCGGAAGGCCATCTACGCGCACGTCACCCTGCCCACCGAGCCGGTGATGGTGGTGCGCGGCTCGCGCCGCTGGCGGGTCCCGGCGTACGAACTCGAAGCCATCGTGCGGGAGTTGCTCGACCGCGACATCCGCTACGGCGCCGCCCGCGAGGCCCTTCCGCAGCGCATCGCGCATGCCGTGCTGGTGCAGATGGAGCGGTCCGGGGAGGCGCCGGACGACCGGGTGCAGGACGCCGTGGCCCGCAACACCGCCGTCAAGGCGGCCGTCAAGGCGGTGTGGCCGCCGGTCGAGCCCGCGAAACTCGTGCTGCGGCTGCTCAGCGACGCGGACTTCCTCGCCGCGCACGCGGACGGGATCCTCGACGAGGACGAGCAGAAGACGATCCTCTGGGCGAAGGCCGTGCGGAGCGTGAAGGCCGCCAAGTGGTCGGCCGCGGACGCCGTGTTGATCGACGAGGCGACCGACCTCGTGCAGCGGACGCACTCGCTCGGGCATGTCGTGCTCGACGAGGCGCAGGATCTCTCCCCGATGCAGTACCGGGCCGTGGGCCGCCGCTGCACCACCGGTTCCGCGACCGTCCTCGGCGACCTGGCGCAGGGCACCACGCCCTGGGCGACGCGGAGTTGGGACGAGGCGCTGGCCCACCTCGGCAAGTCGGACGGTGTGATCGAGGAGTTGACGGCCGGGTTCCGTGTGCCGACGGACGTCATCACGTACGCCTCCCGGCTCCTCCCGCACATCGCGCCAGGTCTGACCCCGGTCGCGTCCGTCCGTGAGAACCCGGGCTTCTTCGACCTCCGCTCCGTCGCCGGCACCGCCGAAGTGGTCGCCGCCTGCGAGGAGTTGCTGCGCAACGAGGGGTCGACGGGCCTGATCGCGGCCGATGCCCGCATCCCCGAGTTGGCGGAGGCGCTCTCGGCGGCGGGCATCGGCTACATCGACCCGGGTGAGGAGACGACCGTGGACACCCGTCTGACCCTCGTCCCGGCGTCGCTCGCGAAGGGTCTGGAGTACGACTACGTGGTCCTCGACGAGCCGCAGGCCGTGGTCGACGGTGAACCGGACGAACGCACCGGCCTGCGGCGCCTGTACGTGGCCCTGACCCGAGCGGTGTCGGGCCTGATCGTCACGCACAAGGCTCCGCTGCCGCCCCAACTCACCTGAGCGGAAAGGGCTGTTGAGCGAGGGGGCGGCTCAGGCTCGGTCGAGCACCGCCCGCCACTCGCCCACCGCCGTCGCCGACACCGGCCGCCCCCAGCCCTCCGGCCGGGCGGCCCCGCCGATGTGGAAGGCGTCGACTCCGGCGGCGAGCAGGGTCGGTACGTGGTCAAGGCGCAGGCCGCCGCCGACCAGGATGCGCTGCTCGTAGCCGGGTTCCCCGCGCAGGGCCGCCTCGCGGAGCAGCGTGGGGAGGCCGTCGTCGACGCCGTCCGCCGAGCCGGCGGTGAGGTAGGCGTCCAGACCCGGCAGGTCCGCGAGCTGCTTGCGCAGGGCGTCGCGGTCGGCGGCGCGGTCGATCGCGCGGTGGAACGTCCAGGCACAGCCGTCCAGTTCGGCGACGACCCGCTCCACCGCGTCCAGGTCGACGCAGCCGTCCGGGCCGAGGAACCCGAGCACGAACTGGTCGGCTCCGGCGGTCCGCAGTTCGCCGGCGACCCGGACGAGCCGGTCCACGTCACCCGCGGCGAACCCGTCCGCGAGGCGCAGCATCACGCGCAGGTCGATGTCGACGGCGGCGCGGATCGCGGCGAAGGTCTCCACCGGCGGGGTGAGTCCGTCGGCCGCCATGTCGGTGACCAGTTCGAGACGGTCCGCGCCTCCGGCCTGGGCGGCGATCGCGTCCTCGGCGCCGAGGGCGATCACCTCCAGGACTGCACGCGTGCTCATAGGACCCCTTCCGTCGTGTTCCCTGGAGCGGCTACAGGTCTAGTCCAATCTCAGGGTACGCGGGAGGTCAGGGGGCCGCGAGATCACCCCCTCGGCGAGTCCCCGGCACACCGTCACGCCTCACACCGTCACCCGAAGATGTTCAGCTCCTCCGCCTTCGCGCCCGCCAGCTCGTAGGTCACCCCGTCCGGCACCGGGCGGCCCGAGTACAGCCGTACGAGTGTGGGCGCGTCGCCGATGTAGCGGGCCGGGGTCAGCTCGCCCGACAGGTCGCCCAGCAGTAGCGGATCGTCCAGGTCGTCGAGGTCGGCGTGCAGAGGCCGCTGGTTTTTCTGACGGGTCACGAGGCCGAGAAGGGTTAGAGCGGACCCCAGCCCCTGGCCCCCATAGGCGCCGGGCACGCCGAGAACGTCCCGTACGTCCCCCGCGTGCACCCACTCGCCGAGCGCGACCATGTCCAGCACGCCGCCCGCGCGGGCGATCGCCGCGCCGGCCTCGGTCATGCCCCGCTCCAGTTCGTCGACGACCTGCGCGTTCGTCCAGTCGGCCCGCTCCGCGATGTCCCGGTCGTTGGCCTCCGGCGAGAACACGCCCTCCTCGAAGCGCCGCTCCACCACCCGCGTCAGCGCGGCTGAACAGTGCGCGAGCACATCCCGCACGGTCCACCCCGGACACGCGAGGGTCGCCCGTGCGAAGTCCTCGTCGGAGCGGGAGCGGAGCAGCGGGATCAGGGCGTCGCGCTCGGTGATGAGGAGGCGGCCGGGCAGTTCGGGGTCGCGTACGTCGTGTGCTGTGTCGGCGTAAGTCATGCGTTCCACGCTAGGGGCCCGGCCGCGGGAGGAAAATACGGGGCATGGCCGATCTCGACGCCCTCCGCGCCCGCTGGACCCGCGCCCTCGAAGGCGCCCGCACGCCCGCCCACGCACCCGACGGCGGTCCCGACGCCGGTCCGGACCCTTCGCCGTACGCCGAGAATCTCCTCGCCCGCTGGCAGGAGCCGCAGCGGCACTACCACACGCTCACGCACCTCACCTCGGTCCTCGACCACATCGACGTGCTGGAGAAGCACGCCGACGACCCGGACGTCGTACGGCTCGCGGCCTGGTTCCACGACGCGGTCTACCTCCCGGACCGTTCCGAGAACGAGGAACGGTCCGCGCGGCTCGCCGAGCGGGCGCTGGCCGAGGCGGGCGTGCCGGAGGCGAGGACCGCCGAGGTCGCCCGCCTCGTCCGGCTCACCGTCACGCACGATCCCGCCGACGACGACCGCGACGGCCAGGTCCTGTGCGACGCCGACCTCGCGATCCTGGCCGCGCCGCCGTCGGCGTACGCCGCGTACACGGCGGCCGTCCGCGAGGAGTACCACTTCGTCCCCAACGACGCGTTCCGGGACGGCCGTTCGGCGATCCTGCGCCAACTCCTCTCCCTGCCACGGTTGTTCAGGACGCCGTACGGGGCCGCGGAATGGGAGGCGACGGCACGTTACAACCTGGCGGCGGAACTGGAGTTGCTGGCTTCGGCAGGCCCAAGTGGCGAGTGAGGAAGGCGGAGAGGGTTCGACGGAGGGCTTCCTGACCTGCTGAACTGCGCGACCAGCCACGACGCGCCCGCTACCGACCCTCAGACGCGAACGCCCGAGCTCCTGGGCGAACACGACAGTCCGGCCTCCTCATGCCCCTACCCCCAGCATCCGCCGAACCGCCCACTCCGTCACTGCCGCCCAGGCCAAGGGGAGTTGGACCGCCCAGGACGCGACCGTGTTGGCGATCATGTCGGCGCGGGTGCTGTGCAGGGCGCGCAGCGCGGCCGTGTTGCTCACGGTCGATCCCGACCCGGCCCGTATGCTCGCCGCCATGGGGACCACGGGCGCACACCAGGTGGAAGAGGCCGTCGCGAGCTGCCTCGCACTGCTGAGGACGGCGACGGACCGGGACTGGGACGGGGTGAAGGCGGGCCGGCTGGAGTGGAGTTGCCGGTACACCGCCGAGCACATCGCCGGTGATCTCATCTCGTACGCGGGGCAGTTGGCCGGGCGCGCGCAGAACGCGTACGTCCCCTTCGACATCACCTTCGACGACGGCACCGACAACTCCGGTGTCCTGGACGTGATTCGGACGACCGGCACCCTGCTCGCCGCCGCGATCCGCACCACACCGCGCGAGGTGCGCGCCTTCCACCCGTACCCGTTCCGCAGCGCGAACCGCGAGGGCTTCGCCGCGATGGGCACCGCCGAGGTGCTGCTGCACACGCACGACATCGCCGAGGGCCTGGGCCTGGCCTACCAACCCGCCCCGGAACTCAGCGAGTTCGTCCTCGGCCGGATCTTCCCGCACATCCGCCCCGCCGCCGACCTCTGGCGCACCCTGCTGTGGGCGACCGGCCGTGCCGAACTCCCCGGCCGCGCCCCCGTCACCGCCTGGAAGTGGAACAACAACCTCGTCCACACCACCGACCGCCTCACCCTCCAGGGCATCACCCCCGCGGCCGCCGGTGACCTGGTCGCGGGCGGCGACGGCGGGTTCGAGTGGATCGAGGGCGGCCCGTACGAGGGCACCCGCGAGGCCGCGACCTTCCTGCTGAAGGCCTACGTATCGGGCGTCCACCGCCCGGAGTTCGGCGTGTTCGTCCTCGTCCGCCACGAGGACGGCC
Source organism: Streptomyces sp. NPDC048504 (assembly GCF_043200035.1). NCBI lineage: Bacteria > Bacillati > Actinomycetota > Actinomycetes > Kitasatosporales > Streptomycetaceae > Streptomyces > Streptomyces sp. NPDC048504. Next base: position 471,888 of record NZ_JBICXA010000002.1, read on the forward strand.
GCGCGGTCGGCGGCCTGGGCTTCCACGGCGTCCCCGACGAGGAGGGCCGCGCGGAGATCGGCTACGACCTGGCGGAGGGCGCCCGCGGCCAGGGTTACGCGACGGAGGCGCTCCGCGCGCTCTCGGAGTGGGCGCTGGCCCGCGACGACGTACGCACGGTCTTCGCGACGGTCGAACGGGACAACCTCGCGTCACAGGCCGTCGTCACCCGGGCAGGCTTCAGGAAGGTGAGCGAGGAGGGCGAGGAGTTCGCCTACGAACTCGGGCGCAAGGAGTAACTCCCTTACCGATCCCGCCCCTTGGGCCTCCGCAGCCCCGCCGCCGTCAGCAGCCGCACCACCTCCCGGCTCCTGACCTCCACTGCCCCGGCGGCCACCGCGTCCGCGTAACGATGCGACGGGATGTCGTAGTGATCGCGCTCGAAGGCCCGGCGCGGTACGCCCAACTCCTCGGCGAACAGGTGGAGTTCGTCGTACGAGACGTCACTGACGAGGTGGGACCAGAGGCGGCCGTGCCCCGGCCAGGTCGGCGGGTCGATGTACACGGTCACAGGGAGCCCAGGTTTCCCACGGCCGAGACCTTCACGCCCGCCTGGTGGCAGACCCAGTGCGGGTCGGGTCCCAGCTCCGGCTCGACCTCCAGGGCGTGCGGGTCGCCGGACGCGCAGACCGGGCAGAGCGGCCAGCGTCCGTACGCCTCCAGCAGCGCGTCCTGTACGTCCTGCGCGACCAGGCCGGCCACGTACTCGACGCCCTCCGGCCACTGCTCCACCCACCATCGCCGCTCCACGATGGACTCCTCCACCATGGACACCACGTCCGCCGCGACGACCTCGCGCGCGGCCAGATCGGCCAGCACGAGGGCACGGGCGGCATGCAGCGCCTGCTCCAGAGGGCTTATGGGGACCGGCTCGTCACGGGGGTCGTCGTTGGGGTCGTTGTCGGATGCCATGCACCCATTGTGCGCACTCTTGACCGGACCACCGCCGCGAAAATATCTTTCAAAGGTGACCCAGGACGTGAAGGAAATTTTCGGAAGCGCCTCCGGGAGTACGCCGCCCGCCGCACTGGCCGCCAAGGTGCGTACCCTCGCCCCCTCCATGACCCGCTCCATGCAGCGCGTCGCCGAGACCGTCGCCGCCGACCCGGCCGGCTGCGCGGCCCTCACGGTCACCGGCCTCGCCGAACTCACCGGCACCAGCGAGGCCACGGTCGTCCGCACCGCCCGCATCCTCGGCTACCCCGGCTACCGCGACCTGCGCCTCGCCCTCGCCGGGCTCGCCGCGCAGCAGCAGTCCGGGCGGGCGCCCGCCCTCACCACCGACATCGCCGTCGACGACCCGATCGCCGACGTCGTCGCGAAACTCGCCTACGACGAGCAGCAGACCCTCGCCGACACCGCCGCCGGACTCGACACCGTCCAGCTCGGCGCCGCCGTCACCGCGCTCGCCTCCGCCCGCCGTACCGACATCTACGGCGTCGGGGCGTCCGGCCTCGTCGCCCAGGACCTCACCCAGAAGCTGCTCCGCATAGGCCTCATAGCCCACGCCCACAGCGACCCGCACCTCGCCGTCACGAACGCCGTGCAGCTGAAGGCGGGCGATGTGGCCATCGCGATCACCCACTCCGGGTCCACCGGTGACGTCATCGAGCCGTTGCGGGTCGCCTTCGAGCACGGGGCTACGACCGTCGCGATCACCGGGCGGCCGGACGGGGCGGTCACGCAGTACGCCGATCACATACTCACGACGTCCACCGCTCGGGAGAGCGAGCTTCGGCCGGCCGCGATGTCGTCCCGGACCAGTCAGTTGCTGGTGGTGGACTGTTTGTTCATCGGGGTGGCACAGCGGACGTACGAGCAGGCTGCGCCCGCGTTGTCGGCGTCTTACGAGGCGCTGGCACATCGACACAGGCGCTGACGGTTCGTAGTCGTCTGCGGGCCGGTGGGGGCTGAGCGCGCAGTTCCCCGCGCCCCTAAAAGCCAACCTGAACGCCAACCCCCAGGGGCGCGGGGAACTGCGCGACCAGCCCCCACCGGCCCGCAGACAAGGAACAACAGAAAGAGCCGCCGATCCATGACCTCAACGTCCAACCCCCGTGACCTCCGCGCCGAGTTGGAGTCACTCACCACAGAAGCCTTCCGGCCGGAACTCGCCGGGATCGACCAACTCCCCACCCTCGACATCGCCCGCCTGATGAACGCCGAGGACGCCACCGTCCCCGCCGCGGTAGCCCACCGCCTCCCCGAGATCTCCGCCGCGATCGACGCCGTAGCCAACCGGATGGGACGGGGCGGAAGGCTCATCTACACGGGCGCGGGAACCGCCGGACGGCTGGGCGTACTCGACGCGTCCGAATGTCCGCCGACCTTCAACACCGACCCGACCCAGGTCGTAGGACTGATCGCCGGTGGCCCGGAGGCCCTCGTCACGTCCATCGAAGGCGCCGAGGACTCAAGGGAGTTGGCGGAGGCGGACCTCGACGCGCTCGCGCTGACCGCCGACGACACGGTGGTCGGCATCTCCGCCTCGGGACGCACCCCGTACGCGATCGCCGCCGTAGAACACGCGCGCAACGAGGGCGCGTTGACCATCGGCCTGTCCTGCAACGAGCACAGCGCGCTCGCCGCGGCCGCCGAACACGGCATCGAGGTCGTCGTGGGCCCCGAACTCCTCACCGGATCAACGAGGTTGAAGGCGGGCACGGCCCAGAAGCTCGTGCTCAACATGCTGTCGACGATCACGATGATCCGGCTGGGGAAGACGTACGGGAATCTCATGGTCGACGTACGCGCGTCGAACGAGAAGCTGCGCGCCCGTTCCCGGCGGATCGTCGCGCTGGCGACCGGCGCGGACGACGCGGAGGTCGAGCGGGCCCTCGCCGCCACCGACGGCGAGGTGAAGAACGCGATCCTCGTGGTCCTCGCCGGGGTCGACGGCCCGACGGCCGCCCGCCTTCTGGAGGAGTCCGGCGGCCGGCTGCGCGCGGCGCTGACCGCGGCGGCCGACTGACCAGCACGCTCGGAGGGTGAACACCTCGCCCTCGCCCACCGCCACCGCCGCCGCGATCCTCCCCCTCGTCGGCGGCCCCGCGAACGTCACCTCCGTGGCCCACTGCATGACCCGCCTCCGGCTCGGCCTGGCCGACCGTTCGCTGGTGGACGAGGAGGTGCTGCGGGCGCTGCCCGGCGTGCTCGGGGTCGTGGACGACGACACGTATCAGATCGTGCTGGGGCCGGGGGTGGTGGCACGGGTGACCCCGGAGTTCGAGAGGCTGGTCGGTACCGCCGCCGGTGAACTGGCCTCGCGCGGGGCCGAGTTGAAGGCGGAACAGCGGGCCCGCAATGCCACCCCCGGCAAGCTGCTCCTCCGCCGGATCGCCAACATCTTCGTCCCGCTCATCCCCGCCCTGATCGGCTGCGGAGTCCTCGCCGGCCTCAACGGGCTGCTGATCAACATGGGTTGGCTTCCAGGAGTCACGGGCGCCCTCGCCGTCATCCCCTCCGCGTTTCTCACCCTTATCGCGGTCTTCGTCGGTTACAACACGGCACAGGAGTTCGGTGGGACACCGGTGCTGGGCGGGGCGGTGGCCGCAGTCGTGGTGTGCCCCGGGGTCGCGAAGGTGACCGCCTTCGGGGTCGCCCTCTCCCCCGGCCAGGGCGGGGTACTCGGCGCACTCGCCGCCGCGTTGCTCGGCACGTACGTCGAGAAGTGGTGCCGCACCTGGGTCCCCGCGACCCTCGACGTCCTGGTCACCCCCACCCTGACGGTCCTGATCGCGGGCCTGGCGACGCTCTACGGCCTCATGTACGCGGCCGGCGGGGTCTCCACCGCGATCGGCACCGCGGCGAACTGGCTCCTGTCCACCACCGGCCCCTTCGCGGGCCTGATCCTCGGCGGCCTCTTCCTCCCGCTGGTGATGCTCGGCCTCCACCAGGCCCTCATCCCCATCCACACCACCCTCATCGAACAGCAGGGCTACACCGTCCTGTTGCCCATCCTGGCCATGGCGGGCGCGGGCCAGGTCGGTGCGGCCGTCGCCGTGTACTTCCGCCTGCACCACGACACTTCGATCCGTACGACCATCAAGTCGGCGCTCCCCGCAGGGTTGTTGGGGGTCGGCGAACCCCTCATCTACGGCGTCTCGCTCCCCCTCGGCCGACCGTTCCTGACCGCCTGCGCGGGCGGGGCGGCGGGCGGGGCGTTCGTCGGGTTCTTCGCGATGCTGGGCGACAAGGTGGGGGCGACGGCGATCGGGCCGTCGGGGTGGGCGCTGTTCCCGTTGCTGGCGGGGAACAGGGGGCTGGGGATGACGGCGGCGATCTACGGGGGCGGGCTGCTGACGGGGTACGGGGTGGGGTTCGTGGCGACGTATTTCCTGGGGCTGGTCGGAGTGAGTGGGGCAAGTAGGGCAAAGCGGAGCAAGGCCGGGTGACGCTTTCCGGGCATGATCGTTTCCCGGCGATGAAGAAGACACTCACGGCCGTGGCCTTCTTGGCCGGCGCCCTCGCCCTGGCCACACCCGCTCACGCGGACAACGACACCAACTTCGGTGGGGGAACGAACGCGGCGAACAACTGGAACTTCACCGCCGCCGCGACGTGCCTCCAGGAAGTGGCCGTGGTCCCCGTCCTTGGCCACTGGGTCGGCGACCACGCCAACAACTGCTCCAACGGCAACGTCATCGACCACTCCGGTCGCTGATCGACCCACCCGCCGCTGCCGCCCCAGGCGGTGAAGGTGTTCACGGCGAGATACGCGCCAGGGGCGCCCGCCACACCAGCGTGTACCGCCAGAACAACCGCCGTCGCAGCCGGGCACCCGGCAGGAGGCGTACCGCTTCTCGGCGGATCTCCACGAAGGTCATCTCCGGCGGCCGGGTGACGGCGGTCATGGCCACCGGGCGGGACACGGCTCTACGACCCCGGTTCTTCACCCAGCCCACGACGAGGTTCAGGGCGACGGAGATGAGGCCGATGGCGTCGTCGACGGCATCCGCCTCGCGGGCGCAGCCGACCACCACGAGGGTTCCGCCCGGGGCGAGTTGGTCGCGGAACCGGGTCAGCGTCTCGGTGAAGGGGAGATGGTGGAGGGCGGCGACGCAGGTGATGACGTCGTAGTGGCCGACGGGTATCCCGGCCCGGGCGTCGACGACGGTGAAGACCGCGGGGACACCGGGCGGGGTCAACTCCCGTGCCCGGGCGATGATTTGGGGATCGGAGTCGATCCCCTCCACCCCACCCGTACTCCTCACGGCAAGCAACCGCACCAGGTCACCGCTCCCACAACCCACATCCAGGGCTCGCCCGAACCTGCGGGGCAACTGCCGTAGCAGCCAAGGGTGGTAGTGGGCGTTGTGGCTCCAGGGGTGGGCGGAGTTGAAGGATTCGAGGGCGCGGAGGAGGCGGGGCGGGATCAGGGGCATGGGGCCAGTCGATCACGGCGGCCGACTCAGGGCGGGTGGCTCAGGGCGGGTGGCTCAGGGCGGGTGACTCAGGGCAGGCGGCTCAGGGCAGGCGGCTCAGGGCAGGCGGTTCCGCTCCCGGACCCTCGCCCGCAGTACCTCCTCCTGCCCGGCGGGCCCCGTCGACTCCGGCGGACAGTCCCGCTCCCGGCCGCGACCGACCGGCCTCAACTGCACGTTGCCGCCCACGTGTCCCATCACCTCGCCGACCCGCCCGTCCCGTACGTCCACGGCATACGCCCCGACCGGGGGCCGTTCGCCGCGCAGCACGGAGGCGAGCTTCTCGGCGGTACGGACGTTGCAACGCCCCAGCGTGACCAACGCGAACTTCTCGTCGCTCGCACCTGTCACCGGGTCCACGCACAGGGACGGCGGGACGACACCGACACCGGTGAGCGCCTCCCGGAGCGAAGCGACGATTTCTTCCGTCGACCGCAGCATTCCTTGCACCTCCACACAGAGTTCGCTGTTCGCAACACAGCGTGGCGGTCAGGTGTTTAGCCTGGCCATAGGCGGCGTACCAACAGTCCCACTGTTCGACATGGAGTTGCCATGCCAGGTCCGAAGGATCTCGACCCGTCCTCGTCCCCCCGCTCCATGCTGGGCGCGGAGTTGCGCCATGCCCGCGAGAAGGCAGGCCTCAGCCAGACGGAGTTGGGCCAGATGCTCTTCGTGAGCGGTACGTTCATCGGCCAACTCGAAGCAGGCACACGGCGGATGCACCTGGAGTACGCCGTCGTGTTCGACGAAGTCCTCGGCACGGACGACTTCTTCACCCGCAACTGCCACGCGGCAGCGCAGTCCCGCTACCCGGAGCACTTCGCGGAAGCGGTGGAGGCTGAAGCCGTATCGACCGCGATCCGTCAGTACGAGGCCATGCTGATCCCCGGGTTGTTGCAGACCCGCGACTACGCGCGCGCCGTCTTCCGCGCCTATCGGCCGACCGCGACGGATGAGGACATCGACGAGCTGGTGGCGGCCCGCGTGGACCGTTCCCACGTCCTCAAGCATCCAACAAGGCCGTCGCTTTGGGTGATTCTCGACGAGGCGGTACTGCGCCGGGAGACCGGCGGGACGAAGGTGATGGCGGCAGCCTTGCGGCACATCACCAAGCTGATCCACCAACGCCGGATCATCGTGCAGGTGCTGCCGTTCAACGCGGGAGGGCATGCCTCGATGGAAGGCTCCATGAAACTGATGGAGTTCGACGACGCCCCGCCCCTCGTCTACTTCGACTCCGTCGGCACCGGTCGGCTGGAGGACAACCCGGCCACCGTCGCCCGCCACAGGATCACCTTCGAGTTCCTCGCCGCTGCCGCGCTCTCCCCGGAAGACTCCCTGGCGTTGATCGAGTCAGTGGCCCACGATTACGAACATGGCACACAACACCCCTGATTACGATCTCCGCGGGGCCACCTGGCACAAGTCCAGCTACAGCGGCGGCAGCGGCGGCGACTGCCTGGAGGTCGCCGACGGTCACCCCGCCCTCGTCCCCGTCCGGGACTCCAAGAACCCCCTCGGCCCGAAACTCACCTTCCGGGCCGGTACCTGGTCCACATTCATCGACGACCTCAAACACGCCTGACCCCGGCTGCGTACCTCCGGAGGCGGCACGCGGAGGTCGCTGCCGAGCGCGCGGAGATCCGGCTGGCCATGGCTTTCGCCAAGGCCGTGTACGACCGCCGGGTGGAACTGGGGCTGACACAGACGCAGCTCGCGGAGCGGTCCGGGCTGACTCAGGCGAAGATCTCCCGCGTCGAGGGCGCCGACACCGTACCGACCCTCCCCTTGCCGCGCCGCCTGACCCTGGCCTTGAACGCCTCACTGAACATCACGCTCGACGACGACCACGAGGAAGTCACGTTCACCGCCCACCCGGCAGCTTGAGGGACGACAGGAGGGCGCCCCCTTCCACGGCGCCGCCCCTCCCACTCCCCCAACGCACGGACCACGCCGAACCCGACTATCGTCGACAGAACCATGAACCACGCCCAGCAAACCGCCCTGGGCCGTGCCCTCCGCCTCCTCGGCGAGCACGGCGAGGCCCTGACGTCCGACACCCCCGACGGCAAGCTCCACGAGGTCAAGGCGGACCTCAAGCGCGCCCTCGACCTGCTGGACGACAGCGTCAGCGGCGCCGCGCCCACCACCCGCTGCCCGGAACACCCGAACGGCCCGGTCGACGAGAGCGCCCCCGACCTCTGTCTGCTCTGCGAGACCCGCCGCCGCTCGGCCCGCCGCTCCGAGTTCAACGGCCCCGCCGCGCCCCGGCCCACCGACACCACCCCGTCCCGCTACGGTGTCCGCGAGGACCGCCCGCAGGCCCAGCAGCGCTGGCTCCCCGAACTGTGGAACGGCCAGGCCTGGCAGCTCTGCGGCACCCCGCGCCGCGACCGCCACGAGGCCGAGCTGTACATCAACGCCGCGCGCCGCGGCTCCCGCCCGGCGATGGCGTACCGCCTCGTGCACGAGTTCACGGACTACGAGGTGCTGCGGGTCTGGGGCACACCGGTGCACGTGGACATCGAGCCCCTGGGGAACCTCTGACGTGGGCCCTTTGGCATGGAGTGCCGATGTGGTGACCGGGCTCAAGTGGTGGCAGCGGGTGGTGCTGGTCGTGTGCCTGTGCGCGCTCGCGCTGCCGTTGTGGTTCGCCGCGAGGAACGTCCACCGGTTCGTCGACGGCCACCGGACGATCACGGAGGGGTACGTCCACTGCGACATGGAGGACGACCGATGCACGGGCACCTGGCGGCTGCCCGGCGGACAGCGAGGACGTGGGCAGATAGCGGGGTTGGGCTTCGAGTACGACGAAGAACAGGTGACGGGCATACGGCTCTACGCCGGCCGGGACTGGGCCGTGACCGACCGCTCGGACCTGGCCTTCCGCGCCGCCTCCGAGGTCATCGGCGCCGCGATCGGCGCGGCGCTGACCGTCTCGGTCGCCTGGTTCAAGTCCCGCTAGCCGTCCGGCTGTTCCCGTTCCCCTTCCCGTTCGATGACCAACCGGGTCTGCTCCGCGTCCAGTTGGTACACCGTCTCGTGTGCCCGTGGGTCCCGTGCGTGGAAGGTGTGGAACAACGGCCCTGTCCCACCGCCCAGTTCGACCCGTGAGGCCGAGGCACCGCGCACCGCCCGCTCCGTGCCGGGCGCGGTCGTCAGGTCGATCCGGTTGACGACACCCGGCGTGACCCACACCGGCGTCGCCTCCAGGAAGCTGAAGAGCTGGAGGTGGAAGTGCCCGGTGAGGACGACCCGCACGTCACTCCCCCGGATCGCGTCCGCCAGCTCCCCGGGGTTCCGCAGCCCGAAGGCCTGTTGGGTCGGCACGTCGAGGGCGATCGGCGGATGATGGAAGGCGAGGACGGTCCCGTTCCCGAACGGCGTGCTCAACTCCTCCTTCAACCAGTCCAGTTGGGCCCCGCTCAGCCGCCCGTACACCTTCCCCGGCACCAGCGAGTCGAGCGTGATGAACCGGTACCCGCCCACGTCACTCACGGCCGCGCACGCGAACTCCACGGGAAACACGGCGGACACGACCCGGTCCGTGCCGTCGGCGGCCAGGTGCCCGCTCCCCAGCACCTTCCCGAACGCCTCGCGTTCGTCATGGTTCCCGGTCGTGTAGAAGACCGGCACCCCACCCATCACCCGAGCGAACCCACCCACCAACTCCCGCACAGCCGCATACGCCTCCACCGCCCCGTCGTTGGCGAGGTCCCCGGTGACGACGATCGCGTCCACCCCGCGCTGATGCCGCAACTCGGCGAGCATCAGCCGCAGCGAGTCGGTCGCGTTGACGCCATGGCGGTTGGGGGCGTCGGTGCGCTCCAGGTGGGTGTCGGACAGGTGCAGGATCCTCATGCCGGGGAACGCTAGCCCGAGTTGGGGGGCAGCGGACAGGGGGCAAGGCTTGAAACACGGGCCCGCATTACTCAGCCCGTCCGGCGTTTGAGGACGAGGCCCCTTCAGGGCCGATGGGGGTCTGGGGGCGCAGCCCCCAGGGACGCGCACCCCCACCACGCCGCACCCACAACTCAGCAGCTCAGCTAAGCGACTTCAGCGCCGCCGCGTCATACGGCGCCAGCTCCTCAACCCGCCCTGCAAGGACCTTCGCAGCCCACTCGGGGTCCTGAAGCAGCGCCCGCCCCACCGCCACCATGTCGAACTCGTCCCGCTCCAGGCTGTCGAGGAGATCGTCGATGCCCTTGACCGGCGCCCCCTCACCCCGGAACCCCTTGAGGAAGTCCCCGTCGAGGCCGACCGATCCCACCGTGATGGTCTGCTTCCCGGTGAGCTTCTTGGTCCAGCCCGCGAGGTTGAGATCGGAACCGGTCTCCTCGAACTCAGGGAGCCAGTACCGACGGGTGGACGCGTGGAAGACATCCACACCGGCCGCCGCGAGCGGAGTCAGGATCGCGTCCAGCTCCTCCGGCGTCTCCGCCAGACGGGCCCGGTAGACGTCCTGCTTCCACTGCGAGTAACGGAAGATGATCGGGAACTCCGGGGACACGGTCTCCCGGACCGCCGCCACGATCTCCGCCGCGAACTTCGTACGGGCGACCGCGTCACCACCGTAGGCGTCCGTACGACGGTTCGTGCCCGCCCACAGGAACTGGTCGAGGAGATACCCGTGCGCCCCGTGCAGCTCGACCCCGTCGAACCCGGTCCGCTCCGCCGCGGCCGCCGCCTCGGCGAACGCGCCGATGACGTCGTCCAGGTCCCGCTGCGTCATCGCCGTACCGGTGACCTCGTCGCTGCCGATCCGCAGCCCGGACGGGCCGACGGCGGGCGCGTCCGCGTACGGCGGCTGGCCCTGCTCGCGGACCATGCCGATGTGCCACAGCTGCGGCACGATCGTGCCGCCCGCCGCGTGCACGCCCTCGGCGACCTTCGCCCAGCCCGCGAGCTGCTCCGCGCCGTGGAAACGCGGGACGTCGTCGCTCTGGCCGGCCGAGTCGTGACCGACGTAGGTGCCCTCGGTGACGATGAGACCGACACCTGCGGCGGCCCGGCGCGCGTAGTACGACACCACGTCCTCACCGGGGATGCCGCCCGGCGAGAACTGCCGGGTCATCGGCGCCATCACGATCCGGTTCGGGACGGTCAGGCCGTTGAGGGTGATCGGACGGGCGAGGACTTCGGCCGCGCGGGAGGCGGGGGCGGTCGTAGACACGTGTGGGGGCTCCTCAGGATTACCGGGGATCAGGCACCAGGTACCGGACGGTATGTGCGTATGCATTGATCATGCGTCAACGACAACCTCCCGGCCAAGCCCCTCATTCCGACCACCCCGCCCCTCCCCCTGTGATCCCGGACACGCCCGAGGGCGGTACCCCCTGTCGGAACAGGAAGTACCGCCCTCGGTAAGACCGTTGATCAACCAGAGGTCGATCAGAAGTCCATGTCACCGCCCGGCATGCCGCCACCGGCGCCCGCGCCGGCACCGGCCTTCTCGGGCTTGTCGGCGATGACGGCCTCGGTGGTGAGGAAGAGCGCGGCGATGGACGCGGCGTTCTGCAGGGCAGAGCGCGTGACCTTCGCCGGGTCGATGATGCCCTCGGCGATCATGTCCACGTACTCACCGGACGCGGCGTTGAGGCCGTGACCGATGGGCAGGTTGCGGACCTTCTCGACGACGACTCCGCCTTCGAGGCCACCGTTGACCGCGATCTGCTTCAGCGGGGCCTCAAGGGCCAGCTTCACGATCGCGGCACCCGTGGCCTCGTCACCTTCGAGCTCAAGCTTCTCGAAGACGTGGCCCGCCTGGATGAGCGCGACGCCACCACCGGCGACGATGCCCTCCTCGACGGCCGCCTTCGCGTTGCGAACGGCGTCCTCGATGCGGTGCTTGCGCTCCTTGAGCTCGACCTCGGTGGCCGCGCCCGCCTTGATGACAGCGACGCCGCCGGCGAGCTTGGCGAGGCGCTCCTGGAGCTTCTCGCGGTCGTAGTCCGAGTCGCTGTTCTCGATCTCGGCGCGGATCTGGTTGACGCGACCGGCAACCTGGTCCGCCGAGCCCGAGCCGTCGACGATCGTCGTCTCGTCCTTGGTGATGACGACCTTGCGGGCGCGGCCGAGGAGATCCACGGTCGCGTTCTCCAGCTTGAGGCCGACCTCCTCGGAGATGACCTCGCCGCCCGTGAGGATGGCGATGTCGCCGAGCATGGCCTTGCGACGGTCACCGAAGCCCGGAGCCTTGACGGCGACGGACTTGAAGGTGCCGCGGATCTTGTTGACGACCAGCGTGGACAGGGCCTCGCCCTCGACGTCCTCGGCGATGATCAGCAGCGGCTTGCCCGACTGCATGACCTTCTCCAGGAGCGGGAGCAGGTCCTTGACGTTGGCGATCTTCGAGTTGGCGATCAGGATGTACGGGTCGTCGAGGACGGCCTCCATACGCTCCATGTCGGTGGCGAAGTACGCCGAGATGTAGCCCTTGTCGAAGCGCATACCCTCGGTGAGCTCCAGCTCCAGACCGAAGGTCTGGGACTCCTCGACGGTGATGACGCCTTCCTTGCCGACCTTGTCCATCGCCTCGGCGATGAGCTCGCCGATCTGGGTGTCGGCGGCGGAGATGGAGGCCGTCGAAGCGATCTGCTCCTTGGTCTCCACGTCCTTGGCCTGCTCCAGCAGGGCACCGGAGACGGCCTCGACGGCCTTCTCGATACCGCGCTTGAGGGCCATCGGGTTGGCGCCCGCGGCTACGTTGCGCAGACCCTCCTTGACGAGGGCCTGGGCGAGCACGGTCGCGGTGGTCGTACCGTCACCGGCGACGTCGTCCGTCTTCTTGGCGACTTCCTTGACCAGCTCGGCGCCGATCTTCTCGTACGGGTCCTCGAGCTCGATCTCCTTGGCGATGGAAACACCATCGTTGGTGATCGTGGGGGCGCCCCACTTCTTCTCGAGGACGACGTTGCGGCCCTTGGGGCCAAGGGTGACCTTGACGGCGTCGGCGAGCTGGTTCATCCCGCGCTCGAGACCGCGCCGTGCCTCCTCGTCGAACGCGATGATCTTGGCCATGTGAAGTGGTCCTCCCGGACTGGGGTGGATTGCTCCGGACCGCGCTGGCGCCCGCGACGGACGGCCTGCCTGCCCCGTGGTTCCTTGCACCACCTGGCCTGCGGGCCTCACCGACCCGGTCCTTCGTTATCACTCTCACCTTCAGAGTGCTAACGCCAATGATTAGCACTCGGCATGGTCGAGTGCAAGCGGCTCCCAGGTTCTGGGCCTTCATCCTCGCGGGCGCGCGCGAGGGAAACACCGGGCACGCCGACGGGCCGGGCATGCCGAAGGGCCCGTACCCCAGGAGGTGACCCCCCAGGAGTACGAGCCCTTCGGTGAGGAACGAAGAACGTCGCTGCTGTTCGTCGGCGCGTGCTTCAGCTGGTCGCGAGCCGGACCATGTCCGCCTGCGGCCCCTTCTGACCCTGCGAGATCTCGAAATCGACCCGCTGACCCTCTTCCAGGGTGCGGTAGCCGTCCATCTGAATCGCGCTGTAGTGGACGAAAACATCCGCACCACCGTCGACCGCGATGAAGCCGTACCCCTTCTCCGCGTTGAACCATTTGACGGTGCCCTGAGCCATGCCTAACTCCCCTATTACTGGCCCTTGCACGGACCCGCACTTCGCGGATCCGGGTCAGACCTCACCCCCCACAGGATTGGGGGCGTGCGCCGGAACGCGTCGACCGCGGCCGAATGTATCCGTCCAACTGCCGTCTGCAACAGGTCAATCCGACGAGAATTCCGGGCAGGACCGGTCGGGAATATACGGAGAATTCGTCCGACTTCAGGGCAAGTCGGGCCCGATAAAGGGAACATAACGCGCAAAAGGTCTGCACACTTTGGCTACTTCTCATCGCACGCGGAGCGGGTACTCATATGCGTCCGGCATGCGGAGTGGAGCGGGTTCCCCAACTGTACCCCGCTCAACCCTACAGAATTGCCCCCTCCGCTTCTCTCACGGAGGGGGCAATTCGATGAACTCTTGGTAATCGGCGTTACCGAGGGTAATTATCAGCCGCCGGCGACGGCCGGAATGATCGACACCCCGGCCCCGTCCGGAGTGGCCGTCTCCAGCCCCTGCTCGAACCGCACGTCGTCGTCGTTCACGTACACGTTGACGAACCGCCGCAGCTTCCCCTGATCGTCCAGGACGCGGGCAGAGATCCCGGCGTGGTTCTTCTCCAGGTCACTGATGACCTCGGCGAGGGTGGCACCTTCGGCGGTGACTTCGGCCTGCCCGCCGGTGTACGTGCGCAGGATGGTGGGGATACGGACGGAAACGCTCATGCTCAAGACCTCCGGTCAGGTACGGCTTTTGTCTTTTAGGGGCGCGGGGAACTGCGCGACCAGCCCCCACGGGCCCGCAGACGAAGAACGACGCTAGGACGCAAGCCCAGCTTCCCTGAACGACTCAAGACTCGGCCGGATCGTCGCGGTGAGCCCAGTACCGGCAACCGCATCCAGCGTCTTGAGACCGTCACCCGTGTTGAGGACCACCGTCGTCAGGGTCGGATCCAGCAACCCGTTCTCGATCAGCTTCTTCGCCACACCCACGGTCACCCCACCGGCGGTCTCCGCAAAGATCCCCTCGGTCCGCGCAAGCAACTTGATCGCGTCGACAACCTGCTCGTCATTGACGTCCTCCACCGCCCCCCCGGTCCGCCGAGCGATGTCCAGCACGTAAGGACCATCCGCCGGGTTCCCAATAGCCAGCGACTTGGCGATCGTGTTCGGCTTCTGCGGCCGTACGACGTCATGCCCCGCCTTGTAGGCGACGGAAACCGGCGAACACCCTTCCGCCTGCGCCCCGAAGATCTTGTACGGCTTGTCCTCGACCAGCCCGAGCTTGATCAGCTCCTGGAGCCCCTTGTCGATCTTCGTGAGCTGCGACCCGGAGGCGATGGGAACCACGAGCTGGTCCGGAAGCTTCCACCCCAGCTGCTCGCAGATCTCGTAGGCGAGGGTCTTGGAGCCCTCCGCGTAGTACGGCCGGAGGTTGACGTTGACGAACCCCCAGCCCTCGCCCGCCGGGTCACCGATCAGCTCGGAGCAGAAGCGGTTCACGTCGTCGTAGTTGCCCTCGATGCCGACGAGTTCGCCGCCGTAGATCGCGGCCATGACGACCTTGCCCTGCTCCAGGTCGTGCGGGATGAACACGCAGGAGCGGAAGCCGGCCCGGGCGGCGGCGGCACCGACGGCGCCGGCGAGGTTGCCGGTGGAGGAGCAGGAGAGGGTGGTGAAGTTGAAGGCGCGGGCCGCTTCGATGGCCTGCGCCACGACCCGGTCCTTGAAGGAGTGCGTCGGGTTGCCGGAGTCGTCCTTGACGAACAACTTGCCCGCGTCGACGCCCAGTTCGCGGGCGAGGTTGTCGGCCTGGACGAGCTTGGTCCAGCCGGGGTTGATGTTCGGCTTGTCGGCCACGTCGGCGGGGACGGGCAGCAGGGGCGCGTACCGCCAGATGTTCGCGGGGCCCGCTTCGATGCGCTTGCGGAGCTCTTCGGTGTCGTAGGCCGAGAAGTCGTAGGCGATCTCCAGCGGGCCGAAACACTCCTCGCAGGCGAAGACCGGACCGAGCGGGACGCGGTGGCCGCACTCGCGGCAGGACAGCGCGGCGGCGGGGCCGAGATCGACGGCGTCTACGGAGTTCGTGGTGCTTGCAACAGTCTGCGCAGCCATGGAGGCGAGGCCCTTTCCTCATCTTCCTCACGACGCATTTCGCCATGAGACGGATTTGGCACCTTCCCGAGCCGGGAGCCTCGCCACATCTACGTGACAAGACCGGCTGGAGGGTTGCCGGGGCTTCAACGGGCCGTATCCCTCTGCCCCTCTGGATGAGCGGTGTTCAGTTGTGTATGCGGTTGTGTCACTTGCGTGAGCGTTGACGGCCCCCGACATGCGATGGTCATCAGCGTTGTTCAAGACTGTAACCGAAGGCCAGGACAGTTGAGTGAGCCGTCCGAACCGCGAGACGGATCACACACTCTGTGTGATCACCTCTCGCCGAGAGAACGCAGAGGAGCCGCGCAACGTGCTGAAGGAAGTCGAGCACTGGCTGAGCACCCGCTCCTGGTCCATGACCGACCGGCCGCTCCACAAGATTCTGGCCGCGAAGCACCGCACGGGCCAGTCGGTGTCCGTCGTGCTGCCCGCGCTGAACGAGGAAGCGACGGTCGGCGAGATCGTCGCGATCATCCGTCACGACCTCATGCAGCAGGTCCCGCTCGTCGACGAGATCGTCGTCGTCGACTCCGGGTCCACCGACCGCACCTCCGAGGTGGCCGCCGCGGCGGGCGCCCGGGTCGTGCACCGTGACGACATCCTGCCCCGCATACCCGCCGTGCCCGGCAAGGGCGAGGTGCTGTGGCGCTCGCTGCTGGTGACGAGCGGCGACATCGTCGCGTTCGTCGACGCGGACCTGAAGGAGTTCTCCTCGGACTTCGTCACCGGGATCGTGGGCCCGCTGCTCACCGACCCCGGGGTCGATCTCGTCAAGGCGATGTACGACCGCCCGCTCGGCGGCGCAGCCGGCCAGGGCGGACGCGTCACCGAGCTGATGGCCCGCCCGCTGCTGAACATGCACTGGCCGCAGCTGGCCGGTTTCGTGCAGCCGCTCGGCGGCGAGTACGCGGCCCGCCGCTCGCTGCTGGAGCAGCTGCCGTTCCCGGTCGGGTACGGCGTCGAGCTGGGCATGCTGGTGGACGCGCTGCACCTGGTGGGCCTCGACGCCCTCGCCCAGGTCGATGTCGGGGTGCGCAAGCACCGTCACCAGGACGGGCAGGCGCTGGGCCGGATGGCCGCGCAGATCTACCGCACGGCTCAGCTGCGGCTGGCCCGCGGTCACCTCATCCGGCCGTCCCTGACCCAGTTCGAACGGGGTCCGGACGGCTTCGAGCCGCGCACGTACTCCGTGGACACGGAGGAACGCCCGCCGATGGCCGACATCACCGAGTACCAGTCACGCAAGGTCGCATAACCGCACGGTTACAGACGCTCACGGACGGTCGTATACGGACTCTTACGGTCCGCCGACGGCCGTCCGTACGTTTGAGCGTTTCCGGCCCGGGCTAGGTTGTGCCGTATGGCTTCTACGTCGTCCCCCTCCCCCGCGTCCGGTGCCGCTCAGGTGCTCGTCGCGTCCAATCGCGGCCCGGTCTCGTACGAGGTGGGCGACGACGGTTCGCTGCGCGCCAAGCGCGGTGGCGGCGGGCTGGTGTCCGGGCTGTCGGCGATCGGCCCGGACGCGGGTGCGCTGTGGGTGTGCTCGGCGCTGTCCGACGGCGACCGCGAGGCCGTACGGCGCGGGGTCGGCGAGGACGGCGTGCGGATGCTGGACATCCCGGCGGACGTGCACGCCGACGCGTACAACGGCATCGCCAACTCCGTGCTGTGGTTCGTCCACCACATGCTGTACCAGACCCCGCTGGAGCCGGTCTTCGACGCGGAGTTCCGGCGCCAGTGGGCGTCGTACGAGGCGTACAACCGGGCGTTCGCCCAGGCGCTGGCGGAGGAGGCGGCGGAGGGTGCCGTCGCGATCGTGCAGGACTACCACCTGTGCCTGGTGCCGGGGATGCTGCGGGAGTTGCGGCCGGACCTGCGCATCGGCCACTTCTCGCACACGCCGTGGGCGCCGGTGGACTACTTCCGCATGCTGCCGGACGACATCCGCGAACAACTGCTCACAGGCATGCTCGGCGCGGACCGCCTCGGCTTCCTCACGCACCGCTGGGCGGACGCGTTCACGGCCTGCGGTACGGAGTTCACCGGCGGCCTGGGTGACACCCGGATCGGCGTGCACGGCCTCGGCGCCGACGCCGAGTTCCTGCGCGCCCGCTCGCACGAGCCGGACGTGGAGGATCGCATCGTCGCGCTGCGCGAGGAGATCGGCGCGAACCGCAGGACCATCGTCCGCGTCGACCGCACCGAACTCTCCAAGAACATCGTGCGCGGACTGCTGGCGTACCGCCAACTCCTCGACGACCACCCGGAGTTGCTGGAGAAGGTCGTCCACGTGGCCTTCGCCTACCCCTCCCGGCAGGACCTCGCCGTCTACCGCGACTACACGGCCGAGGTGCAGAGGGTGGCGGACGAGATCAACTCCCGGTACGGGACACCCGGTTGGACCCCGGTCGTGCTGCACGTCAAGGACGACTTCGCGCGCTCGCTGGCCGCGTACCGCCTCGCCGACGTGGCGCTCGTCAACCCGATCCGCGACGGCATGAACCTCGTCGCCAAGGAGGTCCCGGTCGTCTCCGACGAGGGCTGCGCGCTGGTCCTGTCCCGGGAGGCGGGCGCGTACGAGGAGTTGGGCGAGGACGCGATCCCGGTCAACCCGTACGACGTGATCGGCACGGCCGCAGCCCTGCACGAGGCGCTGACCATGCCGGCCGCCGAACGGGCCGAGCGGACAAAGAGACTGACGGCGGCGGCTACGGCCCTGCCCCCGGCCCAGTGGTTCCTGGAACAGCTGAACGCGCTGCGGGACCAGGTGAGTTGAGGGGGTCGCTGGAAGCTGGGGTCATTTCTAACCACTGCGATCTCCATCGCCGGTTAGAAATAACCCCAGCCGCGAGTCACCCCAGGTGGGCCGCGAGCGCCGACAGCAGTTCTACGACTCCTGCCGCGCCGTCCACCACCAGGTCCGCCCGTTCCCGCAACTCCGTGACCTCGTCGCTGCCGCTGCACACCAGCAGCCCCGGGATGCCGTCCGAGCGGAGTTTCTCCACCGCCGCGAACGCGGGGAGGTCGCCCAGGTCGTCGCCGGCGTAGAGGACCGACTCGGCGCCGGTCTCGCGGAGGTACTCGGTGAGCGCTACGCCCTTGTCCATGCCGGGTGGCCTCAACTCCAGGACCATACGGCCCGGTTCGACGATCAGGCCGTGGCGGGTGGCGAGGTCGGTGAGGGGGGCGCGGAGGGCTTCGAAGGCTGCCTGGGGGTCGGCGGCCCGGCGGGTGTGGACCGCGACGGCTCGGCCCTTCTCCTCGATCCAGGTGCCCTGCCAGGCGCCGATCCCGTCCAGGAAACCCGGGAGTTCGGCGCGGACCGCCGCGACGCCGGGGTGCGGGGCGGGGGCGCTGACCGTACTGCTCACCGCGTCCCAGCGTTCCGTGCCGTAGTGGCCCAGCACGACCAGGTGCTCCAGGCCCGGGACGCCCGCGAAGCCGCCGTTGCGGACCGCCACGCCGGCCGGGCGGCCGGTGATCACGGCGACGGACGCGACCTTCGGGGCGAGTGCGGCGAGCGCCGGCACCGCGCCCGGGTGGGCCCGGGCCTGCTCGGGGTCCGGGACGATCGGGGCGAGTGTGCCGTCGAAGTCGAGGCCGATCACCGCGGAGGCCGGTTTGGCGAGGATGGCCTCCAGCGCGTCGCGGCCGACGCGGGTGACGGGGGTCGGCAGTGCGTGCAGGGGATCGGTGGAGTCCTGAGGGCTGCCCATGTCGACGACCCTATCCGGGCGGGGCCGGGACCCACACCTGCTGCTACCTCTCCGTACGCCTCGTTTCACGGACCCGTCTCAGCCTGTTCACCGTCACCGGGTCGTGGGCCAGGGCCCGCTCGTCGTCCAGCAGGGCGTTGAGCAGCTGGTAGTAGCGCACGGGGGCCAGGCCCAGCTCCTCGCGTATCGCGCGCTCCTTCACGCCGGGGCCCGGGAAGCCGCGGCGTTCCAGCGCGAGGATGTCCTGTTCCCTCCGGTCGAGGGCGGGAAGCCGCGAGGGCCGGTCCTTGTCCATGCCTGCACCGTAGACCCCGCCACTGACAACGGCCCCGGACGCCGCTCGGCTCCTACTTTCCGCTCTCCGCCAGCGACGCCGCCGCCTGCAACTGCCCCAGCACCGCCCCCGGGCTGCCGTTCGCGGCCACCGCCTGCCCTATCCGCTTCTTGATGTCGGCGCTGACCGTGGCCCAGGAGGTGTTGCCGACCGGGTAGAGCGTGGACAGCGGGAGTTCCTCAAGGAAGGGCCGCAGGTCCTTGTCCTGCTGGGACTCCCGCATCGCCTCGGACGCGGAGTTGGTCACGGGCAGGAGGTCGTACTCGCGGGAGAAGGCGAGGACGTTCTTCTCGCTGTAGACGAAGTCGAGGAAGTCGCCGATCTGCTCGCGGTGGCCGTTCTGCTTGAACGCGGCCATCCAGTCGGCGACGCCCATCGTGGTCTTGGCCTTGCCGGTACGGCCGGGCATCGCGACCGTGCCGAACTTGACGCCCTTCTTGGCGGCCTGCTGCATGAGGGTCGGGTGCCCGTTCAGCATGCCGACGTCACCGTTGGCGAAGGCGGCGAACGCGTCCGCGCGGTTGAGCTTGGCGGGCGCGACGGGACCGGTCAGGCCCTTGGCGACAAGGTTGTCGCGCAGCCAGGTGAAGGTGGAGATGTTCGCCGTGGAGTCGAGGGTGTACGTGCCGATGTCGTCGGTGTAGCCACCGCCCCCGCCGAGCAGCCACTGCATCGTCTCGGCCTGCGCCTCCTCGGACCCGAGCGGCAGCGCGAACGGGTACTTCACGCCCTTCTCCTTCAACGCCTCCGCGTCGGCGGCCAGCTCGCTCCAGTCCTTCGGCGGGGTCAGCCCGGCCTCGGTGAAGAGGGTCTTGTTGTAGAAGAGGACGCGCGTGGACGCGGCGAACGGCATGCCGTACTGGATGTGGTTCACCTGCCCCGCGTCCAGCAGCGGCTCCAGGAAATCGGCCTCTACGGGGATGGAGAGCAGGTCGGCCGTGGAGTACAGCTTGCCCGCGTCGGCGTAGTCCGCGTACGCGCCGATCTGCGCCATGTCGGGCGCCTCGCCGGCCGCGACCATCTCCTTGACCTTGCGGTCGACGTCGTTCCAGGAGTAGACGCTGACCTCGACCTTCACGTTCGCATGCTTCGCCTCGTACGCCTTGACGAGCTTGTCCCAGTATTTCTGCGAACTGTTGGACGCGGAGTCGCCGTAGTCCGCGGCGACGAGTCTCAGGGTGACATCACCCGAGTCCCCGCCGAGGCCACAGCCACCGAGGACCGCCGTCATGCCCAGTGCGGACACCACCGCGATCATTCCTGTCCTACGCCGCTGCACCGCTGAATCCCCAACCTTTGCTGTCGTGACGTTCGCTCCGCGAACCCATAAGGTCTACACCACGTGAGTGGACTAGACCTCTCGCGGGTGTACGGGCCACACTGTCCCGCGTGAGACATGTCATCGCCCTCGACGTGGGCGGCACCGGGATGAAGGCCGCCCTGGTAGGGGCGGAGGGCGAGCTGCTGCACCGGGCCCGCCGGGCGACCGGCCGCGAGCGCGGCCCGGACGCGGTCGTCGAGCACATCCTCGGCTTCGCCGCCGAGCTGCGCGCGTACGGCGAGGAGCAGTACGGCGAGCCCGCGTCCGCCGCCGGCGTCGCCGTCCCCGGCATCGTCGACGCCGAGCGCGGCATCGCCGCCTACTCGGCCAACCTCGGCTGGCGCGACGTACCCCTGCGCGACCTGCTGGCCGGAGAGCTGGGTGTCCCGGTCGCCCTCGGCCACGACGTCCGCACCGGCGGCCTCGCCGAGGGCCGCATCGGCGCGGGCAAGGGCGCCGACCGCTTCCTGTTCGTCCCGCTCGGCACCGGTATAGCGGGCGCGATCGGCATCGACGGCCGCGTGGAGGCGGGCGCGCACGGCTTCGCGGGCGAGATCGGCCACATCGTCGTACGGCCGGGCGGCACCCCCTGCCCCTGCGGCCAGAGCGGCTGCCTGGAGCGGTACGCGTCCGCCGCGGCGGTCACCGAGGCCTGGGCGGCCGCCTCCGGCACCCCCGGGGCGGACGCGGCGGACTGCGCGAAGGCGGTCGCCTCCGGAGACCCCCGCGCCGAAAAGGTCTGGCAGGAAGCCGTCGACGCCCTCGCCGACGGCCTCGTCACCGCCCTCACCCTCCTGGACCCCCGCACGATCATCATCGGTGGCGGCCTGGCAGAAGCGGGGGAAACGTTGTTCACACCACTGCGGAAGGCGGTCCGGACCCGGATCACCTTCCAGAAGCTGCCGACGATCGTCCCCGCGGCCCTGGGGGACACAGCCGGATGTCTAGGTGCAGGCCTCCTGGCCTGGGATCTCCTCAACCACACCGACCGCACGGAGGTAGCACGCTGATGGCAACCCCCCCAGGGGCGCGAGGAACTGCGCGACCAGCCACACACAGCCCGCAGCCCGCAACCGGTACAAGGCCCCTCATCCTGTCCGGCGCCACAGTGGTCCTGCCCACCGGAACGGTCAAAGACGGCCGAGTAATCATCGACGGCACCCGAATCGCCGGTTCAGCCCCTGTCGGCGCCGAGGTGATCGACCTCACCGGCCACTGGCTGGTACCGGGATTCGTAGACATCCACAACCACGGCGGCGGCGGAGCCTCGTTCACCTCCGGCACCCCCGAGGACGTCCTCAACGGCATCCACACCCACCGCCTCCACGGCACCACAACCGTCGTCGCCTCGACCGTCACCGGCGACATGGACTTCCTCGCCCAGCGCGCCGGCCTCCTCTCCGAACTGGCCGAGCAGGGCGACCTCGCCGGAATCCACTTCGAGGGCCCGTTCATCTCCCCGTGCCGCAAGGGCGCCCACTCCGAGGAGCTGCTCCGCGACCCCGACCCCGCGGACGTCCGCAAGCTGGTCGACGCGGCCCGCGGCACGGCGAAGATGGTCACCCTCGCGACCGAACTCCCCGGCGGCCTCGACTCCGTACGCCTGCTCGCCGAACACGGCGTGATCGCGGCGATCGGGCACACGGACGCGACGTACGAGCAGACGGTGGAGGCGATCGACGCGGGCGCGACGGTCGCCACGCACCTGTTCAACGCGATGCCGCCGCTCGGTCACCGCGACCCCGGTCCGATCGCGGCACTGCTCGAAGACGAGCGGATCACGGTCGAGTTGATCAACGACGGTACGCATCTGCACCCGGCGGCACTGGAGTTGGCGTTCCACCATGCCGGTGCGGAGCGGGTCGCGTTCATCACGGACGCAATGGACGCGGCGGGCTTCGGTGACGGGCGTTACATGCTCGGCCCGCTGGAGGTCGAGGTCAGTGAGGGTGTGGCGCGGCTGGTGGAGGGCGGTTCGATCGCGGGCTCGACCCTCACCCTGGACCGGGCCTTCAAGCGCGCGGTGACGGTCGACCGGCTGCCGGTCGAGGACGTGGTCGCCGCGATCTCGGCCAACCCGGCCCGGCTGCTGGGTAGTTACGACGAGATCGGCTCGCTGGAGCCCGGCAAGTACGCGGACCTCGTGCTGCTGGACTCCGCGTTCGACCTCAAGGGCGTGATGCGGCGCGGTGAATGGGTGGTCGATCCCCAACTGGGGTGAAATGTACCGCTGTTGAGGCGGCGGTCGTCCCGGGAGACTGGGAGGACCGCCGCCTCTTTGGCATGATCGGGGCCGAACTGGACGGCGGATACACATACTTCGGGGGAGGTCGGCCCGGTGATCCTCACGGTGACGCTGAACACCGCTCTCGATATCACTTACCGGATACGGGAGTTGCGACCGCACGCTTCGCACCGCGTGTCCGAGGTGACGGAACGCCCCGGCGGCAAAGGCCTGAACGTGGCCCGGGTGCTGGCCGCCCTGGGCCACGAGGTGACGGTCACCGGCTTCACGGGCGGCGCAACCGGACGCATCGTCCAGGACCAACTCGCGGGCACCCCAGGCGTGTTGGACGCACTCGTCCCGGTCTCCGGCGCGACCCGCCGCACGATAGCGGTGGTCGACGAGCTGACAGGTGACACGACTCAACTCAACGAGCCCGGCCCGACGGTCACATCGGCGGAGTGGACGGCCTTCCAGGACGCGTACGAGGCCCTGCTGGGCGGGGTCTCGGCGGTGGCCCTGTGCGGAAGCCTGCCGCCCGGGCTGCCGGTGGGC
Organism: Streptomyces sp. NPDC048504; assembly: GCF_043200035.1. NCBI lineage: Bacteria > Bacillati > Actinomycetota > Actinomycetes > Kitasatosporales > Streptomycetaceae > Streptomyces > Streptomyces sp. NPDC048504. The sequence goes on from NZ_JBICXA010000002.1 coordinate 495,224, forward strand.
GCGTACGCCGGCCTGATCCGCACCGCACGAACAGCGGGCGTCCCCGTCCTCCTGGACACCAGCGGCGAACCCCTGCGCCGAGGAGTCGCCGCCCGCCCCGACATCGTCAAGCCCAACACCGACGAACTGGCCGAACTCACCGGCTCCCACGACCCGTTGCGCGCCACCCAGGACGCACGTCGCCGGGGCGCCCGCACGGTGGTCGCCTCCCTGGGCACGAAGGGCCTGCTGGCGGCAACCCCGGAAGGCACCTGGCACGCGACACCCCCGGCCCGCGTCCACGGCAACCCGACCGGCGCGGGCGACTCGGCGGTCGCGGGCCTGCTGTCGGGGTGGGTCGAGCGGCTGCCGTGGCCGGACCGGCTGGCACGGGCCGTAGCACTGTCGGCGGCGACCGTACTGGCGCCCGCGGCAGGCGAGTTCGACCGGGCGGCGTACGAGGAGCTGCTGGGGCGGGTGGCGGTGACGGGGGACGCCAGCGCGGCGTGACGCGCCCCGGCTACTTCTTGACCTGGCCCTGCTTCACCCACAGCTGGTCCAGGAGGACGTTGCAGCTGTCGCCGTTCTCGCAGGACAGGGTGAGCGTGTTGCTGCCCTTGGTGAGGGTGGGCCACGCGAAGCTCGTCGTCCAGCCCTTCGCGAAGTCGCCGTCGGCGGCCTTCGCGTAGTTCTTCAGGCTGAACGGGCTGCCGAACTTCTTGCCGTTGATGCTCAGCGTCATCTGCTGGTCGTCGCTGGTCGAGCTGTAGTGCGCGAACACTGTGTAGGTGCCGTCCGAGGGGATGCCGTTCACCTGCCAGCTGACCGAGGCGCCGACGGTGTTCAGACCCGTCACATAGACACCGCCGGCGGCGTCTGCGCCCTTGACGTCCGACGCCAGGGTGGCCCCGCCCTGGAGGTTCAGTGCCTTGGCGTCGATGGTCTGGGTGTCCAGCCCGCTCGACGCGCTGCTGCTCGGCGACGGACTCGACGAAGCGCTCGACGAAGCCGACGGCGTCGAACCCGCCTGGTCGTTCGTCTTGTTGTCGTCGTTGCCGTTCATCATCGCCACGCTGATGCCGATGACGACCGCGGCGACGACCGCGATCGCGCCGATCAGCAGGCCCTTGGTGTTGGGGCCGCGGCCCCGGCCGTTGCCGCCGCCGTTGTTGTACGACGGGGGCTGCTGGCCTGCCGGGGGGCCGCCGGGGAAGGTCTCCGGGGCCTGGTAGTGCGCGTTCGGCTGGGCGCCGTAGGGCTGCTGCTGCGGGACGGTCTGGCCGTAGGGCTGCTGGTACGCGGTGGGGGCCGCGGCGGCCTGCTGGCCGCCGTACTGGCGCTCGCCCACCGGGCGCACTCGGTTGACCGAACCCGGGTAGCCGTAGCCACCGCCGGAGGGCGGCTGGGCGCCGGCGGCCTGGCCGTCCTCGTACAGGTAGCCGAACGGGTCGTCGTCCTCGGGCGTGCTCGCGCCGTTGTTGCCGGGCGTCATCCCTAGGTACTCCTCAACAGGTGCGGGTTCAGATACGTCAGCTTCAGACACGTCTGGATTTACGTCTGGAGAACTGCGAGCCTACCCGCTCCGCGTCGTCCAAACGGGTGACTCAGGCCGCATCAGACCACTGACCTGGAGATCATCCAGCGCGTCTGTGCTGTTTGGGACGAGATCGTTTCTCGATGTACATCCGTTCGTCAGCGGACTTCAGGACCTCGTCCGCCGTCATGCCGCAGTGGGCCCACCCGATACCGAAACTGGCCCCGACCCGCATGGCCCGGCCGTCGACCCGGATGGGCTGGATGATCTCGTTCCGCAGGCGTACGGCGAGGTCGGCGGCGTCGGCCTTGCCGAGCCCGTCGGCCAGGACGACGAACTCGTCGCCGCCGAGCCGGGCCACCGTGTCGCCGTCGCGCACCGCCCGGCCGAGCCGCCGCGCGACCTCGATGAGCACCGCGTCCCCCGCGTTGTGCCCGAACCGGTCGTTGATCGACTTGAAGCCGTCGAGGTCGCAGAAGAGCACCGCGAGCCCCTTGGTGCCGTCGTCCCGCTCGCCCTCGGGGGCGATGGTGTGGACGTGGTGGTCGTAGGCGTCGAGGAGGTCGGCGCCGGGGCGGAAGTCGAAGCCGTGGCCGTTCGCGTCGTAGGCCGCGTGTCCGTACGCGGCGTCGATGGACTCGATCTCGCCGGGGAACGCGGACTGCGGGCGCTGGCAGAGGCGGGCTGAGAGGCGGGTGCGCAGCTCCGCCGAGTTCGGCAGGCCGGTCAGCGCGTCGTGCGCGGCGCGGTGGGCGAGCTGCAGCTCGCGGCGCTTGCGGTCCTCTATGTCCTCGACGTGGGAGAGGAGGAAGCGCGGTCCGTCGGCGGCGTCGGCGACGACGGAGTTGCGGAGCGAGACCCAGACGTACGTGCCGTCCCGGCGGCCCAGGCGGAGCTCCGCGCGTCCGCCCTCCGCCGATGTTCTCAGCAGGGTGCCTATGTCCTCGGGGTGGACGAGGTCCGAGAAGGAGTAGCGGCGCATCGCGGAGGCCGGGCGGCCGAGGAGGCGGCACAGGGCGTCGTTGCTGCGCAGTATCCGGCCGTGCTGGTCGCCGCCCATCTCGGCTATCGCCATGCCGGAGGGGGCGTACTCGAAGGCCTGCCGGAAGCTCTCCTCGCTTGCCCGCAGGGCCTGTTGCTCGCGTTCGAGGCGGACCAGGGCGCGCTGCATGTTGGCGCGCAGCCGGGCGTTGCTGATCGCTATGGCCGCCTGGAACGCGTACATCTGGAGCGCCTCGCGCCCCCACGCGCCCGGCCGCCGGCCGTTGCGCGGGCGGTCCACGGACAGGACGCCGATCAGCTCGCCGCACGAGCCGCCGGCGACGCCGGGGGTGTACATGGGCGCGAAGAGCCGGTCGGACGGGTGCCACTCGTCCTCGAAGCGGGGTGCGGGGCCGTCGGTGTACCACTGCGGTACGTCGTCCTCGTCGAGGACCCAGCCCTCGGTGTGCGGGATGAACCGCAGGTCGCCCCAGGCCTCGCCCATGCCGAGCCGGCGCTCCCAGGAGCTGCGCGAGCCGACGCGGCCGGTGATGAGCGACTCGGCCGCGGAGTTGCCCGCGAAGGCGGCGACCACGAGGTCGCCGTCGGGGCGTACGAGGTTGACGCATGCCAGCTCGTACCCGAGACCGTTGACGACGCCGTCGGCGACGGTCTGCAGGGTGTCCGCCAGGCTGCGGGCGGTGTTCATGTCCGCCATGACCGTGTGCAGTTGCCGCAGGGTCGCAAGACGGACGTAGGGTTCCGACTCGGTCTCCATACTCGCCCTCCCCCCGAGACCTCGCAGTGAATCAAGGGTCATCTTCCCCGCCACTGAATCACAGCGCGCTGCCCACTCGGTACACAGGGTCAACAATTACTACCCCTTGTGACTCAAGTCACAGCAGAAGATGAACAATTGAGTGGAGTTTCTGCATTTTCCCTGTGCGTTAACTGAACGCAAACTGTGCGGGTGTGTGGACATGATGCACGACGATGTTCCGCCGCGTGGGCCATTGGTCCTAGGACCCGAGTGGGCCGCAGGTCCGATGTGGTGCGCGGATGTACGAGGCTAGCGTTTCGGGCGTGCTGAACACCTCGTCGATCACCAGGACCGTTCCCTCCGGGCATGCTGTGGGGGTGAGCAACGACGAGTTCCGCGCCGCCCTCTCGCGGCTGGCCGCGGGCGTGGTCCTGGTGACCGCGCACGAGGAGCCCTACGACCCGGACGACCCCCAGGCCCCGGTCGGCGAGGACGTGGGCATGACAGCCACCGCCTTCATGTCGGTCTCCCTGGACCCGCCCCTGGTCCTGGTCAGCCTCCGCAACGGCTCCCGCATGGACGACCTCCTCGACGAACAGCCCCTGTGGGCCGTCTCCGTCCTCTCCGAGAGCCAGCGCCACATCGCGGGCCGCTTCGCGATGAAGGGCCGCATCAGCGACCGTCTGCTGTTCGACGACATTCCCTACGTCCACGGGGAGGCCTCCGGGGCCCCGTTGGTGCGGGGGGCTCTGGCGACGCTGGAGTGCCGCACGGAACAGCGGGTTCCGGCCGGGGACCACACGCTGGTCATCGGGCGGGTGCTGACGGCGGAAGTGGGGAGCGCCGAGGGGGGTCCGCTGTCGTATTTCCGGGGGAGGTACCGGCAGTTGGGGTAGCGGGCGGGGGTCGGGGGACGCTTTTCCGGGGCTGGTGACGGCGGTTGGGGTGAGATTGGTCATGCCAGGAGAAGGAGTCCGGTGAGTGGACTGCCGGCCCATCTTCGGGTCGGTTGTCGGCAGTTGGCGTGCGCGGGCCACCTCGCGGACAACTCCGGGGCTGATGACGGCAGTCGGGGTGCGCGGGCCGCCTCCTGCGAGGAACACCACAGGCGACCCGACGAACCAACTCCGCGACAGCCACCAGCAGTTGGCGTACGCCGGTTCACCTCCCGGACAACTCCAGGACAGATGACGGCAGTCGGCGTCACGCAGGCCACGCCGGGTTGGAGCACAAGGGCGGGTCTCCGTCCCGTCTCCGGGGCAGCTGGTCAGCACAGTTGACGTGTGTCAGCCGTCCGCGAGGACCACGTCCAGCAGGGCCACCCTCTCCGGGGCCGTCACTATGTCGATCGCGGCGATGCGGTCGCGGACGAAGGTGAAGGTCAGGGTGCGTTCGGGGCGGCCGTCGACGATCAGGGCGATGGCGGTGGCGCCGTTCACCAGGGCGTGCCGTGCGAAGGCGGCGAAGTGGGCGAAACTGGTCGCGCCGGAGGCCACGGAGGCGGCACCCGTGGTCACCCCGCCCTCGGAGCGGGCGACGACGTCCGGGTCGAGCACCTTCACCAGCGCGTCGAAGTCGCCCTCGCGCACGGCGGCGAGGAAGGCGTCGGCGACCACCCGTTGCCGTACGAGATCCGCGTCCGGCGCGGGAGCGCCCTGCACCCGGCGGCGGGCCCGGCTCGCCAGCTGCCGTGCCGCCGTGGGCGTACGGCCGACGATGGACGCGATCTCCTCGAAGGGGACGGCGAACAGGTCGTGCAGCACGAAGGCGAGGCGCTCGGCGGGGGTCAGCGTCTCCAGGACGACGAGCAGCGCGACGCCGACCGAGTCGGCCAGGAGGGCGTCCTGTTCGGGATCGGGGCCGGGCGCCGGGGCGGGCGTGACGGCTTCGAGGGGCTCCTCCGCGCGGGACTTGCGGGAGCGGAGCATGTCGAGGCAGACCCGGCCGACGACCGTGGTGAGCCAGCCGCCCAGGTTCTCCACCCGCCCGCTGTCCGTACGGCTCAGCCGGAACCAGGCCTCCTGCACGGCGTCGTCGGCCTCGGCGGAGGAACCCAGCATGCGGTAGGCGACGGCGCGGAGATGCGGGCGGTGGGATTCGAAACGGGCGGCGAGGAATTCACTGTCCATTTGTTGTTGGGGGAATTCGAAGTCGCCCATGGGTAAACGCTCCTCGTCGCGATCCGTCGTCACTGGTACGACGAAGCACGGGACGAGGACGTGACAACCGGTGCCGGAACTACCCCCAGTCCCGCCCGTTCCGCCCCCGCTTGGTGTCGGACCGCTGCTTCTTCTCCCGCAGCCGGCGTTCATTGATACCGCGCGGAATACGGGTGGCCCGGCGCGGCTTCGGCGGCGGCGCGGTGGCCTCCGCGAGCAGCGCCGCGAGGCGTACGGCGGCGGTCTCGCGGTTGCGCCACTGGGACCGGTGCTCGGAGGACCGTACGGTGACGACGCCGTCGACGAGCCGCGACGCGAGCCGTTCCAGCGCGCGCTGCTTCCACACCGGGGGCAGGGCCTCGGTCTTGGCCAGGTCGAACCGCAGCTCCACCTGGGAGTCGCTGGTGTTGACGTGCTGCCCACCCGGCCCTGACGACCGCGAGAAACGCCACATGAGCTCGGCCTCGGGCAGGGAGACGGAGCCGCGGACGGGATAGGGACCGGACATGTCCCCATGGTCGCGTGTCTGTCCGGTCCACGTCACGCCATTTACTCCGGAGGTTCCGGGTAAAGAAAGTAAAGTCACCTGGAACCTTCGGTACCCCTCTTGGCGTTCATACAGGTACCGGTAGCTTCGTCCTCAGTACGAAGCCCGCACCGCAACGAGGGAAGGACTCCCAACAATGGCTGTAAGCCTGTCCAAGGGTGGCAACGTCTCGCTCACCAAGGAGGCCCCGGGCCTGACCGCCGTCACCGTAGGCCTCGGCTGGGACGTCCGCACCACCACCGGCACGGACTTCGACCTCGACGCCTCGGCGATCGCGGTCAACCCCGAGGGCAAGGTCTACTCGGACGGTCACTTCATCTTCTTCAACAACAAGTCGACCCCGGACCAGACGATCGTCCACACCGGCGACAACCGCACGGGCGAGGGCGCGGGCGACGACGAGGCGATCAACGTCAACCTGGCCGGCCTCCCGGCGGACGTCGAGAAGATCGTCTTCCCGGTCTCGATCTACGACGCGGAGACCCGCTCGCAGAACTTCGGCCAGGTCCGCAACGCGTACATCCGCATCGTGAACCAGGCCGGCGGCGCCGAGATCGCCCGCTACGACCTCTCCGAGGACGCGGCGACGGAGACGGCGATGGTCTTCGGCGAGCTGTACCGCAACGGAGCGGAGTGGAAGTTCCGCGCGGTGGGCCAGGGTTACGCCTCCGGCCTGGTCGGCATCGCGCAGGACTTCGGCGTCAACGTCTGACGTCCGCCGCGCTTGTAGTGCCGTGTGTGAGGCCCCCGGCCGCGGTTGCGGCCGGGGGCCTCGGCATGTGCGGGAACGCGACGCGGCGGACCGGGAGTCGAGGGAACCCGGGAGTTGAGGGAACAAGGCACGGGGGCCGCACAGGGGTGTCCCAGGCGCGTATGGCAATGTGCCGGGATCAACAGTCGTTGGCCCCTGGAAGGACAGCGAGCCCTATGTCGTTCGGACCGTCCCCCGCCGGTTTCGGGCCTCCCCCACCTCCCGCCTGGACCCCGCCGACCGAGACGGAACGCGCACTGGCCGAGGCGAGGGCACGCGGCGACTGGCCCGCGTACTACGACGTACTGGCCCGGGTCCGCCTCTACTACGTGATGTCACGCGAGGCCTACGACGCCCGACCGGACCGTACGCACCGCACGTTCACCCGCGACCCCCGCACCGGCGCCGAACGCTGGGAGCTCTTCACGGACGGCATGCTGCCCGCGCCACGCCCCGACCTGGTGTACTCCCGCGCCTGGCTGCACCGGGTGGCGGACGCCTGGAACCCGCAGTGCCCACCCACCCTCCTCGTCAACCCCGGCTCCCCGTGCGAACTGGCCCTCCCCTACGGTCCCCCGGGCACGACGGACTGGTCACGCGCGGCGGAGCGAACCGGCACCCCCGACACCTCCATGCGCCTGCGCGCGCTCCACGTCGGCGGCGTCCTCCACGGCCCCGTGGCCCACGGCCTGGCCTGCGGAGCCCTCCTCTGCGTCAGCAACGGCTCCCTCTGGAACGCGCTGGCCTGGCACGGCAGCGGCTACGACGGTGAGCGCCGGCGACTGCGCGAGTGGTGGGGCATCACCACCCGCGCCGAGTGGCAGCACCACCTGCGCAACCTGCTCGCCTGCGAAGCGTCCAGCTCCGTATGGGAGTTCGCGCTGAGCCTGCGCCGCACGATCGCCCGCGACTTCGGCGGCCACGTGGACACCGGCTACTGGCGCCAGGCCGTGGCCACCGTCATCCGGGCCAACTCGGAGGGCTCCACGGTGATCACCGAAGACGGCGTCACAAAAACAGACCCCCGCCCGGCGTCGGAGACCGAGGCCCGCATCGAGGGCGTACAACGCCTGATCGGCCGCATCACCCGCTACGAGGCCCGCATGCGCGCCGACGGCATCCTCGCCGAGAACCGCTACGTCACCTCGGTGGAGGCCTGGGACCTGGGCCGAGCCTCGAAAATGGCCCGCTGGGGCCTGGGCGCCCGCTTCGCCACCCTCCCGGAGACAGAGTCCGCCGTCATCCGCGCCGGCCGGGCCGCCGCCCTCGCCTACCGCTCCTGGCCCGACTTCTCCGCCGGCTACATCCTCGGCCGCTGCCTGCACTTCGACGAGGAGGAGTTCGGGGACTGGTACCAGGACATGGTCTCGGCGCACCGGATTCTGACGTCCGAACCCGGGAGCCCTTGGCTGAACATCCCGTTCCGGTAGGAGGGCCATACCCTGGCGAAGATCCGTTCCTCACCAGGAGGTTGAGCCTTGCGAAGACGTACGTTCGTCACCGCCCTCGGCGCCGCAGTCGCCGCGTCCGCCGCACCGGGAGTGGCACGGGCGGCCTCACCGCTCATCGCCCCCACGCTGACGGGCCGCGACCCGTCGGCGTCGGCGAACGCGCAGAAGGTCTACGGCCGGCTGGTGTCGCTGGAGAACGCCGCGCGCTCCGGGACGCACCCGATGACGATCATCGGCCAGCACATCGAGACCCAGCAGGAGCTGTACAACGCGAGTTACGGGGACACGGGCGGCACGACGTTCTCCGGCTACTACTACAAGAAGGCCGCGGACATCACAGGCAAGCTGTCCGGCTTCGTCGAGATCGACCTCGGGCCCGGGTACGGCGCGACCGGCTGGGGGACGTACGGCGACCGGTCCTACAACCGGCCGCTGGGACTGCCGACGGGGCAGCGGGCGTGGCAGTACACGGACGATGCCGTCGACCTCGCCTTCGGCGTGTGGAAGGGGCTGCCGCGCGCGGCGGACGGCACGTACAACCCGGACGGCACCATGGTCCGGCTCGACGGCACCACCGCGTCCCTCGCCAACGGCGGCGCCGCCTCCGGGATCGTGGGCATGAGCTTCCACCAGCCGTACCCCGGTTCCGCGGTGAAGTCCTGGAGCCAGGTCCTCACCCAGGCCGCGGGCCAGCACCCGGGCGGAGACGCGTCCTACCCGCCGGCGACACTCACCACCGACCAGGCATGGTTCGACCGGGTCCTCGACTGGGAGTCGGACACCGACGAGTACCGGGCGCTCCTCGCGGACCTCGCCTTCCTGGCCGCCTCGCTCTCGTACTTCGCCGCATGGGACATACCGGTGCTCCTGCGGCCGTACCACGAGATGAACGGCGACTGGTTCTGGTGGGGCGGGAAGACCCCGGCCTCCTACAAGAAGCTGTGGCGGATCACCTACGACTTCCTGGTGAAGACGAAGGGCCTGCACAATCTGATCTTCGTCTGGGCACCCGGCGCCTGGGACCCGCAGGGCGACGACGTGCCGTGGGACTACTACCCCGGGGCCGACCTCGTCGACATCGTCGGCGTCGACGACTACAGCCCGTCCGCCTCGGACCTCACGCACGATTACTACACGGGGCTGGTCGACTACGCGAAGCCGCGGATGCTCGCGGAGACGTACAACATGCCGATCACGGCGGCCGGTTCGAACGCGCTGACCCGCAGCCCGTGGGTGATCTGGAGCACCTGGGGCTCCGGCCTGACCAAGACGGCCATCAACTCGAACGCGGACGTGAAGGCGACGTACTACGCCACGGACCAGGTGTACACGGGCGGTTCGGGCACCGGGTTCGGCCAGAACTTCGCCTGGGGCTCGGTCCACGCCCACTGAGCGCGGGGGCCCACGCCAAACAGATCTGGTTCGAGCTCGGCGGAGCCCCCGGCCGCTAGCGTGCCCCCATGTTCCTCGAACCGCTCACGTCGACCGAGGCCGGTGCGCTGCCCGGTGAGCTGCTGACCGAACTCGCCGCCCTCTACGCCTCCAACCACGCGTTCCACGCCCTCAGCGGTGACTTCCCGGACCCGGAGGACATCCGGCCCGAGCAGGTGGCGACCGCGCTTGCCGACGAACTGGCCGATCCGGACACCGAGGTGCTGCTCGCCCGTAGCGCCGGGCGGCTGGTCGGGATCGCGATCACCCTCGGGACGCGTCCCGACCCGGATGACGAAGATCCCTGGATCGGGCTGTTGATGATCGACGCCACGCGGCAACAGCAGGGGCACGGGCGGACGTTGGCGTCCCTCGTCGAGGACCGTTTCCGCGCGGCCGGCCGAACCGCCGTACGCCTGGCCGTCCTTGACAACAATCCCGACGCCCTCGCCTTCTGGACCGCCCTCGGCTACGACGTCATCGACCACCGCCGGGACCGCCAACTCGGCCGCCCCTGCACGGTCTTGCGCAAGCAGCTGCGCAGGACCCGCCACTCCGTCCGCATCGCGGTACTCGACCCCACCGGCGCCGTCTTCCTCTTCCGCTACGACGACCCCGAGACCGGCGGCACCTTCTGGGCCCTCCCCGGCGGCGGCCTCGAAGCCGACGAGACCCCACGCGAGGCCGCCCTGCGCGAACTCCAGGAGGAGACCGGCTGGACCGACCTGGAACCCGGCCCCCTCCTGTCCACCAGAGAGATCGACCTCACCCTCGCCGGCACCCCGACCCACCAGCACGAACGCATCTACGTCACCCACGGCCCACACCGCGAGCCCACCGGCGCCCACCTCACCGCCACCCACGCCCAGGACGGCATCCTGGCCTGGCGGTGGTGGCCCCGGGGGGAACTGCGGACCACGACGGAGACCGTGTGGCCGGCCGAACTCGCCGTACTCCTCGATGAGTTGGACGAGAAAGGCGGGCAGGACTGACACGGGCCGCCCTCCCCGTCCCCGAAGGGTGGGAGGGCGGCCCGTCGCGCGCTCCTACAACTCGTCCATCAGGCTCGTCACCGAGCCGTTCTCGAAGATCTCCCGGATCGCGTGGGCGATCAGCGGGGCGACGGACAGGACCTCGACCTTGTCCAGGCCGGTCGCCGCGGCGGTCGGCAGGGTGTCGGTGAAGACGAAGCGGGTGACCCGGGAGTTCTTCAGGCGGTCCACGGCGGGCCCGGACAGGATGCCGTGGGTGGCCGCCACGATGACGTCCTCGGCGCCGCTCGCGTACAGCGCGTCGGCCGCGGCGCAGATCGTGCCCGCCGTGTCGACCATGTCGTCCACCAGGACGCAGGTCCGCCCGTCCACCTCGCCGACCACCTCGTGGACGCTGACCTGGTGGGCGATGTCCTTGTCGCGCTTCTTGTGGACGATCGCGAGAGGTGCCCCGAGCCGGTCGCACCAGCGGTCGGCGACCCGCACGCGGCCGGCGTCCGGCGACACCACCGTCAGGCGGTCGCGGTCGGTGCCCGCGGCGATGTGGTCCGCGAGCGTGGGCAGGGCGAAGAGGTGGTCCACCGGGCCGTCGAAGAAGCCCACGATCTGGTCGGTGTGCAGATCGATCGTGATGATCCGGTCGGCGCCCGCGGCCGTCAGCAGGTCGGCCACCAACCGCGCCGAGATCGGCTCGCGGCCCTTGTGTTTCTTGTCCTGCCGCGAGTAGCCGTAGAACGGGGCGACGACCGTGACGCTGCGGGCGGAGGCCCGTTTCAGCGCGTCGATCATGATGAGCTGTTCCATGATCCACGTGTTGATCGGCGCCGTGTGGGACTGGACGACGAAGCAGTCCGCGCCGCGCACCGACTGCTCGAAGCGGACGTAGATCTCGCCGTTGGCGAAGTCCCGAGCCTGGGCCGGCACCAGGCCGGTGCCCAGTTCCCGGGCGATCCGGTCGGCGAGTTGGGGGTGGGCCCGGCCGGAGAAGAGGAGCAGCTCCCGCCGGGCGCCACGGACCACGGGGACAGGGCTCACTGGCCGAGCACCGGGTAGTCGGTGTAGCCGCGGTGGTCGCCGCCGTAGTACGTGGACTCGTCGGGCGCGGTGAAGGGGCCGCCGGCCTTGACGCGGGCGGGCAGGTCGGGGTTGGCCAGGAACAGGGCGCCGAGCGAGACGGCGTCGGCCAGGCCCTCGTCGAGGACCTGCTGGGCGGTGTCCACCGAGGCCGGGAAGGAGTCGCCGGTGGCGTGCGGGTTCACCACCAGGTTGCCTTCCCACAGCTCGCGGACGAGCCGGGTGACAGGGCGGGCGACGATCTCGCAGACCTCCAGGAAGGCCAGCTCGGGGAGGGCCGGGACGAGGGCCGCGTACAGGGCCTCGGTGTCGCCCTCCGCGATGTCGTTGTAGGTGTTCGCGGGCGAGAGGCGCACGCTGGTGCGCTCGTTGCCGATCGCCCCGGCGACCGCCTCGGTGACCTCCACCGTGAGGCGGACGCGGTTCGCGACGGAGCCGCCATAGCCGTCGGTGCGGTGATTGGTGTTGGCGGCGAGGAACTGGTGCAGCAGGAAGCCGTTGCCCGCGTGGACCTGGACGCCGTCGAAGCCGGCCTCGGCCGCGTTGCGGGCGGCGTCCGCGAAGTCCCGTACGGTGGCGGCGATCTCGTCGGCCGTGAGCTCGTGCGGGACCGGGTAGTCCTGGAGCCCGGAGAGCGTGAAGCACTGCCCGGCTGCGGCGACCGCCGAGGGGGCGACGGACCGGTGGGCGCTGTCGTACAGCGACGGGTGGCCGATCCGCCCCGAGTGCATCAGCTGTACGACGATCCGGCCGCCCGCCGCGTGCACGGCGTCGGTGACGGTGCGCCAGGTCCTGACCTGCTCGGGGTGGTGCAGCCCGGGGGTGTTGAGGAAGCCCTGGCCGACCTGGGAGGGCTGGGTGCCCTCGGTGATGATGAGCCCGGCCGAGGCGCGCTGGGCGTAGTACTCGGCCATCAACTCGGTCGCGCCGCCACAGGACTTGGCCCGGTTGCGCGTCATGGGGGCCATCACGAGCCGGTTGCCGAGGGCGATCTTGCCGAAGGTCACGGAGTCGAACAGCGAGGTCATGGTCATCCTTTGCGGGTGAAGCGGGTGAAGGTGAATACGTGCGGCGACCCGGGCGGGTGGCCATGGGCAGGCCACGCGGGCGGGCTGAGGAACTCAGCCCCTCCGGCGTCCGAGGAGCGGGGGTCCGGGGGCGGAGCCCCCCGGGGACAGCACGGGTAGGGGCCGCGGGGAAACGGCGGTCAGGAACCGTCGGCCACGTGGCGCGCGTAGGCGGCGGCCAGCCGGCCGCCCACCTCGGCGGTGGAGATGAGGACGGCCATGTTGGCCTGCGCGGTACGGCCGCCGGTGGCCCGGTCGACCGCGTGCATCAGGTACTTGGTGAGGCCCTGGCCGGTGACGCCGTCCGACTCGGCGCGGGCCAGGGCGTCTTGGATGGCCGCCTCGGCCTCGGCGGGGTCGACCGCGTCCTCGGCCCGGGGCGGGGTGGTGAGGACGATCCCGCCGGGGTGGCCGGTGGCCCAGTGGGTGGCGACGACCTCGGCGATCAGGTCCTCGTCGTCGATGCGGTGCGGGGACCGGACGCCGCTGGAGGCGCAGTAGAACGCGGGAAAGTCGTCGGAGCCGTGGGAGATCACCGGGACGCACTGCGTCTCCAGGTACTCCATGGTCAGCTTCAGGTCGAGGATCATCTTCGCGCCGGCGCAGACGACCGCGACCTTGGAGCGGGTGAGCTGGATCAGGTCCGAGGAGACGTCCATGGTGGTCTCGGCGCCCCGGTGGACGCCGCCGAGACCGGCGGAGGCGAAGAACGGGATCCCGGCCAGCTCGGCGGCGACCAGCGAGGACGCGACGGTGGTCGCGCCGGGACCTCGGCGGGCGAGCACCACGGGCAGATCGCGGCTGGAGACCTTGGGGATGCCGGTGCCGGACGCGAACCGTTCGATGTCCTGCTCGGTCATGCCGACCCGGATGGCACCGTCCTCGACGCAGATGGTCGCCGGCACGGAGCCGCCCTTGCGGACGGCGGCCTCGACCTCGTACGCGGTCTCCGCGTTCTGCGGGTACTTCAGGCCGTGGGTGATGACGTTGGACTCCAGCGCGACGACCGGCCGGCCCTCGTGCAGGGCCTCGCGGACCTCTTCGGAGTGGACGATCGGGATACGGGCGGTCATCGGGTTCCTTCGGTGGGTTCGATGGGTTCGATCGGGAGGGGCTGGGAGTAGTTCGGCTGCTTCCACAGCAGGTGGGATCCGGCCTCGATCTCGGGCCCGTGGACGCGCTCCGTCCACAGCGCGGGCTCGACGGGCTCCACGGCGAGGGACACCGCTCCCGGGTCGGTGCCGAAGACCCGGGTGACGGTCTCGGTCAGCGCGGCGACCAGGTCGGCCTTCTCGGCCTCGGTGAACGTGCGGGGGAAGTGCTTGATGCTGATGTGCGGCACGACGGCACTCCTTTCTGACTGACGGCCTTGTCGGAGGCCTCTACTGATGGGCCGTCACTTGCCGTATACGGCCGATGAGTTCGCCCACCCCGTGCTTCTTCAGCACCCCGTAGTGGTCGCCGTCGAGGTCGACGACGGTGGGCGGCTGGGCGGAGTATCCGGAGCTGTTCTCCAGGAAGGAGTAGTCGTCGCCGCGGGCCTTGAAGACCGTGACCGGCGCCTCGATCCGGCGCTCCTGGAGCTCGCGGAAGCTGTACTCGAACTCGTAGGTCCCGGCGACGATCCGGGTGATGCGGCGAATCGTTCCTTCATCGAGTGCGGGGAGCCGGTCGTGGACGAATTCCACGAAGGATTCCTCGTCCGTGACCTCCCGCAGGCAGGCCTCTACGGCCGGGCCGTGCGCGGTGCCGGCGAAGACGGAGAACAGGATGGCGACGTAGGCCGGGTTGGCGAACGAGGACTCGCGGCCCCACCGCCGGCCGTCCTCCGTACGCACCTCGGGGTTGCCGGGGCAGATCAGCAGCAGGTTCTCCACCTTCTCGCCGAGCTGCTCCAGCTGCCAGGCCGCCTCGAAGGCCACCCGGGCACCGAAGGAGTACCCCCACAGCGTGTACGGCCCGGACGGCTGGACCCGGCGGATCTCCGCCACGTCGGCCATCGCCATCTCCCGGATCGAACCGTGGGGCACCTCGCCCGGGTTGATGCCGTGGGCCTGGATTCCGGTCACCGGACGGTCCAGGTCCACGCCCTGGGCGAGCAGCCGCAGGTTCATCGGGTAGCCGCCCAGGCCGGGCCAGCAGTACACCGGGGACTCGGCGCCCGCGGTGTGCAGCGGCACCAGGCGGGAGGCGCGCCCGGGGGCGCCGTCGTCGACGCGGGCGGCGAGGTCCGCGAGGCGCGGGGACTCGAAGACGACCTGGAGCGGGAGAGCGGTGTCGAACTCCCGGTTGATCCGGTTGACGAGCGCGACGGCGTGCAGGGAGTTGCCGCCGGAGGCGAAGAACTCGTCCTGGGTGGAGACGTCGTCGTACTTCAGCATCCGGCCCCACTCGGCGGCCAGCCACCGTTCGGTCGCCGTCGCGGGTGCCACATACGCCGTCGCGGTGCGCTGCGCGGTCACCTCGGGCAGCCGGGCCGTGGCCTTGGCGTCGATCTTCCCGTTCGCGGTGAGCGGCAGCTCGTTCACCACCACCACGCGGGCCGGGATCATGTAGTCCGGCAGGAACCGCGCGAGGTCGTCACGGATCATCTCCGCCGGACCCTTGGTGTGTACGGCGTCCTCGCTCATCCCCTCGTGCGCGGCCTGCCCGGCGCTGATCCGGCCGCCGACGAAGAAGTACGAGGCGGGGGCGGCCTGGACCCCGGCGGCGGCGAGCAGTTCGTCCAGGCGGCGGGCGGCCGGCAGCGGGTTGCCCGACTTCGACGAGTAGCCCGACGACATGAGGCCCATTCCGGGGACGCGCTGGAGGCGGTGCAGCAGCGTGCCCAGCACGAGATAGCGCTGCCAGTCCTGGCCGGCCCGGGAGACGGCGCTGATGCCGAACGCGGCCCGGTCGTACACGCCCTGGTTGATGGCGATGACATGCCGCCGCTCGACCGTCCCCGCGCCGATCCGGCTCAACTGGCCGTCCCCGTACCGGTACAGGCCCTCCGCCAGCCCCGCCACCCGGTCGCCGTGCGCCTGCACGAACAGCTCGACCTGGTCCGGGGATGTCCGGCCGTGGTCCGCGGTGATCTCGAAGGTGCCCAGGTAGCGGTCGCCCTCGGCGGCGTCGAGCCGTGCCGTGACGCCGGGGTCGAAGCCGACGGGGTCGATGGTCAGGCCGTATCCGGGCAGGATCTCCTCGAAGACACCGATCATGTGGCCGGCCTCGAACTCCAGCACCTCCACGATGTTGTTCTTGTAGACGGGCTCGATCGCCCGCGTACGGCCCAGGAAGTGCACCCGCAGCACGGGACCGGTGAGCCGCCCGTCGAGGTCGCCGACGCGGACGAGGGTGTGGTCGGCGGGGTGGTGGTAGTAGACGCCGGACAGCCCGAACAGGCCGTCGATCTCCAGGTACGTCTGCGTGGCGTACAGGGCGCCCGGTGAGGCGTAGGCGTACTTCGGCAGCAGCCGCTCGGCGCTGCGGAACGGGCCGAACCAGCGCAGGAGTTGGCCGAACTCCTCCAGGGTGAGCTCGGCGAGAGCGCGCCGTGCGCCCGGTGTACGGGGGTGGGGGGCGAGCAGGGCCAGGAGGTCGTCGGCGGTGACCTGGCCGCCGTCGTAGAACCGGTAGGTCTTGCGGGCGAACGCCTCCCGGCGCTGCTCCGCGGTGGCCGACTTGCCCGGCAGCGCGATGACTTGACGACTCGTCAGCTCCGCCTCGGTCCGCACGCCGGGGTCGGAGAGCTGCGCCTTCACCTGGAGCTTCGACGCCTTCGACTGGTGATGGGCGGCGTCGCTGCGCCCCTGGTCCATCACCGCGGCCGTGCGTTCGTTCAACTCCACCGCCGCCACAAGGGACTTGCTCCCGTTGCGCGGATCGTCGGTGACGACCGCCGCGGCGCGCCGCACCCAGGTGTGCTCCTCGATCCGGGAGGCGACCTCCTCCAACTCCACGCGGTAGCCGCGCAGTTTGACCTGGTTGTCGGTGCGGCCGGTGAACTGGATGGTGCCGTCCGCGTTCCACTGGCACAGGTCACCGGTGCGGTACAGGCGCTCGGTCGGGTTGAACGGCGAGGTGACGAAGCGCTGGGCGGTCGTCTCGGGCAGGCCGATGTAGCCGCGGGCCAACTGGACCCCGCCGATGAACAGTTCACCGCTCTCGCCGATGTCGACCGGCTGCCGGTTCTCGTCGAGGATGTAGCAGGTCACGTGGTCGGCCGGCACCCCGACGGGCAGGATCCCGGCGGACGCCTCGTCGAGGACGTCGGGATCGACCCAGTGCGAGGTGGCGTTGATCGTGGTCTCGGTCGGTCCGTAGAGGTTGACCAGGGACACTGCGGGCAGTGCCGTGAACAGGTCCTTCGCGAGCGTGGCGGTGAGCGCCTCACCGCCGGAGAAGAGCCGGGTCAGCGAGGTGCAGGCGGTCAGCTCCTCGGTGTCGACGAGCGCCTGCAGCAGGGTGGGCACGCCCTGGAGCGCGGTCACCCGGTGCTCGCAGATCATGGTGATGATGGCCTCGGGGTCCCGGAAGAGCCCCGGGCCGCCCATCACCACCCGGGCGCCGACGGCGCAGGCCAGGATCTCCCACTGCGCGGCGTCGAAGCTCATCGGTGTCTTCTGCAGGATCGACGCCCCGGGGCCGAGGTGCCCGCAGTCGGCGAGCCAGCGCAGCTGGGAGACGATGCTGCGCTGCTCGATCATCACGCCCTTGGGCCTGCCGGTGCTGCCCGAGGTGTAGATGACGTAGGCGAGATGATCGCCGCGCGAGTCCGGCAGGGGCGTCTTCGGCTGTCCGGAGGCGTCGGCGAGGGTGACGACGGTGGTGCCCTCGGGGACGAGGGCGAGGGCGCGCTCGCGCAACTGGGGCTGGGTGACGACGACTTGGGCCCCGGAGTTCTCGACCATGTACCTGAGCCGGGCTTCGGGGTAGTCGGGCGAGAGCGGCAGATAGGCGGCGCCGGCGGCGAGGATGCCCCACACGCCGGTCATCAGGTCGGCGGACGGCTCGGCGTAGAGGCCGACGCAGGTGTCCGGTGTGACACCGAGCGCGGCCAGGTGGGCGCCGAACCGGTCGGCGCCGTCGCTGAGTTGGCGGAAGGTGACATGGCCCTCGGAGGTGGTGAGGGCGATGTCGTCGGGACGCAGGCGGGCCTGATGGGTGAGCAGGCCGCGCAGCGACGCGGGCTTGGAGAACACGCCGGTTATCGGTGGCTGGGTGTTCATGTGGTGTTCGATCCCCCCGGATTGGTTGATGTGTCGCTCAGACTCTGCTGGCGGCGCGCGCGGGTGGCGCCGGTGCGGCCTGCTTGCCGCCGTTGCGCGGCTGGGCGAGGACGACGGCGGCTACGACGGCCACCGCGCCGGCCAGTTGGAGCGGGCGCAGGGTCTCGTCGAGGAAGAGGTAGCCGAGGACCGTCGCGCACAGCGGCGAGGCGAACGACAGGAACGAGGCGGCCAGCGCGGGCAGCCGGGACAGGCCGCGGAACCACAGCACGTAGGCGATCAGCGCGCCGATGACGCCGAGGTAGAGGTACCCGCCGATGTTGCCCCAGGTGAGGTGGTCCGGCAGGTCCTCGCTCGCGAGCATGACGGGCAGCAGGACCAGACCGCCGACGGTGAGCTGCCAGCCGGTGAAGGCGAGCAGGCTGACGTCGTCGGGGCGGCCCCACTTCTTGGTGAGCACGATGCCGGAGGCCATGGACAGCGCGCCGAGGAGCCCGGCCAGCACACCGACTCCGTCCAGGCCGGCGTGCGGCTGCAGCACCAGCAGGGCCACCCCGGCGGCGGCCAGCAGACAGGAGCCGACGTGCAGCGGCCGGATCCGGTCCTTCAGCAGCAGCGAGCCGAGCAGCAGCACGATCATCGGCTGGATGGACATCACCAGGGCGGCCACTCCGCCGGGCAGGTGGTAGGCGGCCAGGAACAGGAAGTAGAAGAACGCCCCGATGTTCAGCACACCGAGGACGACGGCCCGCCACCACCACACGCCGCTGGGCAGCTTCCGCGTCATCAGCAGCAGGATCAGCCCGGCGGGCAGCGCGCGCAGCGTGGAGGCGAGCAGCGGCCGGTCCGGCGGCAGGAACTCGGTGGTGACCAGGTAGGTGGATCCCCAGACGGCCGGGGCGAGCGCGGTGAGCGCCGAAGTCGCCGCGATGCGTTGGCTGTTCACTTGACGGCTCCGGAGTCGGTGGTGCCGAAGAACCGGTCGCCGAAGTCGCCGATGCCGGGGATCATGAACGCGTGCTCGTTGAGCCGGTCCTCGATCGCGCTGGTGACGATCCGCACGTGCGGCCGCTCGGTGGCGATCCGGCGCAGTCCCTCGGGGGAGGACAGGAAGTTGATCATGATGATGTGGTTCTCGGGCACCCCGGCGTCCCGCAGGACGTCGATGGCGGCGATCGCGGAGCCGGCGGTGGCCAGCATCGGCTCCAGCAGGAGTACGTGCCGCTCGGCGATGTCCGCCGGAAGGTGCTGGTAGTACAGGTGCGGCAGCTTGGTCCGCTTGTCGCGCTGGATGAGGATCTTGCCGATCCGGATGCCGGGATGGACGTAGCGCAGCTCGCCCTCCATGGCCTCGCCGGCCCGGATGACGGGCACCGCGCAGATCTTCGTGGCGAATTCGAGGCCGTGGAAGGTGGTGCCGACCGGTGTGGTGACGTCCTTCTTGGTGAACGGCAGCAGATCCAGGCCGGCTTCGAGCAGCAGGCGGATGACGCGCCGCGAGTAGAAGACGAAGTCCTCGCGGGGGCAGTCCCGGTCGCGGATGATCGTGTGGATGGCGCGCAGCTGGTCGGTCTGCGGAAGCAGGTGCACGTTGTGGCCCGTGGTCACGGGTGACTCCTCTGGGTCCGGTGAGATCGACGGGAACAGGGGAGGGACGGGAGCGGACGGGGCGACCGGAGGTGTCCCCGTGTCCTGCGGTCGCCCCGGCTTCGGTCCGGTCAGCCGATCTCGTCGAAGGCGCGCCGGGCCTCGGCGAGGAACTTCGCGACCTTCGCCCGGTCCTTGCGCCCGTCGGGGCCCTCCAGGCCGGTGTGGGCGTCGACGGCGGCGGGCCGGACGGCGCGGATCGCGTCGCCGACGTTCTCCGGGTTCAGCCCGCCGGCCATCATCAGCGGCTTGGGCGAACGGCGGACGAGTTCCGCGGAGACGTTCCAGTCGTGCGTGAGGCCGGTGGCACCCTTCGCGCCGGTCCTCGGGTCGAAGGTGTCGGTGATGTACATGTCGACGAAGGGGTGCGTCTCGTCGACGAGCCGCAGCAGCTCCTCCGCGTTGTCCGCCTTGACGACCAGCGACTTGAGGACGAACAGCTCCGGCCGGATCTCCTTCAGCCGGCGCAGCTGCCCGGTCTCCACGTCACCGTGCAGCTGTACGGCGACGACACCGAGCTCGTGGCAGAAGGCGCTGATCTCCTCCGCGTCGGTGAGGTAACTGATGAGGACACCGGCGTGCGGGGCCTGAAGCCCCTTGATGATGACGGCGGCGTCCTGCTCCGGGATGTCGTCCTTGCCGGACGGCAGACGCAGCGCGAAACCGATCCAGTCCGCTCCCTCACCGATGACCATGTCGGCTTCGGCGGCGTCGATGATGCCGGCGACCTGGACGAGCTTGTTTACAGTGGTCACGAA
This sequence comes from Streptomyces sp. NPDC048504, assembly GCF_043200035.1. Lineage (NCBI taxonomy): Bacteria > Bacillati > Actinomycetota > Actinomycetes > Kitasatosporales > Streptomycetaceae > Streptomyces > Streptomyces sp. NPDC048504. The sequence continues at coordinate 515,568 of NZ_JBICXA010000002.1, forward strand.
GACCAACCCCCCTTGTTGTCACGGCCGTTCGGTCGGCCGTGGATGTGTGTGCCGCGGACAGCCGGAAACGCCCCACGTTCCCGGCCCCCGCCGGTGTCAGCGGCCGTACGTCTCGCTGAAACAGGTCAGCGAGCGGTCTCGGCGTCCCGGATGGCGGCGGGACTCGGCCGGGTGGCCGAGCGGGACGAGCAGGGCGATGTGCAGGTCGTCCCGGCCGTCGATGCCGACGGCCTTCTTGACCGCGTCCTCGTCCCAGCCGTTCATCGGGCTGGTGGCCAGGCCCGCGGCCTCGGCGGCGACCATGAGGAAGGACGCGGCGATCATGGCGTCCTTCACCGCGTACTCCCGCTCCAGACCGCGCTCGCGCAGGTCCTCGTGGAAGAGGCGCGCGTCCTCGGGCGAGGCGGCGGCGAACCGCTCGGACCACGCACCGCCGCGCCGCGCCGTCTCCCAGACGTCACCGCGGTCCTCGCGCCAGGCGCCGGACTCGGCGACGAACACCAGTGTCACCGGCGCCTCTTGAGGATGCGGCTGCCCGCCGGTGGCCTCGGCCAGGGCCTTGCGACCGTCCTCACCCGTCACCACGACGACGGACCTGGCCTGGAGGTTGAAGCTGGACGGAGCTTCCAGAGCCAGCTCGACCAGCTCGCGCAGCAGCGGGGCCGGCACCGGATCGGGCCGGTAGTGGCGGATGCTGCGGCGTGACCGGATGACCCGGGACACAGTGGCGTGATCCGTCGCGAGCGGCTCCACAGACATGAGACCAAGTCCTTCGACGTCGAACTATCTGACATCGAGAGGTTATGTCGTGGACTAGGGTGCAGTCAAACAGTTTGTTGTCGAATTAATGTGGTTGAAGCAATAGTGAACAGGAGGTGACCCCATGAGCGATGCCGTCACCCGTGACGCGGTCGACGACTTCATGGGCCAGTGGGCCGCCCAGCGCACTGACCTGGACCTCGACGCCATGGGCACCATCGGCCGCGTCCTGCGGCTTTCACGGCTGGTCAACACCCGACTGAAGGAGTACTTCGCCCAGTACGACATGGAGACCTGGGAGTTCGACGTCCTCGCCACCCTGCGCCGCGGCGACCGGCCGCTGACGGCGAAGGCGCTGGCCTCCAGCGTCATGATCGGCTCGGCCGCCCTCACCAACCGCGTCGACCGGCTCGTCGCCCACGGCCTCGTCACCCGCGACTCCGTCCCCGGCGACCGCCGCAGCCTGCACATCGCGCTCACCGACGCCGGGCGCGACCTCGTCGACCGTGTGGTGGAAGGCCACGTGCAGAACCAGATCCAGATCCTCTCGGCCCTGGAGAACTCCGACCGCGACGAGCTGAACCGGATGCTGCGCACCCTGCTGATCTCCCTGGGGGACACCCGCTGAGCGGCCTGAGCCGGCCCGTCAGGCGTGCGCCGGCTTCCCGTCCCCGTACAGCCAGTTCTTCCAGATCCCGCTGAAGTCCTTGCCGGGCGCCGCCTTCTCCACGTACGCAGTGAAGTCCTCGGTGTCCGCGTTGCCGTAGCGGTGGCTGGCTGCCCAGCCCTGGATGATGTCGTAGAAACGCGCGTCGCCGACGGTCCGGCGGATCTTGTGGAGGACCATCGCGCCGCGTTCGTAGACGGGGCTGTCGGAGATGTGGGCGGCGGAGGTGGGACGGGCCGGCGGGAAGGCCCAGATCGCCTCGCTGTCGGACTTGTCGTCGAAGTAGGTGCCCTTGTAGAGCGCGTCGAAGGTCTGCTGGGCGGTGTCGCCGTCGTGGTCCTCGCTCCAGAGCCATTCCGCGTATGTCGCGAAGCCCTCGTTGAGCCACATGTCGCGCCAGGTCCTGGGGGTGACGGAGTCGCCGTACCACTGGTGGGCGAGTTCGTGGACGAGGGTGGCGGTGTCGGGGGCGCCCGGGAAGAACGGGCGGGTCTGGGTCTCCAGGGCGTACCCCGCGTCGCCGCGGCGGTCGACGATCGCCCCGGTGGAGGAGAAGGGGTACGGGCCGAAGTTGTACTCCTCCCACTCCATGATCTCGGGGATCTTCGCCAGCACCTCGCGGCTCGCTGCCGCCTCCTGCGGGTCCACCGCCACGTACACGGGGAGGCCGTTCTTCGTGGTGGTGCGGGTGATGTCGTAGTGGCCGATCGCGAGCGTAGCGAGGTAGGTCGCCATGGGGCGCGCGGTGCGCCAGGTGTAGGTCGTACGGCCCGCTCGTGTCGTCGTCTCCGTCCTCAACTCGCCGTTGGAGACCGCCTGGAGGCCCTTCGGGACGGTGATCGTGATGTCGTACGACGCCTTGTCGGAGGGGTGGTCGTTGCCGGGGAACCACGCCATCGAGCCGGTCGGTTCGCCGAGGGCGAGCGCGCCGTCCGCCGTGGGCAGCCAGCCCTCCTCCGAGCCGTCGGGGTCGGTGATCGTCTCGGGGGTGCCGGAGTAGTGGACGGTCGTCCTGAACGTCCTGCCCTTGGGGAGGGTGGCGGGTGGGCGGACCGTCAGTTCCTGGCCGGTGCGGGTCCAGGGGGCGTCCTTGCCGTCCACCGTCAGCGCGTCGACCTTCATGCCCTTGAGGTCCAGGTCGTAGGCGGAGAGGTTCTGGGTGGCCCGGGCCGTGATCGTCGCCGTACCGGTCAAGGGAGTTGAGGTGTCCGAGGCGCCCGGGGTGTACGCCAGGGTCAGCGCGTAGTGGGTCACGTCGTAGCCGCCGTTGCCCGCCTTGGGGAAGTACGGGTCGGCTACGCCCGCGCTGCCGGGGGTGCCGTGTACGCCTCCCGTTCCACCGCACGCCGTCAGGACGAGGGCCAGCGCGCACGCGGTGACCGGGGGAACAAGCCGTGTGGGAACGAGCGGTACGGATCGGGACACGTGCGCGATCCTACGAGTCCGGGCTCGTCGCCCTGGGCGTCCGCCCGGGGTTCGAAGTCGGACCTCGAATATCCCTCGCCCTCGCCCTTCGCCCCTCATACGCTCGGTCCGTGCCCCGCTCATCCAGGAAGCCCCGCCGGCTTGTCGCCGACGGGCGCGTGTATATGTGGTCGCTGCGTCACAGTCACACTCACCGTCACAGCGGCAGCGGCTCCGTGGGCTGTGTCCACACCCTCACGCTGAATCCCCAGCCGTCCGGCACCGGCGGGGCGCTGCGGATCGTCTTCGTCGCGGGGCCGGGGCGGTTCGTCCCGGGCGGGGCCCCCTTCGGTTCCGGGGATGTGGGCCACGTCCGCGGCGCCTCCCTCAACCTCCACGAACCCGGCGCCGTCCGCGCCCTCCTCGACGCGGCGTCGGCCTGCGGGTGGGTGCCGGGGCCGGGAGAAACGCGGGCGGTGGAGGTCGACGGCTGGGCCCTGCTGGAGGCTGCCGCCACCGGGCGGGACGGAGGCGGGTGAGCGTCCCGCCGGGCCTGGTGAGGGGCCCGATGGAGAGCGCCGGGAGGGGCCGTCCCGAGCGGTGACTCCGGCTGACCCCGGACCTCCCCGACCGTGACACCATCTCCTACGTGCTCGACATCGGCTACGCCCTCTCCAACCGCTTCCCCGACCCCCCGCAGACCGACTACCGGCGCGCGGACGTCCACGCGCTGCGGCACGACCTGTTCTGCGGTGACGTCTATCTCGCCGACACCAAGGCGGACCGGGAAGTGTCCACGGCCTGGGGGTGGGTACCGGTGCTCGACTTCGCGTGGGCGTTGTGCGACATCGTGGAGCGGATCGACCAGGACCCGGCGGGGTCGCGGGCGTCCCGGCCGCAGCGGGCGGAACTGGACTTCACCGAGTCGACCGACCGGATGCTGTTCGAGCGGCGGTTCGGGTGGGTCGATGTCGAGGCGGACTGGATGCGGCGGGACGAGGAGGCGTTGACCTTCTCGCACGCCGAACTCCGGCGTGAGGCGCGGGACTTCCTGCACGATCTGATCGCCGACCTGGTTGATCTGCATGATGCCCTCGGCGAGAACCCGGCGATCTGGACGCTGCAGGCGAGGTTTCCCCGGGTGCCCTGAACTACATCGGGTGCCCTGAGCTTCCTGGTCACCCTGCACTGAGCGCGCCGTCCCTGGGGGCTGCGCCCCCAGACCCCCATCGGCCCTGAACGGGCCTCGTCCTCAAACGCCGGACGGGCTGAATGATGCCGGCCGGCGCTGAAAAGTGACGGACGGGCTAGATATCGCCCCCCTGCACCAAGAAGTCACCTCACCCCTCCACCCGAATCCCCATCTGCACAGCCAACACCGGCGCCAGATCCAGCAGTTGCCCCATGCTGATCACCGCCCCGGACAACCGATCCACCCCCCGCGCGATCTCCAACTGCACCGCCCCCCGCAGATCCACATCCGTGAACGTCACCCCCGTGAAGTCCGCCCCCTTCAGCGCACAGTCCACGAACTCGACGCGTTCAAGCCGGGCATCGAGAAAGTCCGGTTCGACAAGGACGCAGCCCTCAAAGACGACATCCCGGAGCTTCGCCTTGCGCAGGTTCAGGTAGTCGATCTTGCCGCCCCGGATCACCACCCGCTCCAGCACGGCACCGTGCAACTGCACCCCGCCCATCCGCGCGTCGATCACCTCGACGTCACGCAGGGTCGACTCCGCGAGGTCGGTGCCGACACCCCGTATGCCGGTGAGGACGGAGTCCAGCACACGGGCGTGATGCAGCCGCGTCTCGTCCAACGCGCAGTCCGTCAGCGCGCAGTCCATGAAACGGGCACCCCCGCCGTCCTGCCCGACGAAGTCCTCGTCCCGGAACCGCAGCCCGTCGTAGTCCCCGTCCGGCTCCAACTCCCCACCCCCGTAAGCCTCCAGAGCCGGCAACCGCACCTCCGGCCGCCGTGCCCCCTTCACTCCACCCGCGCCACTCGCCGCTCTCCTCGCCATGCCCCCATCCTGCACCCCGCCACTGACAATCCCCCTGACCTGCGCAGACGCAATTCACCTCCCCGCCGACGTCACATTCCGGCCCCCTCGAACCGTCGTACTCACAGAAAGCCGCACCCAAGAAACGCCCAGGCGGACGCTTGACCTCAAGCACGCTTGAGGTTGAAAGGTGGAGCCCGCGCAAGCCACAACTCGCCCAAGCCGCATAACGCGCACAGCCCTCACGCGAAGCAACCCATCCCTACGTGACGACGGGGACCTCATGCACGCCATACGACTCCACATCTTCGGCCCCGCCGAAAACCTCACCCATGAACCTGTCGACGATCCCGCCCCCGCCCCCGGCCAGGTCCGTATCGCCGTCGCCGCGGCCGGCGTCCACCTCCTCGACACCGTCCTGCGCGCGGGCGAACAGGGCCCGCTCCCCGAACTCCCCTCCCTCCCCACCATCCCCGGCCGCGAGGTCGCCGGTGTCGTCGAGTCGCTCGGGGACGGGGTCGCCGGGCTGTGGCTCGGGAAGCGGGTGGTCGCGCATCTGGGGTTCGCGCCGGGCGGGTACGCGGAGTTGGCCGTGGTCGATGTCGACCGGGTGCACGAGATCCCCACGAACCTGGACTTCGCACAGGCCGTCGCGATGATCGGGACCGGGCGTACGGCGATGGGGATCGTGCAGTTCAGCGAGCTGGGCGTGGACCCCGTAGTCGTCGTTCCGGCGGCAGCGGGCGGCCTCGGGACGCTGCTCGTGCAGTACGCCCAGCACGCCGGTGCCACGGTCGTCGGTCTCGCGGGCGGCCCGGAGAAGGTCGCTCTCGTGCGGGCGAACGGCGCCGATCTCGCCGTCGACTACACGGACCCGGAGTGGCCGGGGAAGGTACGGGCCTGGCTGGGCGGGCGGCACGCGACGGTCGTGTTCGACGGGGTGGGCGGAGCCATAGCAAGGGAGACCGTCGACCTGCTCGGGCCGAAGGGCCGGCACATCGTCTTCGGATGGTCGAGCGGCGAGCCGTATGCCGTCGAAGAGCTGTCCGAACAGGTGCTCGGCCCCGTGATGATGCGGAAGGCCGGCGGCCCGAGCCCCATCCGGACGCTGGAGCTGCGCGCACTCGCCGAGGCGGCGGAAGGCCGACTCACACCAACCGTCCAACGATTCCCGCTGGCCGCGGCGGCGGACGCGCACCGGGCACTGGAAAACCGGAAGACAACCGGAAAGGTGGTCCTGGAACCATGACCACACCGAGCACATCACCCGGCACACCACCGAACACACGCGCGAATACGACTGGGGATGCGATACCTACCGATTCATGGTCTTCTGACCAGATGAGCGTCACCCAATCAGGTGAATCAAGCGCAGCTACCGGGCCGGATCCCCGCCGCTGGTGGGGGCTGGTGATCATCGCTCTCGCGCAGCTCATGGTCGTCCTCGACGCGACGATCGTGAACATCGCGCTCCCCTCCGCGCAGCGCGACCTGGGCATGTCCGACGGCAACCGGCAGTGGGTCATCACCGCGTACACGCTCGCCTTCGGCGGCCTGCTCCTGCTGGGCGGCCGCATCGCCGACCTGGTGGGCCGCAAACGAACATTCATCATCGGACTGATCGGCTTCGCCGCCGCCTCAGCACTCGGCGGCGCGGCCACGACCTCGGGCATGCTCTTCGGCGCCCGCGCCCTCCAGGGCGTCTTCGCCGCTGTACTGGCCCCCTCCGCCCTCTCCCTCCTCACCACGACCTTCACCGACCCCAAGGAACGCGGAAAGGCCTTCGGGATCTACGGCGCGCTCGCGGGCAGCGGTTCGGCGATCGGCTTCATCGCGGGCGGGCTGCTGACCGAGTACCTGAACTGGCGCTGGTGCCTGTACGTCAACATCCCCATCGCGGTCATCGCCGTCTTCGGCGCCTTCGCCCTCCTGCACGACCGCCCCGGCCACTCCGGCGCCCGCCTAGACGTACCCGGCGTACTACTGGGCTGCGGCGGTCTGGTCGCGATCGTCTACGGCTTCAGCGAGGCGGAGCCGCGCGGCTGGACGGACTCACTGGTACTGGGCCTCTTCGCCGCAGGCGCGGTACTGCTCGCGTCCTTCGTCTGGTGGCAAACCAGAGCCCCCAGCCCCCTCCTCCCCCTGCACATCGTCAAGGACCGCAACCGCGCCGGCTGCTTCCTCACCATGGGGCTCGCGGTCATCGGCATGTTCGGCATGTTCCTGTTCATGACCTACTACCTCCAGGTCATCCTCGGCTACTCCCCCGTGAAGACCGGCATGGCCTTCCTGCCCCTCACGGTCGCGATCATCATCGGCTCGACCCAGATCTCGGCCCGCCTGATGCACCACGTCCCGCCGCGCGCCCTGATGGTGCCGGGCGCGGTCCTGGCCGCGGCCGGCATGTCCTTCTTCACCCGCCTGACCGTCCACTCGGACTACACGACCGAACTCCTCCCGGGCCTGCTCCTGATGGGCCTCGGCATGGGCCTGATCTTCATGCCGGTGTTCGCCACCGCCACGGCCGGTGTCGCCCCGCAGGACTCGGGCGTGACCTCCGCGACCGTCAACACGGCCCAGCAGGTGGGCGGTTCGATCGGTACGGCCCTCCTCAACACGATCGCCACGACCAGCAGCACGGCCTACATCGCCGCCCACCTCCACAACCCGGCCCAGAAGGCCCTCATCACCAGCAAGGGCATCGTCCACGGCTACACGGTCGCCATCTGGTGGGCCGTCGCCGTGATGCTGACGGCGGGACTGGTCGCGGGGTTGATGGTGACGGCCCGGGCGCCCAAGCACGGGGAGGCCGCACAGTCACCCGCGTCGGAGTCGGCGTCCGAGTCGGTGACCTGAGCCGAGCGGACCGCAGGCCGCGTACGGCGGCAAGGCGACGTGTCGGGGGGTGTCCGCCCGCAGCGGTCGGCGCTCAACACCGCCACGTTCTTGAGGAACCTTGCCGCGCCGATCCGAGGACGGACACCCCCCGGCGCGGCGCCGCCCCACAACGAACCACAGGCGCCGAAACGCACCCGCACCCACACACGGAGCCGCACCCCCACCACCCAGGGGCGCGAGGAACGGCGCGACCAGCCCCCACCGGACCCGCACCCGACAACGACCCGCCCCCGCGCCTCAGTCCCGCCCCGCCACCCGATCCGCGAACCGCGCCAACCGCGACGACTCCGCGCTGCGCCCACCGGACTCACGCCGATCCGCCGCCCGATACGTCGCGTACATCCCCTGCACCCCCAGCCAACGGAACGGCTCCGGCTCCCACTTGCGCACCTTGTGCCCGACCCACGGCAGCCCGGTCAGATCAGTCGCCCCCGCCTGCCCAGAGTCCAGCTGGACCAGGTCGCGGAGTGTCCGCGCGGCGAGGTTGGTCGTGGCCACCCCCGAGCCGACGTAACCCCCCGCCCACCCCAGCCCGGTCGACCTGTCCAGCGTCACCGTCGCGCACCAGTCGCGCGGCACCCCGAGGACCCCCGACCAGGCGTGCTCGATCCGCAGCCCCGCGAGCGAGGGGAAGAAGCGGACGAGGATCTCGCGCAGCGCCTCGACCGTCGCCGCCTGCGTCCGCCCGTCGTTGTCCGTCCTCGATCCGAAGCGGTACGGCACCCCGCGCCCGCCCAGCGCGATCCGCCCGTCGGCGGTGCGCTGCGCGTACATGTAGGCGTGCGCCATGTCACCAAGCGTCTCCAGACCACCCCACCCCACCGACTCCCACTGCGTGTCGGTGAGCGGCTCGGTAGCGATCATCGAGGAGTTCATCGGCAGCCAGGTCCGCCGCTGCCCCTTGAGGCTCGCGGTGAAGCCCTCGGTGCAGCGCAGGACGTAGGGCGCGCGGACGGTGCCGTACGGCGTGACGGCGTGCTGGGGACGGATCTCCGTCACCGGCGTCGACTCGTGGATGACGACGCCCAGCGCCTCCACCACCGCCGCGAGCCCCTTCACCAGCTTCACCGGGTGCAGCCGCGCCCCGTGCGGCGTCCACGTCGACCCGACCGCGTCCACGACCCGGATCCGCTCGGCGGTCTCGCGGGCGCCGTAGAGCTCGCGGTCGGTCTCGCCGTACGACAGCTCGTGCTCGTGGAAGGCCTTCAACCGCGCCAACTGAGCGGGCGTACAAGCGACTTCGAGCACGCCACCCCGATGGATGTCGGCCTCGATCCGCTCCTCCTCCGCAACCCTGACGACCTCGGCGACCGTGTCGTTCATCGCCTTCTGCAGACGTACGGCGGCTTCGCGGCCGTGGAGTTTCGCGTACCGGTCGCGGCCCGCGATGCCGTTGTACAGCCAGCCACCGTTGCGCCCCGAGGCGCCGTAGCCGCAGAACTTCTGCTCCAGGACGGTGACCCGGAGGAAGGGGGCCGCCTTCTTCAGGTAGTACGCGGTCCAGAGGCCCGTGTATCCGCCGCCGACGATCACGACGTCGGCGGAGGCGTCACCGGCGAGGGGCTCCCGTCGTGCCGGGAGGCCGTCGTCCGCGTACCAGAAGGAGATGCCGCCGTTCACGACACCGCTCACCGAGCTGCTCATGCCCGGACGCTAACCCCTGAGGGCGGCCACTGTCTCCTTCGGATTCCATGCTTTTCCACAGCCCCTGACCAGCGGATAACACGCGAGACCGATCAGCACGGAGGTGAAATGCCCGAGATCGGTGAAGGTGCGGTGGGTCTCCAACGGCACCCCGTAGATGCCCAGTACGACCACCAGATACGGGTACCGCCACGGGACCGCGATCCGGTACACCAGCACCCCGACGACACCCGCCAGCGCGTAACTCACCCCGATATCAAGGGTGTTGACTGCGGACTGCGGCGCCACGCCCTTCCTGATCGCCTCCAGCAGCGCGCCCTCGCTGATCAACGAGGCCAGCACATGCGCGGCTACACACACCATCAGCCACCGCGCCGTCCCGAGCCACCGCTCGGCCTGCGCGTGGAACACCGTGTACAGCGCGGCGTACGGCAGCCAGCGCCCCCCGTCTATCCACATCGCGCTCGCGAACAGCACCCGCACCGGGTTGTTCGACAACTCGTGGATGTTGGTGGACCGCTGGCGCAGGAACTCCTGCTCGAACTCGGGCGACATGTGGTGCATGGCGACCGTGGTGACGAAGAGGATCCCCAGCCAGGCGTAGGTGCCGGGGGCGCTGCGGACGTACGCCCACACCCTGTGGAGGCCCCGGGTAATTCGCATGAGCCGATTCACGCACGCAAGTATCGTCGGAGGCGTGATCGACATTCCGGCCGGACTGGTCGCCAGTTACGAGAGTTTCGGCGGGAAGTCGGGAGAGACCTTCGCCACCGCCCTCCGGGAGCGGGCCGGGCGGTTCCTCGATCAGTGGGAGCTGCGCCTCGACGGACCGTCGATGAACGGCCGGTGCGCGCTGGTCCTGCCCGTGCTGCGGGCGGATGGGACGCCGGCCGTGCTCAAGCTCCAGGACGTGGACGAGGAGACGGCCGGGGAGCCGGTCGCGCTGCGGGTCTGGGACGGCGACGGGGCCGTACGACTGCTGGAGGCCGACGCCGGCACGGGCACGCTGCTGCTCGAACGGCTCGACTCGGGGCGGGCGTTGGCGGATCTGCCCGACTCCCGCGAGGCCACGCTGGTCGTCGCCCGGCTGCTGGCCCGCCTGACGGCCGTCGAGGCACCGGCGAGTATGCGGCGGCTCGGCGACATCGCGGCGCGGTGGCCGCACCGGACCTCGGCGGTACTGCCCCGCGTCTGTGACCCCGCCGAGCGGCGGCTGCTCGCGGACTGCGCGGCGGCGGTGCGCGAGGTCGCCGGCGAACCGGGCGACCGGCTGCTCCACTGGGACCTGCACTTCGAGAACGTCCTGGCCGCGGACCGCGCCCCCTGGATCGCCATCGACCCCAAGCCGCTCGCGGGCGACCCCGGCTTCGACCTCCTCCCGGCCCTGTGGAACCGCTTCGACGCGGACGAGGTCGGGTGGCGGTTCGACGCGATGACGGAGGTACTCGGGCTGGACCGGGACCGGGCACGCGCCTGGACGCTGGGCCGGGTGCTGCAGAACGCGCTGTGGACGGTGGAGGACGGGCGTCCACCGTCACCGGATCACCTGGAGATCGGCCGACGGCTGCGCGGCTAGCTAGCTAGGTCTGTTTTTTACGCCCAGGACGGTGTCCAGGTCTCCGCGTCGTCGGAGTGACCTGGCCCGCCACCGTCGTGAAGGTGATCGCGGAGGGCGGCCAGCGCGGGGTGGCGGTTGTCGCGGTGCCGGACCAGCGAGTGCGGGTAGACCGGGGTCGGATTCCGTACGGCGATACGGCGCAGGTCGTGGCCGGCGGGCCAGACCAGGCGGGTCTGCTCGCCGACGAAGGTCGCCAGCGAACGCGAACCGGCGATGGTGTCCAGCAGCGGTTCCACGCCGAAGTCGGGGCCGCTGCTCTCGATGGTGAGACCGAACGCGGCGGCGAGCGCGTCGTAATACGCGGCCCACTCGGTGCCTGGGACGAGGCCGGGCATCCAGATCCGGTGCCCGACGAGGTCGGCCGGGGTGACGGTCCGGGCGGCGGCGGCGAGCGGGTGGGCCGGGCCGGTGAGGAGCTGGACGGGTTCGTCGAAGGCGCGGCTGACCTCGATGTCGTCGGGAAGCCGGCGGCCGGTCATCGTGACGGCGCGGAAGGACGCGTCGACCGCGCCGGAGCGGATGGCGTCCACGGCCGCGTCGGCGTCGAAGAGGGTCACGACGTCGAGCTCTATCTCGGGGCGGGCGCGATGGAAGTCCCGTAGCAGGGCGGCCGGGGCGAGCCCCCGCCCGATCACGTCGACGCGCAGCGCGCGGTGGCCGGGCCGGACGGAGGCGAACGCCCGCGCCTCGGCGTGCAGCAGTTCGCGGGCGTGCGGCAGGAACGCCCGCCCGTCGACGGTCAGTTCGGCCCCGCGCGGGGTCCGCGCGAAGAGCCGTACGCCTACGGCCCGCTCCAGTGCGGCGACCCGCTTGGAGACGGCCTGCTGGGTGATCGACAACTCCGTGGCCGCATGCTGGAAACGGCCCGCGTCCGCGATGGCCACGAAGGTGCGCACAGCGTCGAGATCCACGTCGGCGACGATAGCGGCGGCCACTGACAATCGCCGTTCATCAGCGGGTACAACCTGGGGTTGTAGCTTTCCGGCGAGTCGGTTGTTTGATCTCGGCGTCCGGCACTCGCTTGGATGCCGGTGGCCGAAGTCGTGGCCGTGGTCGGCGGGCGGGTGTCCCGGAAAGGGTGGGCGGGGATGGCGGGGAGACGGGCGCTGGGGCGCCGGTTCGGGTGGCTGTGGGCGTCGTTCGCGGTCAGCTCGTACGGCACCGGGCTCGGGTTCGGCGCGTTCTCCTTCATGGCGATCCTCGTGCTGCACTCCGGGCCGACCCAGGTGGCGGCGCTGGCCGCCTCGGGGCGGGCGGTGGGGGCCCTGGTCGCCGTACCGCTGGGGCCGTGGGTGGAGTTCCGCCGCAAGCGGCCGGTGATGATCGCGATGGACCTGACCCGGTTCGGGGCACTGCTGACCGTCCCCCTCGCGTTCGCGTTCGGGCTGCTCACCTTCGCCCAGCTCCTCGCGGTCTCGGTCGTCGTCGCCGCGGCGAACATCGCGTTCAACGCGGCCAGCGGCTCGTACCTGAAGGCGCTGGTGCCGCCCGAGGACCTGCTGGTCGCGAACTCCCGCTTCGAGTCCACGACATGGACCTCGACCATGCTCGGGCCGCCGCTCGGCGGGGTCGCGATCGGGCTGTTCGGCCCGGTGACGACGGTGGTGGCCGACGCGGTCAGCTACCTGCTCTCGGCGCTGGGCATCCGTGCCATCGGCGGGACCGAACCGCGCCCCGAGCGGAGCGGAGCGCCACGGCTGCGCGCGGGCGATCTGCTCGACGGCTGGCGCTACATCCTCGCCCATCCCACCCTGCGCCCGCTGCTCCTCAACGCGATGGTGGTCAACGGCCTGATCATGGCCGCCGAACCGCTGCTAGCCGTACTCCTGCTGGGTCACCTCGGCTTCTCTCCCTGGCAGTACGCCCTCGCGCTCGCGGCCTCCTCCGGCGCCGGGGGCTTCGTCGGCTCCCGCCTCGCGCGCCCGCTCGCGGCCCGGTTCGGGCAGCACAGGGTGATGCTGGTCTCCGGGGTACTGCGCGCGTGCTGGCCGGTCGGCCTGGCGTTCGTCCGCCCCGGAGTCCCCGGGATGCTCCTCGTCACCGCCGTCCAGCTCGGCCTGGTGACCTGCATCGGCGTCTTCAACCCCCTCCTGGCCACCGCCCGGCTCACCCACACCGCCCCCGACCGCGTGGCCCGTACCCTCACCGCCTGGTCGGTCAGCACCAGCGCGGCGATCGCGACACTGACGGCCACGTGGGGGCTCCTGGCGGCGACCACCACCCCGCGCACGGCGATCGCGATCGCGGGGGTCCTGCTGCTGGCGAGCCCGCTGCTGCTGCCACGCCGGGAGCACGCGACCCACGACGACCCCGGCAAGGACCCGAGCGCGTCTACCCTCTCGGCATGATCCGCACCGCGACCCCCACCGACATCCCCGTCATCCACGCCCTGATCCGCGAACTCGCCGCCTACGAGAAGGAACCCCAGGAGGCGAGGGCGACCCCGGAACAGCTCCACGAGGCGCTCTTCGGCCAACACCCGGGCGCCTACGCCCACATCGCGACCGACGACACCACCGGCGAACCGGTCGGCTTCGCGCTGTGGTTCCTCAACTTCTCGACCTGGCGCGGCGTCCACGGCATCTACCTGGAGGACCTGTACGTCCGCCCCACCGCCCGCGGCACCGGCCACGGCAAGGCCCTCCTCACCGAACTCGCCCGCATCTGCGTCGACCGCGGCTACGAACGCCTGGAGTGGTCCGTCCTCGACTGGAACCGCCCCGCGATCGACTTCTACGAGGCGCTGGGCGCCCGGCCCCAGGACGAGTGGACGGTGTACCGGCTGACGGACGGGGCGTTGAGGGAGCTGGGCGGGCGCCGGTGACCGGTGGACCACCTGCCCACCTGCCCACCTGCCCGACTGGGCGTCTGTGGCCGGGAGTTGAGGACCGACGGCGAAAATTGGCGCGCACGATCATGTGGAGAATGGGCAGGGTCGGGGCATGAGCTTCACGAATATGCCAACTTTTTTACCCGGCCTCGAACTCTCCCGCCATTTCTACACAGAAGCCGTCCGCCCTCTCCTCGAAGACGCCGCCCCCGACATCCCGCACTCCGCCGCCCGCATCGGCAGCGGCTCCGAGGTCCTCGGCTACGACACCCCGCGCTCGACGGACCACGAATGGGGGCCGCGTCTCCAGCTCTTCCTCCGCCCCCGGGACGTCCCCCGCCACGCGGGCCGCATCAGACACCACCTGGCCGAGCACCTCCCGAAGACCTTCCACGGCTACCCGACGAACTTCGCCCCGACGGCCGACGGCGAAGTCCGCGTCATGCGCACCACGACCGGCCCGGTCCACCACAGAGTCGAAGTCACCCACACCACGGCGTGGTTCACGGCGACGCTCGGCTTCGACCCCAGCCACGAGATCACCGCGTCCGACTGGCTGACGACCCCCACCCAGCTACTGGCCGAGGTCACCGGCGGCGCGGTCTTCCACGACGGCCTGCACGAACTGGGCCCTCTGCGCCACACCCTCCGCTGGTACCCCCGCGACGTGTGGCTCCACGTCCTGGCCCGCCAGTGGAACCGCGTCGCCCAGGAGGAGGCCTTCGTGGGCCGCTGCGGCGAGGTGGGCGACGAACTCGGCTCGGCGACGGCGGCAGCCGGCCTCACCCGAACCCTGATGCGCCTGTGCCTCCTCATGGACCGCCGCTACCCCCCGTACAACAAATGGCTGGGCACAGCCTTCGCCCGCACGGCGGCCGGCCACCGCCTGATCCCGGTCCTGACGGCCGCCCTCTCGGCGACGGACTGGCACACGAGGGAGAAGCACCTCACCCATGCCTACGAAGCGGTGGCCGGCATCCACAACCAACTGAACCTGACCGACCGCGTGGACCCGGCCACCCGCCCCTACCACTCCAGACCCTTCCGGGTACTGCGCGCCGACCGCTTCACCAACGCCCTGACGGCCCGCATCACGGACCCGACACTGAAGGATCTGCCCGACGACTTACGAAAGCCCGGCCCCTGAACACCCCTCGGCCGGACGGTGTGGCTGCGCGTCTCCCGAATCGATCACGCCTTCGCCTACCACGCAGCCCTCGACGGCAACACCTGGCGGATGATCCGCTTCTTCACCTTCGACGACACGTCCACGCCCGCCTCCATCGGCTTCGAGGCACAGTCGCCGACCGGTGACGGCCGTGCGGTCACCTTCGACGACATCCACTTCACCCGCGAGCGTCTGCGCGAACTGCGCGACGGCTCGTGACTCAAGGGCCGTTTTCAGCTAGTTGGCGTCGCCGCATGCGCCACAGGGACAGGAAGACCTGCCGCCGGGTGCGACGGTAGGCATCGCTCCCGCAGAAGGGGCTGCTGATCAGTGTCCGTGCCGGGCCGGGTGGCGCCGTGGCTGCGTCCGCCGCCCGGTCCGGGGTTCAGGTGCCCGCTACGAGGTCGGGGTGCTCGTGTTCGCAGGTGTCGTCGATGCCGTAGGTGTCCCAGGCGAGGAACGGGTCGACGGGCGGGAGGCTCTCGCCGTCGGTCATGAGGCAGTTGGTGAGGGTCGCGTGCAGGGTGTCCGGGTGCAGGTGTGTGCCGATGAAGACCAGTTCCTGGCTGTCGGGGCTGTCGGGGTTGCTCGCGGCGGAGGGTTCGAAGCGTGCGACGGAGCCTGCCTGGGACCACAGACCCGTCACCCGCGGGCGGCCGGCCAGCGTGAAGAAGCCCTTGGAGCGCAGGATCTGCCCGTATGCGCCGCTGTCGAGTCCTTCGGTCACGAACGTCCACAACCGGCCCGGATGGAAAGGCAGTTCGGAGCGGAAGACGGTCGAAGAGATGCCGTACTCCTCCGTCTCGGGGACGTGGTCGCCGTTGAGTTCCCGCACCCAGCCGGGGGCCTGTTGGGCACGTTCCAGGTCGAAGAGCCCGGTGCCCAGTACGTCGCCGGCCCGCACGCGGCCGTGGACGGCCGGGATGACGCGTGCGGCCGGGTTGAGGCGGGTGAGGGTGGCCCGCAGCCGGTCGGCCGAATCGTCGTCGACGAGGTCGAGTTTGTTGAGGACGATGACGTCGGCGAACTCGATCTGGTCCATGAGCAGGTCGCTGACGGTGCGTTCGTCGTCCTCGTACTGGTCCAGGCCGCGTTCGGCGAGTTCGTCGCCGCCGGTCAGTTCGGGCAGGAAGTTGGCGGCGTCGACGACGGTGACCATGGTGTCCAGGCGGGCGATCTCGCCGAGGGTGGCGCCGTCGTCACGGGCGAAGGCGAAGGTGGCGGCCACCGGCATGGGTTCGGAGATACCGGACGACTCGATGAGCAGGTAGTCGAAGCGGCCCTCGCGGGCCAGCCGGTCGATCTCCTCCAGCAGGTCGTCGCGCAGGGTGCAGCAGATGCAGCCGTTGGTCATCTCGACCAGGCGTTCCTCGGTGCGGGACAGGGCCGCCTCGCCGTCGCGGACCAGGGCGGCGTCGATGTTGACCTCGCTCATGTCGTTGACGATGACGGCGACGCGCAGTCCCTCGCGGTTGCCGAGGACGTGGTTGAGGAGGGTGGTCTTGCCCGCGCCGAGGAATCCGGACAGGACGGTGACGGGCAGCCGGTCGTGAGAGCCGTAGGACATGAACGGTCAGCCCTCGGGGCGCAGCAGCCCGCGCTCGTACGCCTTCGCCAGCCGCTGGGGCACCAGGTAGGGGACGCCGTCGATGGTGATCGGCACGAGCGTCGGCGTGGCCGCCTTCCACTGGGCGCGGCGGTGACGGGTGTTGCTGCGGGACATCTTCCGCTTGGGAACGGCCATGGGGACCTCCTGGACGACTGCGATGGACAGCGGTGAGCTGCAGCAAAGCTACATGAAAATGAATCCCATTATGAACTTGCCCGGCACTGCGGGCAGAGACCGGTGAGTTCCACGGTGTGCTCGACCTCGGCGAAACCGGAGGAATCGGCTACCCGCGCGGCCCAGGTCTCGACCGCCGCGGAGTCGACCGGGGTGCTCAACCCGCAGGCGCGGCACAGCAGATAGTGCTGGTGCTCGGGGAACGGGCGGTGGCGGAAGAGGCGTTCACCACCCCGGTCGCGTACGACGTCGGCGCGGCCGGCGTCCACGAGGGCGGCCAGGGTGCGGTAGACGGTGTTGAGGCCCACGCGCGCGCCCTGAGTTCTCAGTACGTCGTGCAGGGCGCGGGCGCCGACGAAGCCGCCGTGGTCGATCAACGCCCGTACGACGCTGGTGCGTTGGGCGGTGCGGCGGCCGATGAGGTCCAGGTCGTCGGCCGGTGCGCCCATCACGCCTCCGTGAGAGCGGCGTGGGCGTGCGGTCGGCGTACGGCGATGAGCGCGGCCGCGTAGACGGTGGTGGCGACGGCCATGATGGCGAAGCTGGGCGGCAGTCGGGGGACGTAGTAGCTCAGGGCGAGGCCCGCCCACATCTCGGCCACCGCGAGTCCCGCGGACAGGGCCAGAGCGGGGTAGGGCCGGTCGGTGAGTCGCTGGGCCGCGCCGGCGGGGGCGGCGAGCAGGCCGAGCAGCAGGAGCGAGCCGACCGCCTGGGTGGCCTCGGCCGCGCAGGCGCCGACCAGGATCAGGAAGGCGAGGCCCAGCAGGCGTACGGGTACGCGGCGGGCCGCCGCCACGGCCTCGTCGACGGAGGCGAAGAGCAGGGGACGGGCGACCACGAGCACGGCGAGGCAGATGACGCCCGCGACGACGGCCGCCAGTTCGGCCTGGCCTGTGGAGAGACCGAAGATCGATCCGAAGAGGACGTTCACCCCGGCCGTGCCGTTCCCGGTGTTGCGGGACGTGGTGTAGAGGGTGAGGAAGAAGACGCCCAGACCCAGGATCCAGGAGAAGAGACTGCCGATGGCGACGTCGTCGGCGCGACTGCGGCGGCCCAGCGCGCCGAGCACCACGGCGAACAGCACCGTGGCCGCGAACAGTCCCAGCCGCAGGTCGTAGCCGAGCGCGAGGGCCGCGAGCGCCCCGGTGAACGCCACGTGGCTGAGCGCGTCGCCGGTGAAGACCTGGGCGCGCAGCACCAGGAAGTACCCCACGAGACCGGCCGCCAGGGCGATCGCGGTGCCGGCCAGCAGCGCATGCACGAAGTACGGATGTGTGAAGGCGCTCATGCGAGAGCACCCGCTCCCACCGTCCGCTGCCTGCCGACGGTCGTGGTGAGAGTGCGGGTCGCGCGGGCCAGGACGTAGACGGCGAAGGCGAAGGTCGTCACGTAGAAACCGATCGGGTACGGCGAGTAGTAGGCGGCGATCAGCCCGGTCCAGGTCACCGCGATCGCGATCAGCACCGAGAGCGCCAGGCTCGCGGCGGGCCGCGCGGTGAGCTGTTGCGCGGCCGCCGCGGGCATCACCAGCAGGGCGAACACCAGCAGCGTGCCGGTGATCTGGCTGGCTTCCGCGGTCGCCGTCCCGAGGAGGACGAGGAAGACCACGGACAGGGCCCGCACCGGCACTCCGCGTCCGGTGGCGACGTTCTCGTCGACGGAGGCGAACAGCAATGGCCGTCCGATGACCGCCAGTGCGCCGAGCGCGAGTGCCGCCACGATCGTCAGCACGGCGACCTGGTCGGTGGTGATGCCCAGGAAGCTGCCGAACAGCAGGGAGTTGACCCCGCCGAGGAAGCCCTTGTACAGGGCGACGAAGAGGAATCCGCAGGCCAGCAGGAACGCCTGGACGGTGCCGGTCAGCGCCGACTCCTGGCCGCTGCCGCCACCCTGCCCGGCGCGTGGGATGGCGGCGATCACGAGGGCGCCGCCGATACAGAACGCGAAGTAGCCGAAACCCGCGCCGATGCCCAGCAGGGTCGCGCAGGCCGCGCCGGGAAAACTGACCACGGCCAGGGTGTGCCCGGCGAAGCTCTGCCGCCGCAGCACCATGAACCAGCCCATCACGGCGGCCAGTACGGCCACGACGGTACCGGCGCGGAAGGCGTTGACCATGAAGGGGAACGCCCAGATCTGCTGGAGGTCGGTCACCGGGTTCCACGACCAACCGGCGCTCGCATCAGCCCAGTTCACGACCCACCTCCCTCGGCGTGCCGGTCGGTGTGGACGGCGGGTGCCTCGGGCTGGCCGACGACCACCAGTCGCCCGTCGCTGGTGCGCAGCACCTCCACCGGCACGCCGTACAGCCGCGACAGCGTCTCCGTGGTGATGACCTCCTGCGGTGGGCCCGCGACCGCACCGCCCTCGGCGATGTACACCACCCGGTCCAGCCAGGCGAGGATGGGATTCACGTCGTGCGCCACCATGACGACGCTCACGCCGGCCTCCCGGCAGATCCGCCCGATCAGCGCGGCGACCGCGCCCTGATGCGACAGGTCGAGACTGTCCAACGGCTCGTCCAGGAGCAGCAGTTCGGGGTCGCGCACGAGTGCCTGGGCGATCAGCAGCCGCTGCTGCTCCCCGCCGGAGCACTCGCCGATCGGCCGGTGGGCGTACGCGCTCGCCCCGACCAGTTCGACGACCTCGGCGATACGGTCCCGGGCCGCCCGCCGCCGGGCGCTGAAACGGGCGGGCAGCGGAAGCGGTACGCCCCAGCGGTCGCCGTCCAGGCCGAGCCGCACGATATCGGTGCCGCGGATGCGCAGGCTCGCGTCGAAGCTTCGGCGCTGCGGCAGATAGCCGACGCGGTGGCCCGCCCGGCCGGGCGCCTCGCCCAGCACCCTGACCTCACCGGCCGACGGAGGCAGGATGCCGAGCAGCATCTTGACCAGGGTCGACTTGCCGACACCGTTCGGGCCGAGGACGGCCACGAACTCACCGGCGCCGACCTCCAGATCGACACCCGACCACAGGGTCCGGCCACCGACGCGCACACCGGCGCCGCGCAACGACACGGCGGGAGAGCGCGGCGGCTGTGGTGCGGCCGGCTGTGCGGGGACTCGGTGCCGGGCCGTTTCGCCCGGCCGGATGGCCGGATTCACCGTGCTCACCTGCCCGTCGCCTGCCCCAGGGCCTTCTCGATGCCCTGCAACTGCCGCACCTGCCACGCCTGGAAGGACGCCCCGGCCGGGGTGAGGGTCTCGGTCACGGTCGCGACCGGGATGCCCTCGGCCTTGGCCGCCTTGACCTGGGCCTGCACGTCAGGGGTGGCGTTCTGGCTGTTGTAGACGTAGACCTTGATCTGCTTCTCGCTGATCTGCCGGTCGATCGTCTGCTTGTCCTTGGCCGTCGGGTCGGTGCCCTCGCTGATGGCGTCCAGGAAGGACTCGGGCGTGAGCATCTTCAGGCCGAGGCCCTCGGCGAGCGGGGTCACGATGGACTCCGAGGCGCCGACCGGGGTGTTGGCGTACTTGGCCTTGATGTCGGCGATCAGCTTGTTGTAGGGCGCCAGGGTCTTCGTCTCGAAGGTCGTCTTCCGCGCGTCGAAATAGGCGGCGTCGGCCGGGTCGAGCTTCTTGTAGTCGGCGGTGATCTTCTCGATGACCTGGTGGACGTTGTCCGGTGAGTACCAGCGGTGCGGGTTGCCGCCCGGCTTGATGCCCACCAGGTCGCCGACCTTCAGATCGGTACGGCCGCTCTCGGGGTTGGCGGACAGCAGCTTGTCGGCCCAGGCGTCGTAGCCGATGCCGTTGACGATCGTGTACTGCGCGCCGGCCACCAGCCGGCCGTCGGCCGCGGTCGGTTCGTAGTCGTGGGGGTCGGCGTTCGGGTTGTTGATGATGCTCTTGACCTGGACGTGGTCGCCGCCGAGTTGGGTGGCGATGCTGCCCCAGAAGTTCTCCGCCGCCACGACCTTGATGGTCTTGCCTGCTGTCGTCGACCCGGCGTCCGCGGTGTCGGTGGAGGAGGCGGTGGAGCAGCCGCTGGTGGCGGCCAGCGCCGCGACGGCGGCCAGGCCGCCGGCGATCAGGCGGGCGGGGCGGGATATCGGGATGCCGGCAGTGCGCACGACGCGGTCTCCTTGACGGGCTGATGGGCCTCGCACACAGGGCAGGGCCCGGTGGAGCGGAACACTCACGACCGTAGATGGAAACGATTGTCACTACTAGAGGGTCAGCTGATCCAAATGAAAATCATTACGGATACTTGACCCTTGTCGTCGTGCGGCGATGCCGACGGTGATCTTGGCGACGTGACGCCGATCGGCAGCGGTGTCAGCAGTCGCGGAACTCCGGCGACTGGTTGAGGATCTGGGACCGCAGCGAGGTGAAGCGGGTGTACGTCTCGCCGCCGCGGGCCTCGGGGCGGAAGGCGGCGACGCGGTGGCAGTTCTGGAAGGCGAGGGTGACGCCGAAGTGCCGCTCCAGGCTGCGGCGGATCGCGTCGCTGGACAGGGCGCGCAACAGTTGGCCGCGCTCCTTCTCGGAGGGCGGCGGGGTCTGGTTGTCGGTGAACTCGGCTGTGCCGGACAGCAGTTCACTGACCAGGCGGTCGACGAGGTCGTAGGCGTACGGCAGGGATGTACGGACCGTTTCCACGAAGTCCTCCTCCCGCACCTCACCGTTCTCGGCTTCGGCGAGCAGCTGCGGGGAGACGTCGAGCGACATGTAGGGAAGTCCTTGTCTTTTGGGGCTTGTTGCGGCTTGCGGGGTCTGTTGCTGAGCTGGTTCTGCCGGGTCAGGCGAAGGTGGCCAGGGCCGCGGGGCCGTGCTGGAACTCCGGGTCGACCTGGGCGGCGAGGTCCTGGCCCGTGGCCTCGTTGGCCCAGGCGGTGGCGTTGCGCAGGTGGAACTCGGCGGCATGCCGCTGGAAGGCGCCCCAGTCCTTGGGCCGGGCGTCGACGGCCTCGCGCAGCAGCTCCAGGGTCCGCGCGTTGTGCGGCTCCAGCGCGCCGGGCTCACGGCCCTGCTCCTGGGCGCGTACGAACGAGGACTGCTCGCAGTGGGCGACGAGGTCGGCGCCGACGTGCTCCCGGAGGAAGGCGAGGTCGTCCTCGCCGGTGACCTTGTTGCCGACGACGCCGACCGGGACGCCGAACTCGGCGGCGTGGTCCCGGTACTGGCGGTAGACCGAGACGCTCTTGCGGGTCGGTTCGACGACCAGGAAGGTCATGTCGAAGCGGGTGAACAGGCCGGAGGCGAAGGCGTCGGCGCCGGCCGTCATGTCGACGACGACGTACTCGCCGGTCCCGTCGACGAGGTGGTTGAGGTACAGCTCGACCGCGCCGAGCTTGGAGTGGTAGCAGGACACCCCGAGGTCGCTCTCGTCGAAGGCACCGGTGACCATCAGCGCCACCCCGCCGACGTCCTGGACGTGGTGGGCGTGGATCTCGTCGTCGCCCAGCAGCCGCAGCAGGCGGGAGCCGCGTCCGGGCGGGGTCGTCTTGACCATGGCGGCGCGGGAGCTGATCCGCGGGTTCGTGCCGCGGAGGTAGTCCTTGATCTCGCCGGTTCGCGCGCTGAGCGGCGGCGCGGTGAAGAACTCGTCCTCGTCGAGGCCGAGCGCGTAGGCCAGGTGCTGGTTGATGTCGCCGTCGACGGCGACGACCGGTGCGCCGGAGCGCGCCAGGTGGCGGGAGAAGAGGGCGGACAGGGTCGTCTTGCCGCTGCCGCCCTTGCCGACGAATGCCACACGCATGTTCAGCCACCCCTGTTGGAAATGGATTTCATGACCATAGAGTGGGGAGGTGGCTGTGCGGTGTCAAATCATTCGCCGCCAAATGGCTTGCCGCCGGAGTGAGTTGAGCCCGAATCCAAAGGAGGGCACGGACATGGGCGACGCGGGTCGCGGCCCCCGGAGCCACCCGTTCACCCTTGTGGTCTGCTCGTCCCGCCCGGTGCCTGGAGAGAGTTCCGCACTGCCGTCGCGACCGCGGGCTGCAGGCCGCGGTGCAACCGTGCGCCATGGCAGGTCGCCCGCCTCGACTGAGGGGCTACTCCTGTGCGTGCCGGATGGCGTCCAGCACGATGTGGGCGACATGGTCGTCGGTGAGGCCGTACTGGATCTCGCGGGCCTGCCGCCGGGCCGTCACGATGCGGGAGTTGCGCAGGACGCGAAGATGCTGGGAGACCAGCGGCTGGCTCACGCCGAGGGCGGCGACCAGTTCGTGGACGTACTTTCCGCCCCCGGACAGCTCCCGCACGATGCCGAGGCGGACGGGTGAGGCCAGCGCCTTGAGGAGGTCACTCGCGGCCTCCAGGGCGCGTATCGGCTCGTCCGCGGGAGCTGTCGGGGAGGGAGGAGTCGTCGTCACATGCATACATTAGCAAGTGACAATGATTTTCGATCTGGGTGAGAGCCTCCGGGGGACGGATCAGTGATCGTCCCAGTGACCCTCGTGGGCGGCGTGACGGTGGCCGTCGTGCACGTAGTCGACGTGGTCCTCGTGCGGTACGGCGACGTGGCCGCAGTCCTGGCCGTGCTGGTGGTCGTGTCCCTCGTGGGCGCTGTGGCCGGTGCTCGCGCACTCGTCGACGTGGTCCTCGTGGACCTTGTGGAGGTGGCCGTCGTGCGCGTAGTCGGTGTGGTCGCCGTGCGGGACGGCGACGTGGCCGCAGCCCTCGCCGTGGGTGTGCGTGTGGCTGTCGTGGGTGCGGTGCTCGGTGGCGGTGGTCATGTCGTACTCCTGCTTCCGCTTCTGCTTCCGGGGTGCCTGCGGCCGTGTCCCGCAGGCGATGCATGGCGACATTAACATATAGCGATCCATGCATGTGTTGATTGGTGTGCGGCGCCCGGTGCTGCCTCGATGTCAGTCGAGGGCGCGTGCGCCGAGCCGCAGGTGCTCGATGTGGTGGACGGCCTGGTCGAGGAGTTGGGCGACGTGGTCGTCGTAGAGGCGATAGACGATGCGGCGGCCGTCGCGTTGCCCGGTGACGAGGCCGAGGGCGCGCAGGAGGCGGAGTTGGTGGGAGACGGCGGACTGCTCCATGCCGACGGCTGTGGCGAGTTCGGTGACCGAGTGCGCCGAGTGGCGCAGGGTGGTGAGGATCAGCAGTCGGGAGGGGGTGGCCAGTGCCTGGAGAGTGGCGGCCACCGAGGCGGCGGTTGCCTCGTCGAGGCGGGCGGCCACGATGATGTCGCGGCTGCCCTCCGCCTCGTCGGGATGCTCACCGGCGTGCACGGAGCCGGGCCTCGCGCGGCGGGCGGACGAACTGGAGCTCCAGCGTGGCCGGGGGCCGCGCGACGCCCGGTCCGCCGGCCGCCGCCCAGTTCACGACCTCCTCCGTGCAGTCGTCGTCCATCGCGAAGCCGATCCAGACGGCCCGGCCGCCGGCCCGGCGTCCGGCGGCGGAGGGCTGGACGACGATGACGTTGGCCTGGTCGCAGGGGCCGAGGCAGTCCGTCGTGCGGACCTGGAAGCCGTACTCGACGGCGCCCGCGCGGAGCCGGTCCAGCTGCCAGGCGTGGTCGGTCCCGGTGTGTTTGCGCGGGTTGCCGCAGCAGCAGCCCCGGCAGACGACCAGGGTGCAGGGTTGCTGGGGGTACCGCCCGGTCGAGCGAAGCCGAGACTGGGGGAGGGCGGCGCCGATGGTCACCGTACGAGGGTTCACAGGGCGGTCCTGGAGGGGACGCCGTAGGCCCGGACGCGGCCGTTGCGGTACGCGGCGATCAGCAGGTGCGGTCCGGCCCAGGCGAGCGCCGCGACGGCTGCGCCGTCACCGGTCAACTCCCGTGCCGGGCGCAGGCGTTGCTGTGCCCGTCCGGCCGTGGCGTACCACAGCGCCACCGTGCCGTCGTCCCCGCCGCTGGCCAGCCGGCCGCCGGCGCCCGGTCGCCACGCCAGTGCCGTGATCGTCTCGTGGCAGCGCAGGGAGCGCGGTGCTGTGCCTTCCGGTCCCTTGCCGGAGAAGTCCCAGACGGTGATGTCCGGTGCTCCGTCGGCGGCGAGCCAGAATCCGCTGTCGTCGAAGGCGAGGCGGGAGATCTTCTCCGGGTAGCCGGACATGGTCAGCTCTCCGCCGTCGCGGGTGCGCCAGATGTGGATGGAGGCGTCCTGGTTGCCGCTGCAGATCCAGCGGCCGGTGGGCGCGACGGCGAGCGCGAGGTGCGAGCCGACGTACGGGTAGGTCACCACCGGCTTCGGCGTGTGCCGCTCGTGTCCGTGCACCGCCCCGTACGCGGCCACCGCGAGCCGCCGCCCCTGCCGCATCCAGGCGAGGTCGGTGACGGTGGACGCGGCAGGGTCCGTACGCCACAACTCCTCGCCGTCCGCGTCGAGTACGAGGGCACGGCGTCCGGAGGCGATGGCCACCCGCTCGGGGCCGGCCCAGGCGGCGGCCGCGGACCAGGCACCGGACTCCCGGACGGTCGCCCTTCCACCCGTGCGCCGCCACAGCGCGTACCCCGTCGGCCCGGTGGCGGCCAAGTGACCGGCATCCGGCGCGAGTTGGACGGACAGCGCCCCACCCGGCAGCTCAAGGGAACCCAACTCGGCCCCCATGGCCGCATCCAGCACCCGGACCGTGCCCTCGGCCCCGGCGACGGCGATCAGGTCACCGCGTGCGCTGAGGGAGACGGGTGCGTCGTCGACGGCGATGTCCCACACCGTCGGAGCTTCGACGGCGGTGCTCACGCGAGTGCCCCCGCCGTGGCCAGGCACGCCGCGAAGCCGCGCTCCAGGGCCTCGCGGTCGAGGTCGCGGCCGATGAAGACGAGCCGGTTGCGCCGTTCCTCGCCGTCCCGCCAGTCCCGGCCGAACTCCCCGTCCAGGAGCATGTGCACACCCTGGAAGACGTACTGCTTCGGTGCCCCGGCGATGGCGAGGATGCCCTTGGAGCGGAAGATGTCGACGCCCTTCGTGCGCAGCAGTGTGCCGAGCCAGGGGTTGAGCTTGTCCTCGTCGAGTTCGCCGGGCAGGTCGATGCCGACCGAGGTGACGGTGGCGTCGTGCTGGTGCTCGGTGTCGGTGAGGAAGGACGGGTCGTCGGCGAGCACCCGCTCCAGGTCGAACGCGCCCACGTCCAGGACCTGTTGGAGGTCGATGCGGGCATGCTGGGCCGGGATGACGCGCACGCCGGAGTTGATCGCGCGGACGCGGCGGATCACGTGCCCGATGGTCTCCTCGTCGGCGAGGTCGGTCTTGTTGAGGACGACCCGGTCGGCGAAGGCGATCTGCTCGACGGCCTCGTTCTCCACGCCCTCGGGCTTGACCTCGTCGAGGTGCTGGAGCACGTGGGCGGTGTCGACGAGGGTGACGATGGCGTCCAGGCGCAGCTGGGCGGCGATCTCGTCGTCCATGAAGAAGGTCTGGGCGACAGGCGCCGGATCGGCGAGTCCGGTGGTCTCGATGAGGATGTGGTCGAACTTCTCGCGCCGGCGCATCAGCGCGCCCAGGATGCGGATGAGATCGCCGCGCACGGTGCAGCAGATGCAGCCGTTGTTCATCTCGAAGATCTCCTCCTCGGCGTCGACGACCAGCGCGTCGTCGATGCCGACCTCGCCGAACTCGTTCTCGATCACGGCGATCCGCATGCCGTGGTGCTCGGTGAGGATGCGGTTGAGCAGGGTGGTCTTGCCCGAACCGAGGAAGCCGGTCAGGACGGTGACGGGCACGCGCGTGTCACGAGGTTCCGCTGTGGTGGTCAATTCGGGCTCCTAGTTGGTTCTGTTGGTCCTGGTCGGTGTCGAGCAGGACGCGGCGCAGGTCGGCCTCGGTGATCCGGTCGGCGGGTGCGTGCAGGGTCCAGCGGCGGGCCGCGCCGTCCATGGGCAGTACGGCGACGACCGTCTCCACGGGCGGACAGCCCGGCTCGGCGCAGGCGAGCTGACGGACCATCACGGCGGTGTCCTCGTCGAGGCCGAGCAGCCGGCGCACGGTCTCCTTCAGCTCGCGCAGCTGCGGGCTCGGCCCCGGCTGCCTCGGTGATCGGGCTCCCAGCGGCACGACGGCCCCTCTCCTCGTTCGTCTGCGGTGTGGCAGTCGGCACACAGGCCGGTGAGTTCGACGGTGTGCCGTACCGCGGCGAACCCGGTGTCGGCGGCGATCCGCTCGGCCCACTCCTCCACGACCGCGGACTCCACCGGACGGCTGCGGCCGCAGCAGCGGCAGAGCAGGTAGTGACGATGACCGTCGGCGGGCCGCCGCCGGTACAGCCGCTCGCCCGCCTCGTCGCGTACGACGTCCACACCGCCGACCGCCTCCAGCGCCGCCTCGGTACAGTCAAACACCGTAGATGGAAATGACATCCATGTCCATGTGAATGTCGATTCAGGCATGCGGTGGCGGTGAAGGGTGATGACGGCGGGAAGCGTTCGCCGGTGGCGCGCCAACCTACCGACAATTCACGATTCCCTGAATTCAGGATTCTGTGTACTGTTGGGCCGTGCTGACTGTTGCCTCCGACATCGACGTACTGGCCCGGTTCGGCCGCGCGCTCGCGGACCCGATCCGCTGCCGCATCCTGCTCGCCCTGCGCGAGGCCCCGGCCTACCCCGCCGATCTCGCCGACGCCCTCGGCGTCTCCCGCACCCGGCTGTCCAATCACCTCGCGTGCCTGCGCGACTGCGGCCTGGTCGTCACCGTGCCCGACGGCCGCCGTACCCGCTATGAGCTGGCCGACGAACGCCTCGGGCATGCGCTGGACGACCTGCGCGCCGCCGTGGTGGCCGTCGAGACCGACCGCACGTGCGTCGACGCCGACGACAAGGGGTGCTGCTGATGACCGCGACATCCCTGGGCCCGTCCCCGGTCCGCCGCGATCTGCTGGCCCGCCGGATACGTCTGCTGGTCGCCGCGACGATCACCTACAACGCCGTCGAGGCGGCCGTCGCCCTGACCGCAGGCACCCTCGCCTCGTCCACCGCGCTGGTCGGCTTCGGGCTGGACTCCGTCATCGAGGTCTCCTCGGCCGCCGCGGTCGCCTGGCAGTTCTCCGCCCGTGAGCACGCTGTGCGCGACGCCCGCGAGAAGACCACCCTGCGCATCATCGCCGTCTCGTTCTTCGCGCTCGCCGCCTACGTCACCGCGGACGCCGTACGCGCCCTCACCGGATCCGGCGAGGCCGAACGCTCCGTCCCCGGCATCGTGTTGGCCGCTGTCTCCCTCGCCGTGATGCCGTTCCTGTCCGCCGCCCAGCGCCGCGCGGGCCGCGAACTCGGCTCTGCCAGCGCGGTCGCCGACTCCAAGCAGACCCTGCTGTGCACCTACCTCTCCGCCGTGCTCCTGACCGGTCTGATCCTCAACGCCGCCCTTGGCTGGTCCTGGGCCGACCCTGTCTCCGCCCTCGTCATCGCCGGCGTCGCCGTCAAGGAGGGCCGCGATGCCTGGCAGGGCAAAGGCTGTTGCGCGCCGTCCGGCGCTTCGGCCGCCCCGGCCGCCGAAGCCCATGTCGCTGTCGAGGTGGGCGACGCGTGCGGGTGCCGTCCCGAGTGCGACTGCTGCAACTGACCCTCCGCCGACCCGGGTTGGGGACCAAGAACAACTACACGCGCCTGCCGTGCCACCCCCGTTGCGAGGGCGGCACGTCGGGCGCGTCTGCTTACACGGTGTCCTTGGCAGGGTTGGTCCAGGCGGTCTCGCGCAGCAGGCGGAGGCCGTTGAGGCCGACGATGACGGTGGAGCCCTCGTGCCCGGCGACGCCCAGGGGCAGTGGGAGGCTGCCGATCAGGTCCCAGGCGACCAGCGCGGTGATGAACACTCCGGCGATGGCCAGGTTCTGGACGACCAGGCGGCGGGCAGCACGCGAGAGCCGCACGACAGCGGGGATGGCGGCCAACTCGTCGCGGACGACGACGGCATCGGCGGTCTCCAGAGCGAGGTCGGAGCCGGCCTTGCCCATGGCGACGCCCGTGTGGGCGGTGGCCAGCGCGGGTGCGTCGTTGACGCCGTCGCCGACGACGAGCACCCTGCGGCCCTGCTCCTCCCACTCCCGCACGGCTGCCACCTTGTCCTGGGGCAGCAGGCCGGCGCGTACCTCGGTGATGCCGACCTCGGCGGCCAGGTTCCGCGCGGCACGCGCGTTGTCGCCGGTCAGCAGGACCGGGGCGCGGCCGGTCAGACGGGTGAGCGCGGCGACGGTGGCGGCGGCGTCCGGCCGCAGCCGGTCGGCGATCCCCAGTACCCCCACCGGCGCACCGTCGCGCAGCACGACAACCGCCGTACGCCCGGCCTCCTCCAGTTCCCCCACCACCTTCTCGTAGGTCCGGTCGGCGCATGCGACCGGCAGGCGGGCGGGAGAGCCGACCTGGACGGTGTGGCCGTCGATCGTGGCGGTGACACCCTGGCCGGGGACGGAGGCGAAGTCGTCGGCGGCGGCCAGGGGCAGGCCGCGTTCGCGGGCGGCCGTCACGACAGCGCGGGCCAGGGGATGTTCGCTGGAGTGCTCGGCCGAGGCGGCGAGCCGGTGCAGGGCGTCCTCGTCCAGGCCGCTGCCGGGCAGCGGGCGGATGTCGGTGACGCGGGGAGTGCCCTCGGTCAGGGTACCGGTCTTGTCCAGCGCGACGGCGTCGATCTGCCCGAGGCGTTCCATCACGACGGCGGACTTCGCGAGCACGCCGTGCCGTCCCGCGTTGGCGATCGCGGACAGCAGCGGCGGCATGGTGGAGAGCACCACCGCGCACGGTGAGGCGACGATCATGAACGTCATCGCCCGCAGCAGGGCCGGCCCCAGTTCCTCGCCGAGGACGAGCGGGATGGCGAAGACGGCGAGGGTCGCGAGGACCATGCCCACCGAGTAGCGCTGCTCGATCTTCTCGATGAACAGCTGCGTGGGCGCCTTGGTCTCGGAGGCTTCCTCGACCATCCTCACGATCCGGGCGATCACCGAGTCCGCCGGGTCGCGCTCGACGCGTACGCGCAGGGCGCCGGTGCCGTTGACGGTCCCGGCGAACACCTCGTCCCCGACCTGCTTGGCCACCGGCAGCGGCTCGCCGGTGATGGTGGCCTGGTCGAGGTCACTGGCCCCGTCGAGGACCTGGCCGTCGGCGCCGACGCGCTCGCCGGGCCGGACCAGGACGACGTCCCCGACGGTGAGCCGCTCGGCCTCGACGCTCTCCTCGGTGCCGTCGGGCAGGAGCCGCGTCGCCGTAGTGGGGGCGAGGTCGAGCAGGCCGCGCACGGAGTCCGCGGTCCGCGCGGTGGCGATGGCCTCCAGGGCGCCGGAGGTGGCGAAGATGACGATCAGCAGCGCGCCGTCGAGGACCTGGCCGATCGCGGCGGCGCCGAGCGCCGCGACGACCATCAGCAGGTCCACGTCCAACGTCTTGTCCTTGAGGGCCTTCAGCCCCTCCCAGCCCGGCTCCCAGCCGCCCGTGACGTAGGTGGCGGCGAACAGCGGACCCCACGACCAGCCCGGGGCACCCGACAGGTACAGCGGCAGGGCGAGCAGGAACAGCAGCAGCGCCGCGAGTGCCCAACGGGCTTCCGGCAGCACCAGGATGCGGGTGCGGCGCCGCGGAAGGGTCGGTCGCGGGCCTGCGGCGGCCGGCGCGGGCCGCCGATCCAGGACAGAAGACATGACAAAACAACCCTTCGCGGGCAGACGGGGCAACAGCTCCCACCATACAGGAACACCTGAACAGGTCTTCATTTGTCATGGGTAGGATGGACACATGGGCCACGGAACCGACGCCACCAGCAGCGCCACCACGCGCGAGCGGCTCGACGCGGTCGGCACCGCCGACGTCGCCGCCACCCTCCAGGCCCTCGCCACCCCCTCCCGGCTGCACATCCTGGCCCGGCTCCAGGAGGGCCCCTGCTCGGTCGGCGACCTCGCCGACGCCGTCGGCATGGAAGCCTCCGCCTGCTCCCACCAACTGCGCCTGCTGCGCAACCTCGGACTGGTCACCGGCGAACGCCACGGGCGCTCGATCGTCTACACCCTCTACGACAACCACGTCGCCGAACTCCTCGACCAGGCCCTCTACCACGTCGAGCACCTGCGCCTGGGAGTCCGCGACCTGCCGGCCGAACTGCCCGAGCCCGTCGCCGCGGACTGAGACCGGCGCGCCGGTTACCGAGGAGCTCGGCGGCGCGCTCGGGTGAGCGGCGGTGCCATAACCATGGCGGTTTTCCCGGGTGATGCCGAACAGCCGCAGCCGCATCGGCTTGAGGGGATCGGCGCTCGCGGACGCCTCGTTGAGGATGCTCGGGTATTCGCGAGCGGTTCACGACCGCCGTGTGGACACGCCCGCTTTCGCAACTCCACCAGCTCCGTGGCGAAGGCCCTCAGCGAGTCGCCGAGTTCAATGCCGTCACGCCCCGACAGACAACGCGGGGTCGGGGTCGCTACCGCCGGCCGGGGTCGATGGTCGGGCGACCGTCGCGGGCAGCGGCAGTGATCTCAGGTCCGGTGAGGATCACTGCTCGCCTCCCTCGGTGGCGCCGCCGGGCAAGGCGGTAGCCAGGACACGACGTACGGCTTGGCTGAGCCGGAGCCCCCTGTCGGATTCGAACCGACGACCCGGAGTCGTCGTTCTTACTCCATTGTGCGCATCAGGCCGCTGTCGCCCGATCACCGTTGCACCCGGCTCTGTGGCGGTCGCCCGCCTCGGGTCGGATGGCGACCGCCACAAGGGGCGGTGTCAGGCGGACAGATGGTCGGCGCTGGTGTAGATGGACTTGTAGTCGAGGTAGCTGTTGAGCCCCTCGGGACCGTACTCGCGGCCGATACCGCTCGCCTTCAGGCCGCCGAACGGGGAGTTGAAGTCGATCGCGTAGTAGTTGACGCCGACCGTGCCCGTGCGCAGTCGCCGGGCCACGTCGATGCCGCGTGCCTCGTCCTGGGTCCAGACGGACCCGGCCAGCCCGTAATCGGAGTCGTTGGCGATCCGTACGGCGTCGGCCTCGTCGTCGTACGCGATGATGGCGAGGACCGGTCCGAACACCTCCTCGCGGGCTAGCCGGTCGGAGTTGTCCACGTCGGCGAAGACCGTCGGTTCGACGAACCAGCCGCGGTCGTGGCCCGCGGGACGCGCGCCGCCGGTGATGAGCCGGGCCGACGAAGCGCGGGCCGCGTCGATGTAGCCGAGCACCCGCTCCTGGTGCGCTTTGCTGGCCATCGGGCCGCAGGTCGTCGCCGGGTCGAGCGGGTCGCCGACGACGAGGCCGGAGGCGAAGTCGGCCACGGCCTCGACGATCTCGTCGTAGCGCGAGCGCGGTGCGAGGATCCGGGACTGGAGGGTGCAGGTCTGGCCGTTGTTCATGAAGGAGGCGCCGTCCAGACCGGCGACGAACGTGTCGAGGTCGGCGTCGTCGAGCACGATCGAGGCGGACTTGCCGCCGAGTTCGAGGGTGCAGCGGCGGATCAGGCGCCCGCACTCGGCGCCGATCGCTCGGCCGGCCGCGGTGGAGCCGGTGAAGGCGACCTTGTCGACGCCGGGATGGCTCACAAGGTAGGCGCCGGCCTCCCGGTCGGCGAGCACGATGTTGAGCACACCCGCGGGCAGGCCGGCCTCGATGGCGGCGTCCGCCAGCAGATAGCCGTCGAGCGCGGTTTCCGGCGACGGCTTGAGCACAACGGTGCAGCCGGCCGCGAGGGCCGGGGCGAGCTTGCTCAGCGCCAGTCCGAGCGGGAAGTTCCAGGGGGTGATCGCCGCGACGACACCGACGGGTTCGCGGCGCACGATGGTGGCTCCCCGCATGCTGGGGCGGAGCGCTTCCAGGGGAAAACTCTCGACAAGATCGGCGTTGCGGCGCAGATGACCGGCCGGCCCGAGCCCGTTGGTCTGTCGCGACAGGGCGACGGGCATCCCGTTCTCGCGGCTCACGAGGGTGGTGGCGAGGTCTGCTCGCTTGTCCCACGCGTCGGCGAAACGGCGCATGGCCTCGGCTCGCTCCGCCGCGGTGCTGCGGGCCCAGGGCCCGCTCTCCAGGGCGGCGCGGGCGGCGGCCACGGCGGCGTCGATGTCGGCGGGGCCGGCCATCGCGGCGATGCCGATGGGTTCCTCGGTGGCGGCCTCCAGGGCCACATGACGCTCATCGGTGCTGGGGCCGATCCAGTCGCCGCCGACGAAGAACATCGGCCGGTCGAAAGGGGTCTGGTTCTGGACGGTGTTCATGGGAATCTCCTTGTGAGGAGCGGCGGTTGGGAAAGAATCCGATTCCGGAATGCTTCGGAACTGCCGGTCGGGTGACGCGGCCTCGGTGTGTGCGGGCAGACTGGAACGGCGCGGATGGTGGGAGTCGCGGTGCACCCGCCGCATGCGAGGGCCGCGAGATGTCCGAGCGGGAGACGCCGCGGTCGGGTCGTCCGCCCGGAGAGGCGGTCGGCTGTTTTCGGGCACGTCGAGCAGCCGTCCGAAGACGGGTCGGAGACGGGCTGGAGACGAAGAGTTGCTCTGCCTGGACGGTTATCCGGGTTCGCGCCCGGTGGCGTGCGGGTCGCCCGCGGGGTGTGGCTGATCCGCGCCCGGCTTCGACGCCGCCCAACTGGCGAGCATCCGCAGCGCGTCCTCCGACGGGGTGTCCGGCTCGGGGGTGTACATGATCAGTATCTGACCGGGGTCGGACAGCCGGGTCGATTCGTAGGCGAGCTCGAAGTCGCCGACGACCGGATGGTGGACGCGTTTGACGCCAGTGGCGTACGAGCGCACGTCATGGCGAGCCCAGCGGACCCGGAAGTCTTCACTGCACGTCGACAGCTCTCCGATCAGGGTCGTGAGCTTCGGGTCGTGAGGCGTCCGGCCGGCTTCGGCGCGCAGCAGTTCGGCAGAGTCATCGGCGATTCTGTCCCAGTCGCGCCAAAAGGTACGGGCCGCCGGGTCGAGGAACGCGAAGCGGGCGGTGTTGACCGGCCGCCCCGGGTCGGCGTACATCGGTTGGTAGAGCGCTCGGCCGAGCGCGTTGGCGCCGATGATGTCGAGGCAGCCGGTGAACACGAGCGCCGCGGTGGTGGTCATCGAGTCGAGGATGCGCTGAACCGGCGGCCGCAGCCGCGGCCGTGCGGTGGGCGGCGCTGGTCGACGGGAGCGCCTGGCGTCGAGCAGGTCACTCAGGTGCGCCCGCTCGGCATCGGTCAGCTGCAACGCGTGATGGATGCCGTCGAGGACCGATTCCGAGACACCGGTGGCGTCCCCGCGCTCCAGACGGACGTAGTACTCGACACTGATGTCGGCCAGTGCCGCGACCTCCTCGCGACGCAGACCCTTGACCCGCCGATCGCCGCCGAACACCGTGAGACCCGCCTGCTCGGGGGTCAACCGTGCGCGACGAGTCGCCAGGAACGCGCGGATCTCCTCCCGCACCCCTGGGCTGACCTGCTTGCCATCACTCATGCGATTGACGGTACGCCGCCGCTTGCCCGCCAACGAGTCACGCTCAGTACCCCCCAGCGGATCCGTCACCGGCACAGCTGGGGGGCCTCGCTCGGGCTGGGCCCTCCGGGCCGAGCCGCGGTGTTGTCAGTCCTCGCCACTGTCGCTCGGCCGATCACGATATTCACGGAGGGTGGCCTGGTGGGTGCGTGCCAGCGGCGGCCTCGGCGACTTTGCATGCCAGAGCGTCAGGCCTGAGGACGCGGCTGGGTGAGCAAGCCCTGCTCGGTCTCGGCGAGGATCCCGCGCTCGGCGAGTCACTTGAGCTTCAGGCGGGTGTTCTTGACGGTGGCGGGCGCGATCTGCAGGTCCATCGCCTCGCACACCTGCCGGACCCGCGGCGGGACGTCGGCCGTGATGAACACCGCCATGATCTGCTGGTGGGCCGGATGGTCCGGCAGTTGCGGGGCGGGGCCGGCTCGGGCAGTTCCAGCAGCGTCCTGCGGGCGATCCGGATCTCCTCGGCGGCCCGGTGAGATTCCTCCAGCTGCCCCCGACTCGGTGGCACAGTGGAAGTTCTGTCGGCGGACGGGCGTCGGCTGAACCCCGACGACACCACCGTCCACAAGATCTCCGCCCAGTGACCGGCTGCACCCCGATCCTGCCCCGGCTGGAGGCGATCACGAGGCAGTGGCGGCAGGAGGTCGTCGGCCTTCTCCTTCAGCAACACGCCGAAGACGCCGGCCAGTTGGCCGGGATTCGACATGATGGGGAACCTGAAACGCAGGCTGGGCGGCTGCCCGGCCCGCGCTCCGCATACAGAGCGATCAGGCGACGGCGACGAGTTCGCGGACCGCGGGCGCGACCTCTGCCGCGAACTGGCGGAGGAAGTCGGCCGAGGCCGCACGGTAGAGGAAGAACGTGTCCGCCTGCTTGTCCAGGACCAGCTCGGCAAGCTGCTCGGCCCACACCGTCGCGGGGCCTTCGAGGAAGCCGGTGCCGGTGCCGAAGGTGCCCTCGATGTTGTAACCGCGGCCGATGTCCCGCGGCGAGCGGCCCGCGGCGAGCGCCGCCTCGTCGATGATCCGGTTGGCGTCCGGCAGCGCGACCGGCGGGAGGAACGGGGAACTCGGGATCCAGCCGTCGGCGATCGTCCCGACCACCCGCAGCATCCGCGGCTGGTAGGCGCCGAACCAGATGCCGATCTCGTGCCGCGGCTCGGGCCCCGGCTTCGCGTTGTCCAGCCGGTAGTGCTTGCCGTCGAAGGCGACATCCGTCTTGGACGTCCACAACGCGCGGATGAGGTGGGTGGCCTCCTCCAGCGCCTCGATGGACTCCCCGGCTGTGCGCGCCGGCCCGCCCTCCGCGGTGATGGACCCCCACATCTGCTGGGCGCCGGTGCCGAGACCGAGTTCGAAGCGGCCGCCGCTGAGGATGTCGATGGTCGCGGCGGTGCGGGCAAGCACCGGAGGCGGACGCAGCGGAAGGTTCAGCAGGTTGGACATGACCGTGATGCGCTGGGTCCTGACGGCCATGGCGGTCAACAGCGCGAGGGTGTCGAGCCGTTCGGGCCAGTACGGGTGATCGGACAGCGTGACGACGTCGTAGTCGAGCTGTTCCATCAGTTCGGCCAGTTCCACGACGTCCTGCGGGCGGTCCGGGCTCGGCTCCAGCAGGGCGCCGAACCTCACTGTGCCGGTGGTCATCGGCTCACCCCGCCGCGCGCACCGACACGCTCCGGTGTGGCGGTGCCGTAGACCTGCTGCGCGTGGGCCGCGTAGGCCTCCGTGGCCAGACCGCCGATGATGCCGCTGACCTCGGGCGGCATCTGGGCGACGATGTCGCGGACGGTGTCCGGGTCCGCCTCGTAGGCCATCATGCCGAAGATCAGCGGGGCCTGTTCCGGCGCGACGTCCCCCGCGCCGTCGGCCAGCATCTGCCCCCACTCGGCAGCGGTGATGTACTGCGCGAGGAGCGGTACGGCGTGGTCCTCCTCCGCCGCGAGGTGCTCCTCAAGAAGGTCCGAGAGCTGGGCCATCGACACGGCGAGGGTTTCGCGCTGCGCGGGGTCCGCGGTGCCGCGCCAGTGCGCCAGCCCGGCGCGCACCTCGTCCAGGACCCTGTCGATCTGTGCGTGCTGTTCCTCCATCAGCCGCGCGATGGACTCGGCGTCCGCCGCGTTGCGCTCCAGCAGGCGCGGCCACAGGTGTTTGTCCTCGGCACTGTGGTGGTGATGGAGGCCGTTGTCGACGATCTGCAGGTGATCGGCGATGACGGCCGCGCGGGTGACATCGTTGTCGGCCACACCGCGGATGAGTTCCGGGGCGAGTCCGAACTCGCGACGGAACATCGTGTGGGCCATGTACATGTCACGCACGTCGGCGAGCGGTTCGTTGCTCATGTTTGCATTCCCAGGGGTCGCCGGAAGGACTTGGCGTTCCGGAATCTAGCAACCTGGCCTGCGTCGCCAAAGAAAATGTCCAGCACGCGAATCAGGCTATCCGCGGAGCGTATGCAGCGGCTTCTGACCGAATTTCGCTTCGTGCGCGGCGGCGAATCTCCCCAGATGAGCGAAACCCCAGCGGCGCGCGACGGCGGCGACCGAATCCGTGGCCGGGTCGGCCACCCGGAGCTCCTCGTGCGCCCGACGCAGCCGGACGTCACGCACGTACTCCATCGGTGACATCTCCAGATGCGCCTGGAACGCCTTCTGCAGAGCTCGCGGACCGACCCCGCAGCGGTCCGCGAGGAGCGAGAGCGTCAGCGGCGCCTGCGGGTCCGACTCGATGATGTCGATGGCCGTACGGACCGACACGGGCCGTGCACGCGTGACGGGCGCACCGAGCGCCTCGGGGTGGGAGTGCGTCGCCGCCAGGAGGAATCCGTTCACGATGCTGTCCGCCAGGGGCCCGGCCACCAGCGGCTGCGACAGCAGACTGCCCGGAGCCGCGATCTGCCGGTTGACGGACACCAGCAGTTCGGCCCAGTTGCGTCCGAAGCCGTCGGCGTAGTTCATCACCGGGTCGAAGCTGACACGGCGGGAGGTACGGTCGCCGACCAGCCGGGCCAGCATGGTCTCCACCGCGGGCATGCCGATGCGGACGCACAGCCCGCGGTACCCGGCAGGCCAACGGGCGGAAACGGCGCCGCCACCCGGTCGGTACAGAGCCGAGCCCAGGCGGCTCACGGTCAGGTCCACACCCCGGTGACGTGACGCGAAACGCCCCGCGATGGGCACGTGCACGTAGAAACCCGTGCCGACGTCCTCGGTCTCCAGCCTCAACTCGCCGCTGAAATCGACCTCACCGATATGGATGGGACCGAGTTCGGCGAAGCGATACGTCGATACCGTCACCTCGTCCTGCGGCACGGTTTCGATCGTCGACGTGCGAACGAGCATCAGACACTCCCCCGATGCCGGTCGGACCACTCGGCAGGAGACCGGGCATTCGAATCAGGGTAGCCCGTGATCGCGAGGCCGGCCGGGCGGTTCACGGAACCCCGGCCCGGCGGCGCAGCGGTCACGACGGCTTTTGGAGCGCCGGGCTCTCAAGGCGGGTGCCCGGCTGCGCGTGGACACCGAGTCCCAGAGCCCTGACGTGATGAAGCAGGCGGCCGTCAGCGACTCCGCCGTCACAGTGCTTCCAGGTCCGGCCCTCGGCGATGAACTGGATGAACTGAAGGACGGTCGTCTGGCCGTCGTCGACATCGACGGGATGCCGCCCGTGCGGGCCGCCGCGATCGTGGTCCGCCCGGGAGACGAACAACACACTGTCATCCGCGAGTTCATCGAACCCCTCGTCCCCGTCGGACGTGCCGCGCCGGATGACGCCACAC
The DNA here is from genome assembly GCF_043200035.1 of Streptomyces sp. NPDC048504. Lineage (NCBI taxonomy): Bacteria > Bacillati > Actinomycetota > Actinomycetes > Kitasatosporales > Streptomycetaceae > Streptomyces > Streptomyces sp. NPDC048504. The sequence continues at coordinate 553,426 of NZ_JBICXA010000002.1, forward strand.
CGGAGATCCGCTGGAGCCACGGCCCAAAGGTCGCCGGAGCACGACGCCCCCTGCTACACCTGTGACGGCCGAGCCCTGCCCCTTGTCGGCCACCTCGTCAGCGGGGTGGAGGACCGGGCTGATCTCCAACACGGCGGGCGAGCGATCACGCTCCCGGACTTCCCCACCTCAACGGTCAACTCCGCCGCTCGACAGGCCGTGGCCCGGTTCGCGGTCACCGGGGAGTTTTTCTCCCGCTCGGGCTGCGCACTTCGGATCGAGGACGCACGGCTGTGGGAGTTCGGAACCGGCCGGCGCCTGCGGACATTCCGGCGGTACCGACGGCGGGTGGAGGCCGCCGGAATGGACACCACCTGAGCAGGGCGGCTCTCACGGGCAGCTCCGGCAACACGATTCCCCGCTGGGGCCTTCCGGGGCGGTATGTGAGTCCCTTCCAGGCCGGCAAACTCCGGCGACACGCTGAGCTGAACCACCTGACCGACCGGGTAGAGCGGCAGCCGGCAAGGGCTCAGGGAGCCTGGCGGGGGTCCTCGGCGAGCACGGTGCCGCTGACGGAGACCTGCTGGGGAAGGTAGTCCGGCACGGTGGGAGTGGCCGTCAGGTCGGGGATCGTGACGATGGTCCGGTACTGCAGGGTGTACGGGGAGAGGGCACCGGTGACCGTGGCGCCGGAGGAGTCCCGGAGGTCGACGGTCACCCGGTAGTCGCCGAGATCGGCCAGGTGGACCGGCGCCCGCCAGGTTCCTGACGTCGCGTCCGGTCCGGAGTACTGGGTGAAGTCCTCGGTCGATCCGGCCTCCGGCTCCCCCGCTGGTGCGTCCAGCGGGTAGAAGTGGGCCGTGATGTGGGTGAGGGGGCTGTCGGAGGCCGCGGTCACGAAGAGCATCCCCGGCTGGCTGGACCATCGGCTCAGCCTGGACAGCGCCTGACCGGCAGTAGGCAGCGTCCGGTCGAGCGCTTCGGCTTCTCGACGCGATGGAGTCCGTTCCGCCCCAGGCCCTCCCGGGCAGGACACGCGTGAGCCCGGTCCGGCCGCAACCCCACACCGTTCTGACGGCGCCCACCGCGACCAGCCCACCCACCGTCACTGCGTGGAAGGCTGCGACCGTACAGGACAACGGCTGTCCGGCCAGGCGGCCGTGGTCATCGCTCCGGATGATGGTCCGGGCCCCGGCCGGGGTGCCAGAGGGTCTGCACCGTCGACGAACCTAGGCAACCCCGTACGGCTCCTCGGCCGTGGTCTCCGGGATCTCTCCCGTGTGCGGGGCGGGCTTGTGCCGCCGTCCGGTCAGGCGGGTGGCCAGGGGCTCGGTGTAGCGGGCGGTGAGCGGGCCGACGATGACCAGGATCAGCACGTACGCGGTGGCCAGGGGGCCGAGGGAGGGTTCGATGCCGGCGGTGACGGCGAGTCCGGCGATGACGATGGAGAACTCGCCCCGGGCGACCAGCGTGCCGCCCGCCCGCCAGCGGCCCTTCGCCGAGATCCCCGCGCGCCGGGCGGCCCAGTACCCCGTGGCGATCTTCGTGCCGGCGGTGACGACCGCGAGGGCGAGCGCGGGGAGCAGGACCGGCGGGATGCTCGCCGGGTCGGTGTGCAGGCCGAAGAAGACGAAGAACACGGCGGCGAACAGGTCCCGCAGCGGGGAGAGCAGGTTGTGCGCGCCCTCCGCGGCCTCTCCGGACAGGGCGATGCCGACCAGGAACGCCCCCACGGCGGCCGAGACCTGGAGCTGCTGGGCGAGTCCTGCCACCAGCAGGGTCAGGCCCAGGACGACCAGCAGCAGTTTCTCGGGGTCGTCGCTGGAGACGAAGCGGGAGATGTGGCGGCCGTAGCGGACCGCGACGAGCAGGACGAGTGCCGCGGCGCCGAGCGCGACGGCCAGGGTGAGGCTGCCGGCCGCGAGGCCCGTGCCGGCCAGCAGGGCGGTGATGATCGGCAGATAGACGGCCATGGAGAGGTCTTCCAGGACCAGGACGCTGAGGATGACGGGAGTCTCGCGGTTGCCGAGGCGGCCCAGGTCGCCGAGGACCTTGGCGATGACACCCGAGGAGGAGATCCAGGTGACCCCGGCCAGCACCACCGCGGCGACCGGTCCCCAGCCCAGCAGCAGTGCCATGGCCGCGCCGGGCAGCGCGTTGAGGGCGGCGTCGACGAGACCGGCGGTGTACTGGGTCTTGAGGTTGGAGACGAGATCGCCGGCCGAGTACTCCAGGCCGAGCATCAACAGCAGCAGGACGACACCGATCTCGGCGCCGATGGCGACGAACTCCTCGCTCGTGCCCAGCGGCAGCAGCCCGCCCTCGCCGAAGGCCAGCCCGGCCAGCAGATAGAGCGGTATCGGGGAGAACTGGAAGCGTGCGGCGAACCGGCCCAGCAGTCCCAGGGCCAGGATGATCGCGCCGAACTCGATCAGGAACCTCGCGGAGGAATGCACCGGTTCACTCCCGCCCGAGTATCGCCGCGGCCGCCTCGACGCCCTCGCGCGTGCCGATCACGATCAGGGTGTCCCCGCCGGCCAGCCGGAAGTCCGGCGTGGGAGACGGCACGGCCTCGGCCCGGCGCAGTACGGCCACGATCGAGACGCCGGTCTCGGTACGCAGCCGGGTCTCGCCCAGCACCCGGCCGTTCCAGTACGACAGCGCCGACAGCGCGACGCGCTCCGCGACCAGCCCCAGTTCGGTCGTGGACAGCAGATTCGGGCTGTGGTGCGAGGGCAGCAGGGCGTCGATGAGCGCCGTCGTCTCCCCCGCGGTCAGCCGCACCGACAGGGCACAGGCATCCGGATCGTCCGTGCGGTACGCGTTCAGCGTGCGCTCGCCGTCCCGGTGCGCGACCACCGACACACGGCGCCGCTCACGCGTCGTCAGGTCGTACCGGACCCCGATCCCCGGCAACGGCGTACTGCTCACGCGTGGAGTACCCATGTGTGTGTCCCTGTCCTCTGTCTCTGTCATCTCTGTCGGATGTCGGTGCGGTGGCCCGGTTCAGGCCAGTGCGAAGTAGCGCAGCCACACGTAGCCGAGCGAGATGGCCACGGTGACGGCGGTGACGATCAGGCCGTACTTGGTGAACTGCCAGAAGGTGATGGGCTGTCGGTTGCGTTCGGCGATGCCGAGGACGACGACGTTCGCGGAGGCTCCGATCGCGGTGGCATTGCCGCCGAGGTCCGCGCCGAGGGCGAGGGCCCACCACATGACGTGGTCACCGGCGCCGCCCATGTTCTGGACCAGGTCGCCGGTGATGGGCGCCATGGTGGCGACGTACGGGATGTTGTCCACGACCCCGGACAGGACCGCGGAAGCACCCAGCATCGTCAAGGACCCGCCGAGTTCGTTCGTGCCGATCGCGTCCGCGAGCGCCTTGGAGACCTCGTCGATCACACCGGTGTCGATCAGGCCGCCGATCATGATGAACAGGCCCGCGAAGAAGGCGAGCGTGGGCCATTCCACCTCGGCGAGGACCTCGCTCGTCTCGGCCGTGGAGACGGCGACGAGCAACCCGGCGCCCAGCAGTGCGACGATGCTCGGCTCGTAGTGCAGTACCGGGTGCAGGACGAAGCCCGCCACCACCAGGGCCAGGACGACCAGGCCCTGGACCAGCAGCCGCGGGTCATTGATGGCCTCGCGCTCCTCCAGGGCCATGATCTCGGCGGCGCGGTCCTGGTCGTACACGAACGTCTTGCGGAACATCACCCGGCACAACAGGACGAGGACCACCACCAGGACCGCGGACAGCGGGGCGAGGTGGACCAGGAAGTCGTTGAAGGTGATCCCGGCCCGGCTGGCGATGATGATGTTGGGCGGATCACCGACCAGGGTCGCCGTGCCGCCGATGTTCGAGGCGAACACCTCCGCGATCAGGAACGGGGCCGCGGGCAGGGCGAGGCGTTCGCAGACCAGCAGCGTCACCGGGGCGATCAGCAGCACCGTGGTCACGTTGTCGAGCAGGGCGGAGGCGAGGGCCGTGATGACGACGAGCATGGCCATCACCCGGAAGGGTCGGGCCCGGGCCTTCTTCACGGACCAGATGGCCAGGTACTCGAACATGCCGGTCTTCTTCAGCACGCCGACGATCATCATCATGCCCATGAGCAGGAAGATGACGTTCCAGTCGATGCCGGAGTCCTCGGAGTAGAACGCCGAGACGTCGTCGGTCGCCCCGATCGCGAGCATGAGGCCCGCGCCGCCGAGGGCTACGGCGACGCGGTGGATCTTCTCGCTGATGATCAGGGCGTACGCGCCGACGAACACGACGATCGCCGCCCAGCTGTGCCAGTCGTTCACGATCCTCCGCGGGGTTCCGAGACGGGTTCGGCGGTCGAGCCGGTGATGTGATGCGGGGCGGCGTGCCAGACGTCCGCACCGTCCGGGCGGGAGTCCCCGTGGACAGCGACGCACGCGAGGACGCGGGCAGCCAGGACGTCCGTGGCAGCGTGGGCTACGACCGGAAAGGCGATGTGGACCGCGATCCGGGCGAACGACTCCTTGGCCTGCGGAACACGAGCGCCGGGCCGCGACAGCGGCGACGGCACGTCCAGGCCCGGCGCACGCGCGGGGTCCTTCCAGGCGGCACGCGGCTCGGGCAGGAAGACCTGCGTGCCGTCGGTGACCAGAAGTCCGCCGACGAGGAAGAGGAAAAGGAAGGAAGGGGAGAGCGGCGCGGCCCCGAACGCCATCACGAGCACCATGGCTTACGCCCCCGATCGGAAGAGAGAGTGATCCCCTGCTCGCCGACCAGGCTTCCCGGCACACCGCTGGGAACCATACAGGTCCTTGACGCTTCTTTAACAGCTCTTGGTGAGCCTGGTCGGGGCGAGGATTCTGCCGGGTTCCGGCAATAAGGGATCGCCACTTCTCCCTGATCGGGGGAACCCGGCCAGCCCGGCCGGCGGCCTCTCGAACGGCGGCCGAGGACGCCCACGCCCAGGGTGACGTTCAGGTGCGCCGGGAAGCCTGGTCGGCAATGGCCGCCCCCTGCCCTGGAGCCCCGGATGCCAGACTCGTCTCCCGCCCGCAGACCCCGTGAACACAGCCGGCTGCTGGGAATGGGCAACCGCCCACGGCATCCGTTCCACCGTGGTGCCGACAGCGCGGTTGCGCACGCCGACCACGTCGTCGTCCGGCTCTCGGGGGACATCACCTCCCAGAACACCCGGGACGTCGGTGTGGGGCTGCGGAAGGCCCGCCGGGCATCGCCCCGTGTCCTTCTTTATGGCGATCCTCGCGGCAGAGCCACACGGCACCCGGGTGATCGTCACCCACGCCGGTGCCCAGGCACGGGCCGCCCTCGACCAACTGAGTCTGCCCCGCGCCCTGGACATCTACGAGGGCGACGGCCCGGACAACGCCTGACGCCGCCGGTCAGGACGTGGCGGCGAGCAACCGCTCCAGCAGATGCGAGGCCGTGATCACACCGAGGAGCCGGCCACCGGCCGCGTCCTTCTCCACGACCGCCACCAGGGGGCTGCGTACGCGCGCCATCTGCGCCGCCACCTCCAGCGCGGTGTCGTCCGGGGCGGCGACCGGCGGCGCGGGCACGGTCTTCGACAGGCAGTCGCGCACCTTGCGGCCCGTGAGCGCCTGGCACAACCGGTCGGCGTGATGTTCGTCGACCACGGCGGCGAGCGTCGGGTCCTCGACCACGTACACCGGAACCAGGATCTTGACCATCTGCGAGGCGGGCAGGATCGCCTTCGGGGCGCCCCGCTCGTCCACCACCAGCAGCGCCGGCAGCCGGCGTTCGGCCATCAGACGCGCGGCGTCCATCGCGTCGCTGTCGAGGCCGACCGTCTCGTACTCCACCGCCAAGTCACGCGCCCGCACGCCCGGCTCCCGTCTCGCTCCCGAAGTCCCGACGGCCACCGTCATACGGATGATGCGGACGCACTGCCAGGACGGCTCTTCGCACGATACAACCGGCCTGCCCAACGGCCTACGACGCGGAGAGCAGGCCGGTCGGGGGGCACCGGCCGCCGACCGTGGCACGATGCGAAGGTGACTCGGTCCCGGGCAGGAGTCGGCTGCTTGGACGACGGTGCCCGGCCCGGATCCCCCAGGGCCTGCTCGTCCTCGGCCGCATACGCCCCGGGCGGGGCAAGGAGTCCACGTGAGCAACGACCGACGTCACGGCCCGGACGAACACCCCACCGAGGTGGCCGAGTTGGCCGCCGGGCGCGTCGAGTACCGCTTCGACCGGCGCGGTCCGGCCACCGTCATGGTCCTCTACGGCGGACACCTGCGCGCGGGGCTCTCGCTGGGCGAGGAGGTGTTCACCGAAGCCGGATGCTCAGTGCTCGTGCCGTCCCGCCCGGGGTACGGTCGTACGCCAGTCTCGACAGGGGAATCGGCCGCCGGGTTCGCCGATGTCACCGCCGGGCTCTGCGCCCACCTGGGGATCACCGAAGTCGCCGCGGTGGTCGGCGTATCGGGCGGCGGACCCACCGCGGTAGCGGTGGCGGCACGCCATCCTGCCCTGGTCCAGAGACTGATCCTGCAAAGCGCTGTCGGACCGCTGCCCTGGCCCGACCGCCGCACCCGCCTCGGCGCCCGGATCGTTTTCGCACCGCACACGGAGCGCGTTTCCTGGACGCTCGTCCACTCCCTCGTGCGGTACGCGCCCGAGACCGGCCTGCGGATGCTGCTGCGTGACCTCACCCTCCTGCCCGTACGGGACGTGGTGGCGGGCCTTCGGCCGGAGGACCGGGAGAGGCTGCTCGCACTGTTCTCGCGGATGCGGTCGGGGCGAGGGTTCACACGTGATCTCAAGGAACTCGCGACGACCGGAGACTTGGTGGGTGATGCCGGCCGGGTCTCCCAGCCCGCCCTGGTGATCGCCACCCGCCAGGACGCGGCGGTGCGCTTCGTGCACGCCCGGGCACTCGCCGCCGCCCTCCCGCACGCCGAGCTGCTCGAAAGCCGCGCCGACAGCCACCTCGTCTGGTTCGGCCAGGACTGGCCGCTGATCTCCGAGCGGATCCACGCCTTTCTCGCGCAGGGTCCGTCGAAGACCTCATAGCGCTGGGGGACGATCGCCGTCCGGGCCGCGGAGGGGTGAGCCTCGCCTCGGATCCTGGTGCGGGCACCTGTCGGCCCCGCTGCCGGTTCCCGGCAGAGTTCACCAAGGTCTGGATGCCGGTCGCCGCCTCCCCCGCGAGGAGATCGAGTCCCGTCGCCCCCTGGGTGAACAGGCCGCCGACGCCGGCCACGGACTGCGCACCCTCGTCAACGCGCATCTCGCCGCCACCCGCGCAGCCTGGCCCGACACCCCCGGCTCCGCCGACAGCACCCTGGCGGCGATGCAGCAGGTCATCGACGCCTTCGCCGAAGGCTACGAACGCGCGCAACGTCTCGCCGTACGACAGGAAGAAGCCGCCCGGCGGGAGTTCATCGACGACCTCCTCCACTGCCGCAGCGACCTGCGCCGGCTCGCCGAACGCGACGAACGCTTCGGCCTGCGCCTCTCCCACACACACGCCGTCGCCGTCTCGCAGGGCCCGACACCTTACGACGAGAGCGCCCCGGTGCCCCACCAGTTGGAACGCTCCCTCACCGCCCGCTTCGGCGACCGCAGCATCCTGCTCACCACCAAAGACGGCCGATGCTGTGCATAGCACCCGGCGACCAGGACGAGGTCCTCACCCACTTCGCCAAGCAGGCGTGCGCCGCCACCGACGGCGGACGCGTCGCGATCGGCCGCGCCCAGCCGGGTGCGGGCGGGGTCGTCCAGTCGTACGAGGAAGCCCTGAACACCCTCGAACTGGCCGAGCTCCTGGACCTCGACGACCCGGTCCTGCGCGCCGCCGACCTGCTCGTCCACCCCGCCCTCACCCGCGACCGCCAGGCAATGGCCGACCTCGTCCTCGGCACCCTCACCACGTACTTCGCGTGCGGCCGCGTCGCCGCCGAAGGCATCGGGCACCCTCCCCCACCCGGGCCACCGGGGCGGCCAGGGCCCGGCGACCGGACGCGGACAGCAGCCGGCCGACCGCGCCCTCCACCGGCGCCGGGCCACCGGCGATCGGCTCACCAAGGTCAGTGGCGCGGAGGACGAGCAGGCGGGGAGACGGGCTCGAGGACGGAGACCAGGAGCAGGACCAGGCTGATGCCGATCATGATCCAGGCGATCAAGTGGACGCCGGGGTCGCTGACGCTGGTGTGGAAGACGAGTCCGGTGATGGCCGAGGAGGCGATCGAGCCGACGTAGCCGAAGGTGCGCAACAGCCCGGAGGCGGTGCCGAGTTGCTCCGGTGGCGCCTGGGCGTACAGGGCGGTCTGATTGCCCGCGGAGGCGAAGCCCACCACCAGGCCGAAGCAGAGGGTGACGATCACGACCCAGCCGATCCAGGCGGACGCGCTGAGCACGAGCACCCCGGCCGAGCCGGTCACGCAGGCGATCGCGGCGGCGATGACGGGTCCGCGGACCAGGTTGCGTCGCGCAAGGGGCGAGATGACCAGGCCGGAGACCAGCGTCATCGGGAGCAGCAGCAGGCCGGCCTGGGTCTCGCTCAGGCCCCGCACGCCCTCGACCCACTGGGTGATCCCGTACAGCACCACGTACTGGCACAGCATGGCCAGTCCGAAGCGCAGGTAGGTGCTGGAGAGTGGTTTGTTGGAGCGGAGCATCCGCACGTCGAGGAAAGGGGCGGTGGCGCGCAGTTCCCACGGCACCAGGGCGATCCACAGCACGGCGGAGACGGCCAGCAGGTACCAGTGCGCGGTGGGGAGGAAGAACAGGAACAGCAGCAGGGCGGTCATCGCGGCGGCGAACCCGGCGATGCCGCCGGCGTCCAGGCGGACGGCCAGCTCGCGCAGCCGGAGCGGGTGCTTGAGCGGCCCGTCGGGCAGGACCCAGCGGAGGGTCGCGGCGAGGGCGATCAGCCCGACCGGCACATTGATGAGGAAGACCGAGCGCCAGCCGAGCGCGCCGACCAGGAGACCGCCGACCGGTAGGCCGAGGGAGGCGGTGGCGATGCCGGCGATCTGCAGACCGCCGAGTACGCCGCCCGGTGGCTTGTCCAGTCCGGCATCGTGCGCCCGGCGCCGGATGAGGAGCATGGCGGTCGGATAGGCGCAGGAGGTGCCCAGGCCGATCAGGACGCGGCTGATCAGCAGGGTGATCAGGTCCTGGGCGAATCCGCCGAGCAGTCCGCCGGCGGCGACCAGGACGATGCCGGCCAGGAACACCCGGCGCGGTCCGAGCACCTCGGCGGCCTTGCCCGCGGTCGGCTGCGCGATCGCGCTGGCCAGGTAGAGGGCGGTGACCAGCGCCGCGGTCTGGCCGACCGGCACGCCGATCCCGTGCGCGATCGGCAGCAGCGCGGTGGCGATCAGCGAGCTGTTGACGGGGTTGAGGGCCGAGCCGATGAACAGCGGTGTGGTGAACCGCCATGAGAACGCGCGGTCCCGCGGGATCGCGGTGTCACGGTTCGCGACGGAGGGATCGGCCCCGGATGGTGCGGGCATGACGGCTCCCGGTTGTGCGGGCAGGTCGGCGCTAGAGGAGTTCCGCGAGCCGCTCGATCAGGGGTGCCGCGGCGGAGAGGGTTTCGATGTCCGCGTCGGTGAAGGAGTCCTGGAGGGCGGCGGTGACCTTGTCGACCATGGCGTTGCGCCCGGAGTGGACGGCCGTCCGGCCGTCCGGGGTGAGGCTCAGGGCCGACCGGCGCCCGTCCGTCGCGTCCGGGCTGCGCGTGACCAGGCCGAGTTTCTCCAGGCTCGCGATGGTCGCGCCCATCGCCTGCGGGGTGATCTGCTCGCGCCTGGCCAGGGCGGAGGTCGTCATCGGGCCGAGTCGGTCGAGCCGCGACAGAGCGGTGAGCTGCGGGTTGCTCAGTTCACCGAGGGTTGTCACCTCCTGGGCGCGGCGCTTGAACGCGCCGATGGCCATCCGCAGCCGATTGGCCGTCTCACGGATGCCCGGCACCTCGTTCGGAAGACTCTCAGTGTCACTCATACTTTAAGGCTAACCTTGGCAGCCCAGGCTTACAAAGCCAGCCTTCATAGTTCTGTTCGGCATCACCACGGGTGCCCCGTTCGGAAACGGCATCCTGGTCGAGCGCGCGGAGACCGACGCCGCCTGATCACGGGTCACCCGAACCGCCCCTCACCAGCGCAAGGAGCAAGCCTGTGGCCTCCCTCCACGTGGACATCGCAAGCTTTCGCTACGACACCACCCGCCCGCTCTTCGACGGCACCGTGGCCTTCGACGGCCTCGACGCGACCCTGCACACCGCGTCCACCATCCCCGAAATCTTCTCGGGTCTGACGGCCGGCCGGTTCGACGTCGCCGAGTTCGGCCTCACCTACTACCTGCGAGCACTGGATGCCGGTGCCGAACTCGTCGCCCTGCCGGTGTTCCCCAACCGGGTGTTCCGGCATTCCTGCGTGTTCGTCAACACACACAAGGGCATCCGCGGACCGGAGGACCTCGTCGGCAGGACGATCGGTGAGTTCGGTATGTACGGCCAGGACTCGGGCGTCTGGGCCAAGGGCATCCTGTCCGACGAGTACGGCTTCGCGCCGGAGAAGAACCGCTGGATCCTCGGCGGTCTGGAAACGCCGTTGCCCGCCCCGTTCGAGTTCACCACGCATCCACACCCCGACGACATCGAGATCACCCTCGCTCCCGCCGGGCGCACCCTGGCCGACATGCTCGACCGCGGCGAGATCGACGTCCTGTTCAGCGCCAACGCGCCGACGCCGTACCTCGCGGGATCACCGAACATCGCACCCCTGTTCCCGGACCACGAGGCGCGCGAACGCGACTGGTACCGCCGCACCGGAATCTTCCCGATGATGCACACGATCGCCGCGTCCCGCGGACTCCTCGCATCCCATCCCGGCCTGGCCCAACGCCTCTACCAGGGCTTCTCGGAGGCCAAGAACGCCGCCGCGGAGTCCTACCGCAATATGCGACGGCTCTACCAGGTCACCACGATGGTGCCGTGGATGAACGACCTCGTCGAAGAGAACCAGAAGCTGTTCCCGCACGACTGGTGGCCCTACGGCGTCGACTCCAACCGCACAGCCCTTGAGACCTACCTGCGCTACCACCACGAACAGGGACTGTCCCCGGTGCCGCGCACGGTCGACGAACTGTTCGTCGCCGAGCTGAGGAACACCTGAGGCACGGACCACGGCGTCGAGCACATCCAGATACTGCTTCAACTCCCCCGCTCGGGCAGGGCCGGCGGTACGCCCGCCCGTGCGTCGACTCGGTCACCCGACCCGTCGCCGAACGGCACCCCGTCCTGGGCGCGTTCCTCATCACCCGGCACCAGCCAGTTGGGCACCTTCACCGCCGTACTCCATATAAGGCGAATATTCGTTCTCCTGGTAGAGTCAGGAGACTTTCCTGTTCGGCCGCCAAGTCGAGTCAAGGTCCAGGCGTCGACCGGCCGCGACGGGACGGAACCGATCAAGGAGCGGCGGTGCCGAAGGTCAGCGAGGCGTACAAGGAGAACCGGCGCACGCAGATCCTCGACGCCGCACAGCGCTGTTTCGTCCGTGACGGGTTCCACCGCACCTCCATGCAGGACATCCTCACGGAGGCAGGCCTGTCCGCCGGTGCGGTCTATCGCTACTTCCCCAGCAAGGACGACATCATCGTCGCGATCGCCACGCGCAATCTCGACCACATCGTGGCCGTGCTGCGCGACGCGGCCGACAACGGCGACAGCCGCGGACTCGGCGCGACGATGGCCGACCTCCTGACAGCCGCCCAAGGCGAGCAGGACGAGCACCAACTGGCCACCGTCGCACTGATGGTGTGGTCGGAGGCCCTGCGCAATCCCGCGCTCGCCGACCGCCTGGCAGCCACCGACACCGAACTGCGTGGCGTTCTCGCCCGCCTGGTCGCGGAGCAGCAGAAGCGCGGCACCCTCCCGGCCGACGTACCGGCCGAGACGCTGTCCGGGGTCTTCGTCGCGATCCTGCCCGGGTTCCTTCTCCAACTCGCGCTGTCGGGACCGCGGGCGGTGGACGGGCTACCCAGCGCGGTCAAGGGGTTGTGGCCGGCGTAGAGCCGGGCCCGGCAGGTCAATAGCCCCGTGTCAGGACTGCCACGCCGGCTCCGAGGTACTCGGGAAGGCCGAACGGCGGGCGCCCGGAAATACGGAACAAGCGTTCACCTTGCATCGCCCTCCAGCCGGACGTACGTTGAAAAAGAAAACGATCCACCGTTCGCTTTACTTTGCCTACCTCTACCTACCTCCACGGGAGACAGGAGGTCGTCATGCGGCTCCCGTTGGTCCGCCCAGATGAACTGACCCCCAGGCAGCGGCCTCTGTACGACGCCTTCGAGGCGATGGTCGAGGCCGATGAGTACAAGGGCTTCGAGGTGCGCGACACCGACGGCGCGTTCGTCGGCCCCTGGGGCGTGATGCTCCACTTCCCGGAACTGGCACAGCCACTCGCCCAATTCATCGACCTCGCACAGCAGTTGCCGGGTCTGTCCGAGCGTGCGCGGCACATCGTCATCCTGACGATCGGAGCACGCTTCAACGTGGCCTACGAGATGTACGCGCACGCCCGGCTTGCCGCGCGGGCCGGGCTGCGCCCGACGGAGATAGCGGCACTGTGCGCGGGCGGCCGCCCCTCCGACCTCACCGAGGAGGAGTCGCTCGCCGCCGACGTCGCGACCGCCCTGACCGGAGAAGGCCCCTTGCCGGGACCGCTGTACGACACCGTCGTCGAGACGCTGGGACAGCAGACCCTCGACACGATCGTGTTCGTGACCATCCACTACCTGGCCCTCGGCACCGTTCTCAACGCCTACGACGTGCCGGCGGGAAGCCCGCGCAGGGAGCCGAAGAGCGCTGCCTGAGCCGTTCGCGGCGCGGGAACGACGAGCCCTGGAAGGACCGCCGAGGAAGAGGAGACCCTCGTGTTCGACGACCCCACGGACTTCGGGACGTTCGGCCGCTACGCGGAGACACCGGTGGAAGAGATGTCTCCCGAGACGCGCAGCGCGTACGACTACACACTGCGGCTGCGCGGCCTGGTGCCGGGACCGCACAAGATCTGGCTGGCCAACCCCAGGCTGCTGAAGGCGATCGTGCCCACAGGGGCGTACTTCCAGACGGACTCATCGCTGTCGAAGGCGGAGATCGAGATCGTCACGAACATCGTCACCGGCCGCTGGCTCACGGCCTATGCCACCTACGAGCACGAGAAGATCGGTGCGGCGCTGGGAGGTCTCGACCCGAAGAAGGTCGAGGCTCTGATCGCAGGCCTCCCCACCTCGTTCGACGACCCCCGCCAGCAGCTCGTGTACGAGCTCGCGTCAACCCTGGTGCAGCCGCGCGTGGTTCCCGTCAGCCTGTACCAGCGGGCCAAGGAGACGATCGGCGAGGAGGGCATCGTCGATGTGACCGTGCTGATGGGCTGGTTCACCAGCGTCTCGCTGACCCTGGCCGCCTTCGACGTGCCGTCGAACGCGGTCGGCCTGGAGCAGTAGGTGGTGGGCGTGCCGCGTTCCTTTGTCAGGCCTACCTGATACGCCATACAGAGGGAGGAATCATGAAGAAGTGGCCTTTCGCTGCCGCGGCTGCGGCGGTACCCGCGGCGCGCCTGGTGCGCGTCTTCAGCCCGTCCGGGCTTCCCGAGCCGGCCCCGCTGCCCGAGTCGATCCCGGTCCCGCAGGCTGATCCGCCGGCGGACATGGACCTGGTCGCGGTGCCGACCGGAGTCAACAACAGGGTCGCCGCCTACGCGTATACGGGCGGTTCCTTCTTCGACAAGCGCGACTTCTACATCGGTGCGGCGCTGATCAAGCATCCGCAGGGTGATCTCCTGGTCGACTCCGGGTTCGGGCGCGACATCGCCAAGCAGTTCGCCACGATGCCCCGCCCGTTCCAGAAGCTGACCAAGTACGAGCTGTGGAAGCCGGCCGTCGACCAGTTGGAGGCGGCGGGCTACGACCCCAGCCGACTGTCGGGGATCCTGCTGACCCACGCCCACTGGGACCACATGAGCGGCATCCCCGACTTCCCAGGTCTGCCGGTCCTGGTCTCAGGACGCGACCGGGCCGCGTTCTACAACCCGGAGATCTTCGGCAACTTCCGCGGATACTTCCGCGAAACGCCCTTCAACTGGCAGGAGTTCACCTTCGAGGGCGGCCCCTATCTCGGCTTCCCCCGGCACCACGACGTCTACGGCGACGGCTCGATCGTCTGCGTCCCCGCCCCCGGACACACCCCGGGCAGCGTCATCGTCTTCGTCACCGTGCCCCACCAGGTGCGCTACGCCCTGGTCGGAGACCTCGTATGGCAACGCGAAGGACTCACGCGCCGACTGGAGAGGCCCTTCCTCATCAGGCGTCTGGGCGACTTCGACGCCGAGGGCAACCGCCAGAACATCCTCCGCATGGCCTCGATCACGCAGCGCATCCCCGACATGATCGTGGTCCCGGCCCACGACCAGCGAGCCTTCGCGGAAATGAACCAACTCCCCCACGTCACCACCAAGGGCCGCATCCTTCCGTAGCCGGGAAGGACCGACTAGGTCGGATGACTGGTGCGGGTCGGATGCCCCCAGGACGACGATTCAGTTGTCACCGCCGCTCGGCGGGACAACCCCCCGTACGGGCGCCACTGATGAGTTTCGTCGTACCCGAATCCCCTGCCGGCCATCAGTCCCGGAGTGGTGGCCTGCACGTTCCCGCCGCCGAGGGCATCACCACCTGGTTCAACGGCGACATATACACGACCAAGCTCACCGCTGAGCAGTCCAACGGAGGGCACTCGGCTTCGTGGAGGCCAGCGTGCCTCCGGGCGGCGGGCCCGCTCCCCATGTCCACGCGCACACCGACGAGACGTTCTACCTGGTGTCCGGGGAGCTGGAATTCCTCGACGGCGACGACATGGGCCTGCCCGCCGCGCCGTAGCGTCGCCGAACGGCAAGGGGCCCGGCAGCGCGATGGTCGCGTTGCCGGGGCCCTTGCCGTCGGGTCAGGCTTCGATGTCGACGACGATCTTGGCGTGGGCCGAGCCGTCCTCGACGGCCGCGTGGGCCTGGGCGACCGCGTCCAGGGTGTAGCGGCGGGGGTCCAGCAGCGGCTTGAGCAGGCCCGCGTCGGCCAGGGCGGCGGCTTCGCGCAGGATCTCGCCGTGGTGCTCGCGGCCGTTGCCGGTGAGCATGGGCAGCAGGGTGAAGACCCCTGAGTAGGTGGCGCCGCGGAAGGAGAGCGGGGCCAGGCTGTGGCTGCCCCAGCCCAGGGCGCTCAGGACGTGCCCGGTGTAGTGGCGCACCGCGGCGAAGGAGTTGTCCAGGACGGTGCCTCCGACGGTGTCGAAGACGATGTCGAAGCCCTCGCCGCCGGTGTGGGCGGCGACGTACTCCTCCACCTCGGTGCTGGCGTAGTCGATCGCGGTGGCGCCGAGCCTTCGGACCGTCTCGGCGTCGGCGGCCGAGGCGGTGGCGAAGACCTCGGCGCCACGGGCGCGGGCGATCTGTACCGCGACATGCCCGATGCCGCCCGCACCGCCGTGCACCAGGACCTTGTGCCCGGCGCCGACCCCGGCCCGGTCCACCAGCCCCTCCCATGCGGTGACGACCGACAGCGGCAGCGCAGCGGCCTGGCGCAAGGTCAACGCGGCGGGCTTGTGGGCGAGCAGGCGGGCATCGGCGGCGGCGTACTGGGCCAGTGACCCCTGCAGGTCGCCGACGCCACCGCTCAGCCCGTACACCTCGTCGCCGACGGCGAAGCCGGTCACCTGCGGCCCGACCTCCTCGACCGTGCCGGCCAGGTCCAGGCCCAGCACCGCGGGCAGGACGGCACGTGCATGCGCGGCCTGACCGGCGCGGATCTTGGTGTCCAGCGGGTTCACGCCACTGGCGGCGATCCTGACCAGGACCTGGTCGGCGCCGGGCACCGGTGTGGCGATGTCGGCGAGTTCCAGCGGGGTGGCGAATTGTCTGAGCACGGCTGCGCGCATGGTCACTGTCTTTCGGTGGGTCCGGGTAGTGGCCGCCGTCATGAGGGGCGGTGGAGCTGGGCTTGGGCCGCTCGCGCGGGGATCGACAGATCGAGGACCGCCGCCGCGAAGGCGGCGGGGTTCTCCTGGGGAAGGTTGTGCCCTGCGTGCGGCACCCGGCGGTGGGTGCGCGGACCGGTGAAGTGCGCCGCCGACGCGGAGCCGTCGGTGGCGGGGAAGTTGCCGTCCGCCTCTCCGTCGAGCGTGATGCTCGGGACGGGGATGCCGGGTTGGCAAGCGAGTTGTCGCTCGATCGCCTCGTAGGAGGGGGCACCAGGTGCCAGGCCGAGGCGGTGCCGGTAGGAGTGGATGACCACGTCCACATAGTCCTCATTGCGGAACGCCTCGCCGATGCGGTCCAGGAGCGTGTCGTCGAAGTCCCATTCGGGTGAGTTGCGCCGCCAGATCACCTCGGCGATGGCGCGACGGTTGGCGGTCAGGCCGCGCCTGCCGCGTTCGGTGGCGAAGTAGTGGAAGTACCAGAACCCGGCTTCAAGGTCGGGGCGCAGGGGTTGGGCGGCGGCGGTGATGTCCTGGATGAGGTAACTGTTCACCGACACCAGCCCGGCGCAGCGCTCGGGCCACAGCGCCGCGACGACGTTGGCGGCCCGTGCGCCCCAGTCGTAGCCGGCCAGCACGGCGCGCGGCAGTTCCAGCGCGTCCATGAGCGCGACGACGTCGGCCCCCAACGCCGCCTGCTGCCCCGACCGCGGGGTGGTGGCGTCCAGGAAACGGGTGGGACCGTGGCCCCGGAGATAGGGGACGATCACTCTCATCCCGGCGGCGGCCAGCATCGGGGCGACGTCGACGTAGCTGTGGACGTCGTAGGGGAATCCGTGCAGCAGCAGGACGGCGGGGCCCTCGGCCGGGCCCGTCTCGAAGTAGGCGATGTCCAGGACACCGGCCCGCACGGTGTGCGGGGTGCCGAGCCGGGTAGATCCTACGGACGGCGTCGTCGCTGCGGGGATCACGGTTGCAGCAGCCACTGGGCTTCGGCGCTCGCGCGTGAGGGGCGCCAGTCGATGACCGTGTGCGTGGCCACCTTGGCGATGCCGAACGGGTCGATGGCCAGGATGCGGTCCAATGCCTCGCGGTCGGCGGCCCGGGCCAGGATGAGACCGCCCGTCCTGGGGTCCTGGCGGCCCGAGGCGAGGAAGTGGCCGGCCGCGTAGTTCTCCTCCAGCCAGGCGTTGTGGGCTTCCAGGTGGCGGTCGATCTCTTCGAGCGGCGCGGTGTAATTCAGGATCACGATGAACATGGCGTGCACTTCCGATCTTCGGACAGGGCGGTCAAGGGGGTGCGGCAGCAGGGGTCAGGCGGGCTGGACCCGGGCCCAGAAGTCGTTGAACTCGACGCTGTCGAAGAACGCGACTGCTCTCACGATCCGCTGGTCACGCATCGTCAGGAACCATGCGTACGTGTTGTCGTAGCGCGAGCCGTCGCGCACCGTGGCGCTCGCGTCGAACAGCGCGACCACGGTGTCTCCGTCGGCGTACAGCGCGCGGACGGACGGCACCAGCGGGCTGCTCATCCGGGCGTTGAACGGGGCGATGACCGTGCTGATGAACGCCTCGCGGGTGGGGTAGGTGCCGGAGGCGACGCTGTTGCCGACGATGGTCCAGTCGGCGTCCTCGGCCAGCAGGTCGAACACCCCGCCGGTGCCGGCGGCCCAGGCGTCGAACGCCTCCGCGACCAGTTGCTTGTTGGTTTTCTCGGACATGGGGTTTCTCGTTTCATCGGTGAGGGATGGTGGGGGATTCGGCGGCTGCGCCGTCCCTACCCATGGTCGTCGCCGCCCCACGGCCGGGCATGAGTCATCCGACCCGGGTTTCACCGCCCCGGGCCCACCTGGGCGGATACGGGCAGCGGCCCGGTGCGCTCGTCGCAGGCACACGGCACACCCGGTGCGGTGGTGTCGCCGTAGGCCGCACGGCTCCGGTGCGAGGGCGGCGCCGCGCAAAGACCCCGTGGAGTCAGGTCGGATGACTGGTGCGGTCCGGATGCCCCCGGGGCGACGCTTCAGTTGTCCCCGCCACTCGGCAGGGACGACGCATCCCGACCCAAGGAGCACCTCATGCCGTTCGTCAACGTCAAGCTCGTCGACGGAGTGTTCACCACCCAGGAGAAGCACGACATGGCCGCCGCCCTCACCGAGGTCATGGTCAAGTTCGAGGGATCCGAGGCCTTCCGCGAGATCGTCTGGGTCCTCATCGAGGAACTCCACACCGACGGCTGGCACATCGGCGGCAAGCCCTTCGCCGGCCCCGCCACCCTCCTCGACACCCTCGGCCGCTCCGCCGCCACCTACCAGACCATCGACGGCCACCCCGTCACCCGCCCCGACCTCGCCAAGGCCGCCCCCTACCAGGAGAAGTGACACCACCCGGCACGACCTCCGGCACGACCCGAAGAGGAACGGCCATGCCCATCACGCAGATCTCGCCCGTCATCCTCACCCTGGACGACGCGGCCACGGCCACCGCCGCAGGCGTCCACAAGGCCACTGAGTTCGGGGTCCCGTACACCTTCACGGTCCTCGACGGCGGCGGCAACACCGTGCTGGTGACCCGGATGGACGGCGCGGCGCTCGCCTCCATCGACACCTCCCGGGCCAAGGCCCGTACCGCGGTGTACTTCGGCGCCGCGACCGCGGACCTGGCCCCCGCGGTGCAGTCCGGCGCCCCGCTGTCCTCGATCCAGACCGCCGCCACGCTCCCGCTGGCCTTCGTCGCCGGCGGCGTCCCGATCACCGACGCCCGCGGGGTCGTCGTCGGGGCGCTGGGGGCCGGCGGCGGATCACCCGCGCAGGACCACGAAGTCGCCGCCTTCGCGGTCCAGGCCCTGCGCCGGCCCTGAACCGGCACCCCTCCCCTCTCCTTTCCTCACCCACTCAGGAAGCGAAGCCATGCCCTACATCACCGTCGCCAAGGAAAACACCACCGATGTCGACCTGTACTACGAGGACCACGGCGAGGGCTCGCCCGTCGTGCTGATCCACGGCTACCCGCTGGACGGCAAGTCCTGGGAGCTGCAGATCCTGGCGCTCCTCAAGGCCGGACACCGCGTCATCACCTACGACCGCCGGGGCTTCGGCCAGTCCAGCCAGCCCACCACCGGCTACGACTTCGACACCTTCGCCAACGACCTCGACGTACTGCTCGACGTGCTGCGTCTCAAGGACGTCGCCCTGGTCGGCTTCTCGATGGGCACCGGCGAGATCGGCCGCTACATCGGCACCCACGGCACCGACAACCTCCGCAAGGTCGCGTTCCTGGCACCCATCGAACCGTTCCTGCTGCAGACCCCCGACAACCCCACCGGCCTTCCCGCCGACGTGTTCGACGGGATCATCTCGGCCGCGGAGAAGGACCGGTACGCCTGGTTCACCAGCTTCTTCAACGACTTCTACAACCTCGACGTGAACCTGGGCACCCGCATCAGCGAGGAGGCGGTGCGCGGCAGTTGGGTCACCGCCACCCGCATGTCCCCGTTCGCGTCCTCGGCCGTGGTGCCCAGCTGGCACACCGACATGCGCGCCGACATCGCGAAGATCGACGTGCCGGCGCTCATCCTCCAGGGAACCGCCGACCGGATCCTGCCGATCGACGCCACCGGTCGGCAGTTCACCAAGGCGGTGCCCGACGCGCAGTACGTCGAGATCGACGACGCCCCCCACGGGCTGCTGTGGACCCACGCGGACCAGGTCAACGCCGCGCTCGTCGACTTCCTGGCCTCCTAGGCGGCACGCGGGCGGGCGGGAGCCCGGCTACTGCCAGCTCCTGCCCGCCCGTGTACCACCCGCCCGCTACTCCTACTTCTTCGGAGAAGACATCAACCATGAGCGTCAGTCCCCTCGTCCCCCTGCTCGACTCCTGGCAATGGCAGGCCGAGGCCGCCTGCCGGGGCATGGCATCGGCTGTGTTCTTCTCACCCCCCGGCGAACGCGGCCACCGCCGACGCAGGCGCGAACAACGTGCCGTAGAAGTCTGCCGGGCCTGCCCGGTCCTCGACAGGTGCGCCGCGTTCGCGCTGAGCACACGTCAGCCGTACGGAATCTGGGGCGGTCTGACCGAACGTCAGCGTGACATACCGCGCCCCGAGTCGAGGGCCGCGTGAACGCGGCCGACCTGCCGTCAGCAACAGAGGCTCCCGCCGGGCTACACCGGCCGATCCGCGCGAGCGTCGGCACCCCGCCGAACTTTTGGACGAACGTTTATTGGATCAGGAAGGCAGACCATGGCACACGACACGGCACGCCCGGCCGACGCCTCCGGGGTCTACCGCCTTGGCGGCGACCTGCCCGTCAACCGGCTCGGCTACGGTGCGATGCAGTTGACGGGCCCCGGAGTGTGGGGCGACCCCAAGGACCCCGAGGAGGCCGTGCGCGTGCTGCGCCGGGCCGCCGAGCTGGGCGTGAACTTCATCGACACCGCCGACTCATACGGCCCGTTCGTCAGCGAGCAGCTCATCCGCAAGGCCCTCCACCCGTACTCCCAGCACCTGGTGATCGCCACCAAGGGCGGGCTCTCCCGCTCGGGCCCGGACGACTGGCGCGCGCTCGGCCGCCCCGAGTACCTACGTCAGCAGGCCGAACTGAGCCTGCGCCACCTGGGCGTGGAGCGGATCGACCTCTACCAGCTGCACCGTATCGACCCCAAGGTCCCGCCGGCCGACCAGGTCGGTGAGCTGCTCCTGCTCCAGCAGGAGGGCAAGATCCGCCACATCGGCCTGTCGGAGGTGACCGTGGAGCAGATCAAGGAAGCCCGGAAGATCGCGGACATCGTCTCCGTGCAGAACCTGTACAACCTGGCCAATCGCGGTGCCGAGGACGTCCTGGAGTACGCCGAACGGGAAAACCTGGGCTTCATCCCTTGGTTCCCCATGTCCACCGGCCAACTGGCGCGCCCAGGCAGCCCGTTGGACACGCTCGCCAAGGAGCACGGCGCGAGCCCCTCCCAGCTGGCCCTGGCCTGGCTGCTGCGGCGCTCCCCGGTGATGCTGCCCATCCCCGGCACCTCCCGCGTGGCCCACCTGGAGGAGAACACCCTGGCCGCGCAGGTCACCTTGACCGACGCCCAGTTCCAGGCACTCAGCCAGGCCGTCTGACCAGCGCCCCGCCCCTGGCCCGGCCCTGCTGCACTCCCAACTCCCACGCATGCGCGGTACGCGAGCGCACCCGCGGCCCGCATCGGACCCGTCAGCGCCTCGATCGCCCCTTTCCTCTCATTGGTGTGCGCCCTGTGCACCCACTCCCGACGGCCCGCTCCAGGACCACGGGCGGCCCGTGCCCGTGCCAACCCCTGATCACCTGGCCCCCAGCGCCCGCCTGACCCGGCCCTCCACTCACCCGCTCGACCCCCACCGCCTCCCGAGGAGATCCACCATGTCCATCCCCCGTCCCCGGCCGCGCACCCTGCTCATCACCGCCGCCGTCACCGCTTCGGCCAGCCTGTCCCTGATCCCGCTGGCCTCCGCCCACACCACCCCCGCCGCCGCCAAACCGACGGTGGTACTGGTGCACGGCGCCTTCGCCGACGCTTCGAGCTGGAACGGCGTGGTCGAGCGCCTGCAGCGCGACGGCTATCCGGTGATCGCTCCGGCCAACCCCTTGCGCGGCCTGGCCGAGGACTCGACCTACGTCGCCAGCATCCTGGCGAGCGTCAAGGGTCCGGTCATCCTGGTGGGCCACTCCTACGGCGGCGCCGTCATCTCCCAGGCCGCCGCCGGCGACCCCCAGGTCAAGGCTCTCGTCTACATCGCCGCCCTTGTCCCGGACAAGGGCGAGAAACTGAGCACGCTGTCGGACAAGTTCCCCGGTACCAACGAACTGGCCCCCGCCCTGCGCCCGGTGCCCTTCAGCAACTCCGACGGCACCAACGGCTCGGACCTCTATGTCGACCCCACCCGCTTCCGGGCCGTGTTCGCGGCCGACCTTCCCGCCTCCCAAACCGTCGTGATGGGTGCCGAACAGCGCCCCGTCGCCGCCGCCGCGTTCGCCTCCTCCGCCACGGCCGCCGCCTGGCGCACCATCCCCTCCTGGGCCCTGGTCGCCCGGCAGGACGAGGCGCTGGGCGCACCGCTGGAGCGGTTCGAGGCCCGGCGTGCCCACTCCCACACCGTCGAGATCAACAGCTCCCACGTCGCGCTGATCTCCCACCCCGGCACCGTCACCCACCTCATCGAGGACGCGGCCACCAGCACGGCCCCCTAGAGAATCAGTCCCCTGGAGAAGAGGCCGACGCAGTGCGGTGCGGCGTCGAATAGAGTCGGGACAGACAGGGGAAAGAGGCGCCTCCTCATGAGCGCAGAGCACCCGGGCACCGAAGGTCAGGGCGTCGGGACCGGTCTGACCGGCCGGTCCAGCGAACTGGACCTCATCCGAGCCGTGATCGACGACACCGCCCGGCTCGGCGGCTCGCTGACCCTGTTCGGCGATCCCGGTGTGGGAAAGTCCGCTCTGCTCGACGCCGCCGCCGATCTCGCCCGCGCCAGGGGCATGAGGACGTTGCGGGCCGCCGGCGCCCAGTTCGAGGCCAATATCGCGTTCGCCGGCCTCAACCAGCTGCTGATGCCGCTGGTCCCGCTGTTCGCGGAACTCGACCCGGACCACGAGAGCGCTCTACGAGTGGCACTGGGCTTCGGCGACGGGGCGACCCCCTCGCGCATCCTCATCTCGACCGCCGCCCTGTCACTGCTCCTCCTCGCCGCACGGGACCAGCCGCTGGTCGCCGTCATCGACGACGTCCAGTGGCTCGACGACGCCAGCGCCGACGTCCTGTCCTTCGTGGCCCGGCGCGTCGCCGGAACCCGGGTGCGCATGCTCTCGACAGTCCGCACGACCGGCGAGCCCCTGCGGATTCGCGGCGACGTCAACAGCCTCACCATGCGTTCCCTGGACGACTCGGAGTCCGAGGCCCTCCTGCTCACCCGTTACCCGGACCTGCCCCAGCACGTGCGCCGACGCATCGTCTCCGAGGCCCAGGGCAACCCGCTCGCCCTCGTCGAACTGCCGGCGACACTGACCTCGGACCGGTACCCCACAGCGGACACGCTCCCCACCGTGCTGCCGCTGACCGAACGGCTCACCAGGATGTTCACCGCCCGGATCGCCACGCTCGCACCGGAGACCCGGGACCTGCTCCTGCTGCTCGCCCTGGACGGTTCCGGCCAGGCGCTGTCCGCCGAGAGCGTGGTGGGACCCGGTGCCGCAAACCACCTCGACATCGCCGAACGCGAGCGCATCATCGTCGTCGACAGCCGCCACTCCATCGTCTTCCGCCACCCGCTGGTGCGCTCCGCCGTCGTAGAACTGGCCCGTCCCGAAGAACGGCGCAGGGCCCACCGGGCACTCGCCGGCTGCCGACGCGCCGATCCGGGACGCCGCGCCTGGCACCTCGCCGACGCCTCCTACGGCCCCGACGAGGAGGTGGCCACCCTCCTCCAGCACGAATCGATCCAGGCCCTCAAACGCGGAGACCCCTCCGCGGCGGTGGCGGCCATGACACGGTCGGCCGATCTGAGCCCGGATCCCGAACACCGGTCACAACGCCTGGCCGGGGCCGCGTACTTCGCGGCCGAGGTGATGGGAGACCTCCAGTCGGTCTCACAACTCCTCACCCACGCGCGCCAGCTGAACACCGACGTCGGCTCGCTGGCGACCGCTTCGGCCGCGGCCTCGCTCATGCTGTACTCCGACGCGGACGTCGTCTCGGCGTTCCGGGTACTCACCACCGCGCTGCGGGCGCCCGGGGCGGAGCCGACCGCGGAGGAGATCAACGCCGCGATCTGGGTCCTCTCGGTGATCGCCTCGCTCAACGGACGCAAGGAGATGTGGGACCCGTATCTTGAACTCGTCGACAAATACCGCGACTTGCTGCCAGAGGGCCTACTCATCCGCTCCGAGGTCGTGTCCAACCCGGCCCTCGTCTCCCCCGAGGCACTGCACACCCTGGACCAGGAGATCGCGACACTGACAACCGAGCTCGACCCGGGGCAGATCATCCGCGTGGGGTATGTCGCCAACGACGTCGACCGCCTCGCCGACCTGCGCGAACCGTTGCTCCGCGTCTGGCAGGACGCCGCACGCACAGGGGCCGTCGCCTCCGTCACCAACGCGCTCATGCTGCTGTGCGCGGAGAGCTACCTCGCCGGGCGGTGGGACGACACCCAGCGCTTCGCGGAAGAGGGACTGGAGCGCGCCGAGTCCTACGGATACGTCAACTTCGTCTGGTTCCTGCACTACAGCAGAGCCCTCGCCGCAGCCGCGCTCGGTCAGCAGGACAAGGCGGAAGAACCACTGGAGGCAATGCTGGCCTGGTCGATCCCGCGCCAGGCCTTCATCGTGCCCCAACACGTGCACCGCGTACGGACACTCGCGGCGATCGGCCGCGGCGACTTCGAGACGGCGTACACAGCAGCGACCAAGATCAGCCCACATGGACTGGAACCCGGCACCGCCCGACAACTCCAACTCTTCGTCGCCTACGACCTCGTAGAGGCAGCCGTCCGAACCGGCCGGTCGGACCAGGCGCGGCATTACGTCGAGGCGATGCTGCGGATGGACATCACCAAGATCTCCACCCGCTGGGCAATGCTCGTGGCCGCGGCACAGGGACTGGTGTCCGAGGGAGAGGCGGCGAACGCCCACTTCGAACGGGCCCTCGCGGCGGCGCCCGAGAACCTGTGGCCCTTCGAACGCGGACGCGTCCTGCTGGCCTACGGCGAACACCTGCGCCGGGAACGGGCCACCGTCGAATCACGCATCCACATCACCGCCGCGCTGACGATCTTCGACCGGCTACGGGCCGCACCGTGGGCGGAGCGCGCCCGAACCGAACTGGGAGCGACCGGCGTCTCCCGGCGCCAGACAGGCTCGACAGACACCCGGCTCACTCCCCAGGAGTTGCAGATCGCCACGCTCGCGGCCTCAGGCCTCACGAACAAGGCGATCGGCGAACGGCTGCACCTGTCCGCCCGCACGGTCAGCGGCCACCTCTACAACGTGTTCCCGAAACTCGGCGTCACCGCCCGCGCCGGCCTGCGCGACGCACTCACCGCTCTCACAGCTCAGGAAGACCGGCCGCCGGGTGCGGTGGTACGCCAGACCACCGACGGCCGGTGAGCTCCCAGGACCTGGCGTTTCGTCTGGTCAGCGGCCGACGGCAAACCCGGCCCCCAAGCACGCCTGCGAGCGCACGACCGATCGGGCTCCATCCGCACAACCGCTGCACGCTCGGCCACCGCATGGCCACCACGCCGAGAAACGCCCACTGGCAGTCGACCTCAGACCTACCCATTGCGATGCGTAGCCCACAGGCACCCGATCAGCCCGGATTCCAAGGTCACCCAAAACAAGAAACCCCAGGTCAGAAGCCTGACCCGGGGTTTTCCATGGAGCCCCCTGTCGGATTCGAACCGACGACCTACGCATTACAAGACCATGAGCGATCGTGTTGTGCGGTGCTTGGTCGTGCTACCTAGTGACGTTCTGCCTGATCAGAGGATGCGCCGCAGGTTGGCCTGCACCACCCCGTGACGCACCGTCCAAAGGCGTCCGGCCACCGGGCGGCCACCACGAGCGCTATGGCCACGAGCATCGCCGCCTCCACCTGCCCTCCACACCTGTTGTGGCAGACCTACAAGTCACGGAGGATGCGCGCTCCGGCGCGCGGCCCACGAACCCTGCAGCGAATGGCATCAGCGGCAGTTCACCGGACGTCGACGTAGTCGGTGACCTGGGCGCTTCTGAGGTAGTGGTCTCCGGTCTGGCGGCTGAGGGCGATGGCCCAGGTGCCGTCCTGTTTGGCGGTCTCCATGCCGATGAGGTGGCCTTGCCTGTCGGTGCCCAGTTCGGTGACGTAGCGGTATGTGGTGGAGCCACGGGGCTTGAAGTAGAGGGTGGGGGAACCGCCGTAGAGCGGCTTCCAGGTGGTGCCGTTCTTGTACTGGAGGGTGCCGGCGAAACTGAACGCCTGGTTCTTGCGGACCGGGTTCGCTGAGGCGTGGAAGCCGGTGATGCGGGTGGCGTAGCGGTAGAGGTGGACGGGTTTGGTGGTGTTGGTCGCCAGGTCGGGATTGCCGTCGAAGCGGGCGCGCCAGTAGGCGTTGCTGTTCGTCGTGGTGAGGGTGCGGGCGAAGTCCTCCTCGAACAGGGGCTTGTTGTAGCGGATCTTGATGGGGACCGTGGTCGCGTTCTTCCAGCCGCTCCTGCCGTCCTTGGAGTACTGCAGGGTGACGGTGGGCTTGGCGGGCCAGTGGGCGCGTGCGTCTTCGTAGTAGACGTAGCCGGAGACCTTGAGGGACGAGGTGTCGGTGAGGTCCGCGCTCATGTCGAGGTGGGTGGCGTAGGCGACATGGAGACTGAAGGGTTCGGTGGCGAGCTGCTGGAAGGGCCTGTCGCCGTTGCCCGCCATGAGTTCGGCTGCCGGGGCGGCGTTGTAGGAGGAGACGTGCAGCGTGTAGGCGCCGCGGCTGTCGGTGGTGGTCTCGCCGACCTCGAAGGAGGGACGGTTGCTTGCGTCAAGCCCGGCGAGGGAGATCGTGGTGTTCGGCAGTGGCTGCCAGCCGGCGGTCGTCTGGATCTCGGCGCGGCCGGTGACCGTGCCGGTGGCGCCCTGCTTCAGGTTCAGGGCGTGCGTGCTCGCGGTGAAGCGGACGGGTGCCTGGGTGGTGTGCAGGGACTTCTTGGGGCTCAACAGGTCGATCGCGCCCGGGTAGTTGACGGAGGCCCCGGGAGCGGCCGTCAGGTCGATGGACGTCTGGACGGGGACGAAGGCGGCGGTGAAGCGGCCGTCGGCCGTGGTGGTCGCGTTCACCCGCCCCCGCCCGGTCTCGATGTCGACGGGTACGCCGGCGGCGGGAGTTGGGGTGTCCGGGTGGCGGGGGTCCGTGGCGACGGCGGTGCCGCTGACGGTGACCTGCTGGTGGAGATAGTCCGGCACGGCGGGGGTGGCGGTCAGCTCGGGGATCCTGACCAGGGTCTGATACCGCAGCGTGTGCGGGGAGAGGGCGCTGGTGACGGTGGCGCCGGAGGCGTCCTCAAGGTCGACGGTGACCCGGTAGTCGCCGAGGTCGGCCAGATGGACCGGCGCCCGCCAGACCCCTGACGTCGCGTCCTGTCCGGTGTACTGGGTGAAGTCCTCGGTCGATCCGGCTTCCGGTCCGCCCGCCGGTGCGTCCAGCGGATAGAAGTGGGCCGTGATGTGCGTGAGAGGCCGGTCCGAGTGCGCGGTCACGAAGACCAGCCCCGGTTCGTACCAGCCGTCCGCGTCGGACAGGACGGGCCCGCCGGTGGCGTTGTCCGCCCGGGCCGGCGAAAGGCCCGTGAACAGGGTGGCGGACAGGGCGGTTGCCGTGGCTGCCGCCAAGAAGGTGCTGCGTCTCAAGATGGTCCCCCCAGGGAATCGGTCGACTTCAAGCGTGAGTGTGAGGATCGCGCGGAAGGGGCTGCGCCAGGTCGAGAACCTTCAGGCCGGCATTTGTGCGCGAGTTCGAGGGTCGGGTGATCGAGAACTTTAGTGACGTGCCCTGACAGAGCGGTGCCTGGGAGCGCCGTACGGGCGGTTTGCAACCTGCCAACTCCCGAACGCCCCTTGCAGGTCAGTCGAGTTAGCCGACAACAGGGCGGTCGCCCTTCGCGACGGCGCCGGCCGGGACGGGGCGTTTTCGTAGATGTGGATGTTGCTGACCTTGCCGTTGGCGTACCCGCCGTAGGCGCCCTGGTCGAGGCGACGGCATAGGCGTCATAGACGCCGACCAGGTGGGTCCATCGGCCGACGGCCGGCAGGTGCCACGTGGACCTCTCGGCCTGCGAGACCGTGCGATACCGGGTCCAGAGCGCCTCTTGGATGCACCTCGGCGGAACATGACAGTTCATCAAGTTGCGTCAAAGAGTGCCCACTTGGCGCGCCGCGTTGCCGGGGCAAGGCCTCTTCAGATATTTCGCGCAATCCCACACGATTCACCAGCCACTGCGTCTGTTCCTCCTACCGCAGCCATGCCGTCCCCGAGCCCCTGGACTCGTCCGGGTCTTCAGTCGACCAGGTAGTCGGGCAGATCGACCTGCCCTGAATCCCGGTAGGCGCGGAGGCGGTCATTGTCATCCTCGCTCACCCTCAGTACCTCATAGGCGCCAGCGACGATCCCGGGCAAAGTGCCGGACCAAAGATCCCGGTACAGCAACCAGAGCCCTTGTCGCGCGATCTGCTGGCACCGCTCCGACGAGTCGTCGCCGTCGTTGAACACCAGTCCGCTGAGTAGATCCAGGCATACGAATCTCGCGCCGGGAGAAAGGTCGCCCGCGAGCGCCGCCATCAGCACCGAGGCGACGGGCACCGCCGGCTCCTGCGGGATCGACTGAATCATGGCGTGGTTCTCGATATGAAGCGCCCGAGCCTCCTCGCTGGACTGCGCCACTGCCAGCCGCCGCAGGTCATCGGCGAGGTGCGCGGCCGTTTTCGTACAGCCACAAGCAAACGCCGACCAGTCATACCGGCCGATCTCCACATCGATCAATCGCACGCTCGCTGGTTCCTTCTTCTCAACCCCGCCGGTCCAGTCGATTCGAGATCAACTGGTCATGGGCGCTTTGCCCGCTTTCGGACTCGGTCGATCAGCTTGGCGTCGAAGTACTCGAACCGTTCGCGATCGGTCTCCACCACATCGAGAAGCATGCGGGCCATCGACGCACGACCGGTCGCGTACTCCTGGTAGAGGGTCCAGATACCCTCCCGCGCCGCGACCTGGCAGTCGATCTCCAGCTCGGGTGACCCGGCTTCGATCTCGGTCCAGTGAGACTCTCCTCCCACGCAGGCTCCGAGATTGTCGAGCAACTCGACACGCACCTCGTCGGAGACCTCCTCGTGCAGAGCAGCGACGATCAAAGAGGTGACGGGAATTGCCACCTCAAAGAGGAGGGATTGAATATAGACGTGCCCTTCCAGGGTCGCCTCGGCAATTTCCTGCGGCGTAGCGGCTACCAGCAAACGGGAAAAAATATCAGGGATATGGGCACCCGTCATGCCACATCCACAGCGCAGCGACGCCCAGTCGACCCGCTCAGCCTGGATCAGTGACGGCCTGGCACTCATTCCCTCTCCCGATGTGCTCGTTTCTCGGATGATGCGCGCGGCAAGGAATCACGCGAGCCGCAGATGCTATCTGTTGTCCCAGTCGCCCGGATGCGTGTACAAGGCCCCGGGCTCGACGTCCTCCGGAGTCAGATACGTCTGGCAAACAGTACAGATGGGCATCTCGTCCCAGATCTCCTCTTTTCCGTTCCAGAACAGCGCCCTAGTAAGCATCACGCGGTTCGCGTCACCGCCCAGGGCATTGATGACATTTCCTTCAGCGCAATATCCACAGCCCGAGGAGGCGACAGCTATCTCGCGAGTTTCGGCGTTGTAGCCTGCGGTCCACGTCTTTCTCGCCATCGCCTGACTGACGGCGATGCCATCACCGTTCGGGAAGAGGGTACGCTCCGCCACTCGGTCTCGAAGATTCCGGGCCCCGGCGAGACCATCCTCAATGCTCGTCCCCCGCGGCAAGCGGGTCTTGTTGACGACCGACGCCGACGACGCCTTGGAGCCGGGACTGCCCTTCATGACGGGCGCGCGTGAGTCCCGTGCCGACGGCTTGGTCCCCGAAGCCCCGGTGCTCGGTGAACTCGGCTTGGCGGCTGCCGCCTCGGCCTCCTCGGAGTGGGCCTGAGCGTTCGCCCGCTTGATCGCCGCCATGTCCGCGATGTCGGCCGCCGCGTTTTCCGTCGCCTCGGCGCCCGCCCCCGCCGCAGCGGCCGCGTCGCCGCCGACAGCGCCCCTGAGGTCTCCCGCACCGCCCTCTACTCCCCTCTCCGCGAGGCCGGCGGCACCGCCCCCGGCCTCGCCGCCCGAATACACGCCGCCGGCCGCAGAGCAGGACGCCTCGTGCGACGGGCCACCTCCGCTGATCCAGAACTCGCAGTTGGCGAAGTCGAAGGGCACCAGCAGGACAGAGTCCAGCAGGTTCGGGGCGACCTTGTCATCGAGGTTCGCTTGGGGCAGTTGCTGTGCCGCCGCGACGGTCGAGGAGGAATCCGTGTCACCACTGGAGGTGGTGGTGGGCGGAGACCCCGGTGAAGGCGAAGGGGTCGTGGAATGGGTCTTGGTCTTGGACTTGCAGGTGAACCCCGCGGCGCAGGTGTTCGACGGCGAGTTCGCCCAGTTGTCGTACCCCGTCGGATCCGAACCGCTCGCCGGATTGTCCGCCGCGTAGGTGTACCCGCCCATCTGGTTCGGATCGCCCGCCTGGAAGAGCGGGTCGGCGGTGAGGAACCGCCCCAGCGTCGGGTCGTAGTTCCGCGCCCCCAGCAGATCCAGCCCGGTCACCGAGTCGCTCGGTTTCCCCAGGAAGCCGTGGTTCTCGTCCCCCGCCACCCACGTCGACGGAGCTGTGCCGCGCGGGTTGCCGTAGGGGTCGTAGTACCGGCGGGTCGCCGCGAGGGTGGTCGCGTCTACGGCGGTGGTCGCCGTGCCCTGCGTGGTGGCCACCTGGTAGGTGACGCTGCCGCTGCTGGATCGGGTGATCTGGGTGCCGTCAGGCCCGGCGTAGTAGCGCAGGGCCGTGCACGTCTTCGCCGCCACGTCGAGCGTCAACTGCTCGGCGCCGCCGAAGAGATAGAGGACGCGGGTCTTGTCGGTGCCACCGACCGTCGCCGTCTGTTCCAGCAGGTTGCCGTCGGCGTCGTAGAGGTACTTACTCGTACGGGTTGTCGTCCCGGACGGGGTCGAGACCGTCGCCGTTTGGCCCTCGGCGTCGTACGTGAAGGTCTGCGTCTGGCCGGCCGGCAGTGCGCCGGACGTGGGCGTCGACCAGGTCTGGCCCTTGCCGCCGCAGGTCGTGAGCGTCAGCTGGGTGCCCTTGGTGGCGCTGGCGCTCGGGTCGGTCAGGCACAGGGTGCTCTTGGCCGCGTTGACCAGCGTGCCGGTCGACGTCGTGCGCCACTTCTGGGTCGCGTCGGTCGAGCAGGTGTCCATCACCACGCCCGTGCCGGAGGCCGTCGCGTTGCCCGCGGTGTCCAGGCACAGATTCGCCGCGGTCACCGTGCCGTCGGTGTTGACCGTCCACTTCTGGGCCGCGGCCGTCGAACTGCACGTGTTCACCTCAACCTTGACGCCCGAGCCCGTCTCCTCCACACACAGCTTTCCGCCGCCGGTGAGGGTGAAGCCGGTCGTCAGCGGGCCCGTGGTCTTCGTGGCCCGGCTGACCGTGTTGCCCGCGTTCTTCCCGGCCGTGTCCGTGTACGACGGGGTCTGCGTGGCCGTACCCGTGCCCGGGTTGCTGATCGTGGTCGCGCCCGCCTGGTCGGGGTGGGCGGCGGAGGCGGTTCCGTCCGCACCCGCGTAGGAGGTCGACTGGGTCGTGTCCGCGAGCGCGTTGCCGGTGGTGTCGTGGTTCACCGTGCCGGTGCGGTCGCCGAGCAGGTCGTAGGTGTACGTCTGCCAGTACGGCGCGGGCCCGCCCACCGTCTTCGTCTTCACCGGGGCCGCGCTGGTCTGCACGGAGCCCGAATTGCATCCGCCCACGGCGCCCACCGGTGCGGTGCCGGAGTCGGTGATGCCGGCGGTGTCCGTCCAGGCTGCGGTCAGCCGCTGGAAGGAGTCGTAGGCGAAGCACTGGGTGTCGTGGGTGGTGTTGTCCTGGAGGTCGTCCGTCGCGGTGAGCTCGCCGGCCTGGTTGTAGCGGTAGTTGACGACGTCCAGGGCCGTGGTCGACGTCTGCACCATGCTGCTGGTCTGCGTGGTGGCGCCGGTCGTCGCGTCGTACTGGGCGAAGGTCGCGAGCTCCTTGCCCGTGGGGCCGTAGTTGGTCTGCAGGACCCGGCCGAAGGGGTCGTGGACCGTGCCGTCCAGGTACGAGGGCGTGTTGGCCGCGTTGATGTAGCCGCCGAACCCGTCCAACGCGCCCTGCAGGGTGTAGCCGTAGCCGACGCGCTCGGCCGGGAGGCCGCCGTCCGCCTGGTACTGGGTGGTGGCCAGCAGACCGGTGTTCGGCGTGTACGTCGACGTCAGGGAGTACGTGGTCGTGCCGCCGGCGCTGCCCGCCGTGCCCGGGAAGCCGTCTGCGGAGGGGACTGTGAGGGTCGAACCGAGCGGCTGGTAGGACGTGTTGTAGCCGGTGATCGCCTCGGTGTACGCGCTGCCGCTGGCGCCGCCGACGTAGCGGGTCGAGGAGGTCGGGTAGCCCTTGGCGAGCGTGTCGTAGACCCGGGAGGTCTGCTGCTTGGCCGGGTCGGGCGTGGCCGACCAGGGGGCCGCGTACTCCGCCGTGGCCCGGTTGTCCCAGTCGTAGGCGTACGACAGCACCTGGCCGCGCGGGTCGGTGGTCTGGAGCAGGTTGCCGACCGCGTCGTACTTGTCGAAGGTCGTCGTGCCGGTGTCGGGATCGGTCTGGGAGGTCCGCTCGCCCATCAGGTCGTACTTGTACGACCAGGTGTTGCCCGCGCTGTCCTTGACCGAGTCGAGTTGGCCGGCAGGTGTGTAGGTGTAGCGGGTGGTGGCGTCGGCGGCCGGGACCGCGCCTGCCGTGCCCTGCTTCCACAGGATTGTGCTGCCGTCGCCACCGACGACGGCGAGCGTCGAGTCGGCGCGGACCTGGAGTGTGGCGCCCGTGGTCGCGGTCAGGCCGCTGTTCCACTTGGAGGCGCCGGCGGCCGTGAGGACGGCGAGATTGCCGTCAGTACCGAACTGGGCGTACGCGCCCGGGTTTCCGCTCGTGTTGCTGGACCAGAGGGTCTTGCCGCTGCTGAGCGCGGTGAGGACCAGATTGCCATCGGCCTGCATGGTCAGGCGCACGCTGTTGGAGGCCAGCGAGGTGCCCGACGGGATGATGCTGCCGCCCTTGAGCGTGACCGTGGCGCCGGTGTTCTTCACCACCGACTTCACGGTCTGGCCGAGTGCATTGGTGTAGGAGGCGGTCGAGGAGCCGCCGGCCGGCGGGGTCGTGTCCGTCTCGTCGGCACCGGGGTAGGCCGTGCTCGTGCCCCACTGCTTGACGGCCTGGTGCCACAGGGTGCTCTCGGTGGCACGGCCCTGGCCGTCGTACGTCGCCGTGGTCTCGGCGGGGATCTCGTTCTCGTTGGCCGCGTACAGGGCGGCGGACGGGGAGTGGTCCGGCTCCGAGTAGGGGGCGTACGAGGCGCTCGGCCAGCCGTGGGAGTCGTAGAACGTGTCGGAGATGATCCGGCCGGAGTCGGAGTCGCCGTCCGCGGTCGTCTGGACCTGACGGGGTTGGAGCATCCCGTCGAAGATGCTGGTCGACGTCGAGTAGGTGCCGTCCTCGCGCAGGGTGCGGGTGGTGACGGACGACGGGGCGCCGGGCTGGGTGATCGTGCCGCCGGGGGCGGGGACCGCACCGGGGTTCACGGAGTACGCGAACGTCATGTCCGCGCTCTGTGTCGCCTTGTCGCGTCCGGGCAGCCAGACGGCGGTACGGCGGCCGAGGGCATCGTAAGTGATGTCCGTGACACGGTTGTTGGCGTCGACGTTCTCGACGGGCACCCCGCGCAGCCGGTCGAGGGTGGACGTGACTTTCCACTGCTGCTGGTTGGTGGAGACGATGCTCGTCGGGTTGGTGTTGCCACCCGCGCTGTTCCACTTGGGCAGGTAGTCGGTGTGGGTGCCCTGGCCCGTCGTGTCGAGGGAGTCGGTGACACGGCCCGCGGCGTCGTAGGAAATGCCGCTGGTGGTGCGCCAGTTCTCGGTGCCGTCGGTGGCGAAGCCGATGCCGACCTGGGTGCCGGTGACGCGCGGGTGGGTGACCGTGCCGTAGGCGCCGAGGGCGCTGACGGAACCGTCGCCGTCGTAGTAGACCTTCTTGTCGGAGAGCAGGGTGTCGGTGCCGGGCTTGGTGCCGCAGGGGCCGGAGACCGCGGTGATGCGGTCCGGGTAGGCGAGCAGCATGGTGTTGTCGGCCGACGAGGAAGGCGCCGCGTAATCCGTGGTGGCACATTTCTCCTGCGCCGCCACGGAGACGTCGCCGTGCGCGTCGACGGACTGCACCCGGCCCTGGTCGTCGTAGCCGGTGTCGGTGCGGGTGTGCCGCCATGTGCCGTCGGCGAGCAGGGAATAGCCGTGCGACTGGGTGGACTTGATCCGGCGGGCGGCGAGGTCGGGCAGGGTGGCCTTGTCCGGCGCGGTCTCCCCTGGGTGGTCCTCCTGGGTCCAGGCCGTCCACGAGGTGCGGTCGGCATGTGCCGTGGTGGTGAAGGTGAACGGTCCGTTGACGGTGGAGGCGTTCACCGTGCCGCCGGAGGCGGTGTACGTGTCCGACTGCAGTGCGGTGCCCGCGAGTTGGTCGGCGTCGGTGACGCTCAGCACGGTGTTGCCGCCGACCTTGGCGTCCACGGTGACCGATCGGCGGGTGCCGTCGGCCTTGTAGTCGCCGTCCATGCCCTGGAGGTAGGTGGTGGTCTGCTGGGTGACCGGCTCGGGTGCCTTGCCGGTGCGCACGGTGACCGTGCGGAAGCCGCGGAACTCATCCCAGGTGCGGTACTGGTCGTCGGTCAGGTCGGAGTCGTCGCGATGCCATGCGGCGCCCGAGTAGGCGTATGTGGAGACGTGCGCCTCGGAGCCGGCCGGGATCTTCGAGGCGTCGGGGGTGTACTGGCCGGCGATGGTGAGGTCGGCGACGGTGACGCTGTGGACGGTCGTCTTGTTGAACCAGTCGGCGATCGGCTTGGAGGCGCCGGGCACCGTCCAGTACGCGGGATAGCAGGAGTTGGTGTTGGAGTCGGCCGACTTGATGTCGAGCGACTTGCCCGCGCACGGGTTCTGGTTGTACTCGACGGTGATCGACTCGCCGGTCTCCGTCTGCACGTTGGAGATGCGCGGCCGGTACAGCGGCGGGGCGGACGGGGAGTCGTCGTCGACCCGGTTGTCGATCTCGGTGCCGGTGAAGGAGACCTGGTTCAGCGCGAGGTCGCTGTTGCCGTTGCCGTAGGTGCCCTTGCCGGTGTGCCGGATGGACTGGAGCCACAGAACGGCCTGGAGCGAGCCGGCGTCCTTGGGGTCGACAGTGGTGCCGCTGACCGGGTCGACGGCGCCGCCCGCGTCGGAGTACACCTGCCCCAGGTCGTAGCTGTCGACCGGGACCAGCTTGTCGGTGTCGCCGTCCTTGACGTGGACCTTGGTGGTGATGTTGTCCAGTCGTGTGGTCGACCAGAACGTGGGCGAGGAGACGACGCAGACATCCGTCGGCACCTTGGTGGCGTCGTCGGGCAGTTTGGTCTTGTCGGTCGCGTCGCAGTGCAGGTCCCAGGGGACGTCCGGCCAGTGCGGTGCGGTGTTGTCGTCCAGATTCCCGGCCGAGCAGTCGGTGAAGGCGGACGTCGTCTGGCAGCGCTGCTTGGAGGTGAAGGCCACCTGCGCGGACGGGGTGCGGCCGGCCTGCTCGTCATCGAGGGTGTAGCCGTAGGAGATCGAGGTGAGCGTGCCGCCGTGGGTGTACGAGGTGAGGGTGCCGGTGTCGTCCGTGTCGTCGGTCGCGGCCGCTTGGCCACCGCCGAGGTCGTAGTAGCCGGTCTCGGTCGAGTAGTCGTAGCGCTGCACGAAGCCGCTTGGCGAGACGACGAAGTCCAGGTTCCAGCGCCAGCCCTCGGGCTTGTCGCAGCGGGACTTCTTGCCGTCGGCGTCGCTGTGGCACGGGTCGGAGGACCGCGGGTGCAGGACGGGGACGCCCCAGGCCGCGTGCGTGGAGTCGTCGCCGGAGTCCGACGAGGCGAGCCCCTTGGTGCCGGGGCCGGTCGGTGAGTGGTCAGCACCGAAGTAGGCGGCGGTGCCGTCAGTGGTCAGGACGCGGAAGTAGGTTCCGTCGTACAGGCCGTTGGCGGCCCCGGACAGTTCCTGTACGACAGTGCCGTCGTCGCCCTGGAGCTTGAACTCCCTTATCTCACCGGGCAGTCCGGAGGAGGTGGTCGGGACCAGGACACCGGAGTGGGAGCCGAAGGAGACGGTCGCGTTGGCGCCGCCCCAGCATTCGTCGCCCGAGCCTTTGAGAATCTTCTTGTCGTCGGAGTCGAGCAGCGAACCGCAGGAGCGGTACGCCCGCTCCACAAAGCCCGGCTGGTAACTCCAGCCGTCGCCGATCCAGGATGCCTGCGAATTGCGAGCCGAGGTCTCGCCGTCCACGGACTGCGAGTCGTACGCCAGTGCCACCGAGGGGCCGCTGTCCCCTACCCCGGCCGGCAGGTCGATGGGGTAGGAGTACGAGTAGCCACCGGTGCCAGTGGCCTGCCAACTGCCCGCCGGGGTCAGCGAGGTCGCCGAGTAGTCACCCTGTGAACCCCGGCTGCCGGAGGTGACGGCGATCGCCGAGTCCGCGGTGGTGGTCGCGGTGAGCTGGTTCGCGGTGGCGCGGTTGACGGACTTCAGGGGCGTGCGGGTGCGGCATTCGGCGCGCTGCGGAGTCGTCAGGGCACAGGCGGGGAGGCGGGTGAGGGTGAGTCGGGCTCCGTAGCCTCCGCCGTAGGCCTTGGCCACGGACGAGTAGTCGACGACCACGCTGACCTTGGCGGTACCGGACGTGGCCCTGTCCAGTCCAACCAGGAGGCCGGTGTCCGCGCCGGCCCGCAACGCCTGGGCGCGGGAGGCGAGTCGGACACGGACCTGCTCGGACTTCGCCTGCGGAGACTTCGCCTTTCCGGACGACGCCACCCACACGGGCAGCGAACCCGCCCTGGCCGGCTCGGCCTTGAGGGCGACGGTATGTGAACCAGCCTGTGGCGCGGCTGCCTTGACCGTCTGGTAGCGAGTCAGCGCACGGTAGCCACGGGGATGAGCGATCGTCGGGCGGGTCAGTTCGTGGTCACCCACAGCGGGTGTGGCCGGCAGCGGCTTCGGCTTCCAGATGTCACCGTCGAAGACATACGGCCCGACGCCGTTCTGCGCGACCGCGCCCGTCACCAAGAGCGCCATCACGGCCAGCAGAGCGGAGACGAGCGTCATCGTTCTTCGCACACCCACGTGTGACCTACCCCCGAATGAAACGGCCTTGGTGGCCCGTTGACTGAAAGGTCACGTGGTCGGCGTGAACCAGGTTGGGAGGTTAAGAACGACCTTGACCGAACCTCAACACTTTTTGCCAATGCCATGACAATGTTGTGATTTCCCTTGACGTTTCCTGTGTACGTTTTGTGCCGGGGGAGCGAACATCACTGCCGCACGCCGTCGCCGACGTCCTGACCCGTCGTCCGGCGAGCCGTTCACTGGCGCGGATGGTCGCAGATCTCGTGTCTGCCCTGTCCGTCGTGCGAAGGAGTTGTTCCGTGCTGCCGTCATCCGCCCGAAGACTGGCGCTGTTCCCGGCGCTCGGCGCACTGCTGCTCACGGCGCTGGCCGTTCCGACCGCAGCGCTCGCCGACGGCGAACCCGCCGACACCGCCGACCCGTTGCTCGCCGCACAGGCCCAGGCGGTCGCCGACGGGACCTCCGTACCGGTCGACGCGCTGACCAGCCAGACTGACACCGTGGCCGCCAATCCGGACGGTTCGTTCACGACGACCTCGACAGTTCTGCCGGTCCGCGTGCGTCAGGACGGCGCCTGGGTTCCGGTGGACGCCACGCTCGCCGTCGGCGCCGACGGCACGTACTCGCCCAGGGCCACGCCCAACGGCGTGCACCTGTCCGGCGGAGGCAGCGGCCCCCTGGCCACGCTCACCGACCCCGCCGGGCACAGCATGAGCCTGACCATGCCCTTCGCCCTCCCCGCCCCGCAGGTCAGCGGTGACACAGCGCTGTACGCGTCCGTGCTGCCTGGCGTCGACCTGTCGGTGACGGTGACGGACCAGGGCGGCTTCAGCGACGTGCTGATCGTCCATAACGCGCAGGCGGCGGCCGACGCGCGGGTCCGACAGCTCTCAGTGTCCACGGACACCGACGGCCTGGACCTGTCGGCCACCGCAGCGGGTGGCATGACGGCGACCGCCCCCGACGGCTCGGTGTCGTACACGAGTCCACCGCCCCTGATGTGGGATTCCAGTACGACGG
Source organism: Streptomyces sp. NPDC048504 (assembly GCF_043200035.1). Taxonomy (NCBI): domain Bacteria; kingdom Bacillati; phylum Actinomycetota; class Actinomycetes; order Kitasatosporales; family Streptomycetaceae; genus Streptomyces; species Streptomyces sp. NPDC048504. The sequence goes on from NZ_JBICXA010000002.1 coordinate 591,419, forward strand.
CCACCACGTCGACGGCGCACGCGGCCGGCGTCGTCAAACCCGCCTCCTTCTCGGGGCTCTCCGCCGCCGGTGACGAACCGACGGCTCCCGCCACCTCCTCCTCGGCGGCAGGCCCCGGCTCCGGCGCCCAGGTCGGCCAGGTCCCGATGACCACCACTTCCGACGCCATCACGCTGGCGCCCGACACCTCGGTGCTCGACGGTCCGGACACGCACTACCCGGTCTACATCGACCCCTTCGAGAACCCGGTGACCAGCAAGTCCGGCGCCTTCGACGAGGTGTACTCCAACTCGGCCTGCTCCGACGCCCCGCAGTACAACAAGCCGCAAACCAACGGCGAGGGTGTCGGCTACCAGCAGTGGGGCGGCGCCTGCGGGGACGGCCTCGAACGGTCGTACTACGCGATCGACACCTCCGGCCTCGACCCGTCCATGAAGGTCATCAAGGCCGAGGTGAAGGTCAGCACCAAATACGCGGCCAGCGTCGACTGCTCCCACAACCAGCCGATCACCCTGCACACCACGGGCACGATCAACGAGAACACCGACTGGGGCAATCAGCCCGGAACTCTCGACGACAACGGCTATCCGGCCGTGAAGACGACCGTGCCCAGCGGGGCGAACGGCAACAGCAGTTGCAGCGACAGCACCGCCTCCTTCCGCGTCGACGACCAGGTCCAGAAGATCGCCGACGGCAACAAGGGCACCTGGACGATCGGCCTGTTCGGCAACGAGTCCAGGACCAGTTCCAATCTCGACTACCTGCGCATGTCCCAGACGCTCGCCCTGACCACCAACTTCGACATCCCCCCGGACGTCCCCACCAAGGTGCGCACCGCGCCCAAGCCGGTGGGCGCGGACGGCGACTGCGTCACCGGCAGCGCGGCCGGCTGGATCGGCGCGACGACGTACAGCGGCGCGGGCAGCAACATCCAGTTGCACTCCACCGTCACGACCCACATCTCCGGCGAGCACGCCGAGGCGCACTACCACGTCTGGGACCGCTCCGACCTCGACGCCGACGGAAACGCCGCGGACAAGGGCACGCCGGACAGCGGCATGGTCGCCTCGGGTGCCGACGCGGACGCACCGATCGGCTTCACCCTCAAGGACGGTCACGGGTACGGCTGGGACGTCTACGCCCAGGACAACTCCTCGATCAAGATGACATCGCCGATCAGCGACCACTGCTGGTTCAACACCGACTTCACTCCGCCACAGACACCGACGGTCGCCGACAACCCGCACTTCCCGCCGGTCGGCAGCGGAGTTAGCGACACCTACGCGGGCAGCGACGTCCATGCGGACTTCGCCGTCTCCGCGGCCGACAACACCCCGGCCGACACCTGCGCCCCGGCTACCTGCCAGGCCAGCGGCATCGACCACTTTCTGTGGCAGCTCGACAGCCAGCCGACCATCGCCACCGGCCAGCCCGCCAAGGTGACGTCCACCAGCGGCGCCACCGCCTCCGGCACCGTCACGATCAAGGTCACCGACTGGGGTGTGCACACCCTGTACGTCGGCGCGGTCGACAGGGCCGGCAACCTCTCCCAGAATCCGGTGAGTTACACCTTCACCGCACCCTGGGACCCGAAGACCAAGATCGCTCCCGGGGACATCACCGGCGACGGCAGCCCCGACCTGCTCGCCACCACAAGCAGCGGCGACCTGGAGTTGGTCCCCGGCGACAGCGACCCCGCCCAGGCGCCCGCGGCGGCTCAGGACGGCCCCGTCGGCAGCAACCCGCCCGCGATCACCGGCCCGGTGATCGTCTCGACGCCGAAGGGCGCGCCCACCGGCACCTGGAGCGACTACCTGATCGCCCACCGCGGCAATCTGCACGGTGACACGCACGACGACCTGTTCGCGTACAACACCAAGACCCAGCAGCTGTACGTGGTGAAGAACGACCTCGATCCGAAGGAGGACGGCGCCTTCCCGCGCACGCCCTACTCCACCTTTCCCGGCTTCGTCGGACGCCGCTACGACGTCGTCACCAAGGACGACTGCGAGGCCACCGACACCGTCCCCGCCGACCGCTGCACGAACGCGGGCTACGATCCCGCGAAGCCCTGGGACATCTCCCAACTGGTCGTCGACGGAGACGTGTACGGCAACGCCGACCACCCCGCCGTGCTCACGGTGGAGAACAACAAGCTGTGGCTGTACCAGACATACGGCGTCAACCACCTCGGCCATCCGCTGCTGCTCGGCGACGGCGACTGGTCCGGCCTGACGCTGATCGCCCCCGGCCGGGTCGGCGGCACCTTCTCGGTGGACGGTGGCGGCAACGGCAAGGTCACCGGCGGCACGCCCACGGTGTGGGCGCGCGATGACGCCTCGGGCACCGTCTACACGTTTCCGATCGACGTGGACAGCGGCACGCTCCTGCCGAAGCTGCTGCACGCCCCGGTGCGCACCCCGCTGGTCTCCGCCGTGAAGACGTCCTCCGGCGGCACGGTCTGCCTGGACGACGCGGGCGGACACACCGCCGACCACACCAAAATCCAGATCTATACCTGCAACGGCAGCGCCACCCAGCAGTGGGTCCTGCACGACGACGGCTCACTGCGCGTCCTAGGCAAGTGCCTCGACGCCACCGACGGCGGCACGGACAACGGCACCCTGCTCCAGCTCTACACATGCAACGGCGCGGGGTCCCAGAAGTGGACCACGGGCGCCTCCGGCAGCCTGGCCAACCCGCAGTCCGGCAAGTGCCTGGACGATCCGGTCGCGAGCGTGACCAACGGCACCCAGGTCCGCCTCTACACGTGCAACGCCTCCGCCGCCCAGAACTGGACGAGCAGCTCCGCCACGGGCTGGAACACCCACCCCGCCACGGCCCTGTCCATGGTCCTGCGCAAGCGTGACTACCCGACCGTCGCCTCTCCCGGTGACGTCAACAGCGCCACTGGCGGCCCCGACGGCAAGCCCGACCTGTACGCCACGGACACCGCGGGCCAGCTGACCGAATACCCGGGCGCCACCCCGTCCGGCACGACCGCCGCCTTCGCCGACCCCGCATCACTCGGCACCGTCACCGACACGGCCACCCACCGCTGGAACCTCACCGACGGTACGGGCACGACCGCGGCCGACCCGACCGGCAACGCCCCCGCCACGCTGACCGGCGGCGCCGCCTGGACCTCCGACACCGACCGGGGCACAGTCCTGAACCTCAACGGCAGCACCTCGTACGCCGCGACCACCGCTACCGGCGTGAACACCGCCGGCAGCTTCACGGTCTCGGCCTGGGTGAAGCTGAACTCCCTGTCAGGCACCAACTCGACGTTCGTGTCGCAGTCCGACGACCCGGCCGTCGGCGCGGCCAACGGCTTCCAGCTCTACTACTCCTCGGCCAGCCAGGTCTGGGCCTTCGGCCGCCACGACGACGACAGCACCAGCACCGCCTTCACCGCGGTCTACAGCGCGAAGGCCGCGGCCTCGAAGTGGACCCACCTCGTCGGTGTCTACGACGCGGTCGCCGGCCAACTGCTCCTCTATGTGAACGGCCACCTGTCCGCCACCAAGTCCTACACCGGCACCGACTGGAACGCCGCCGGCCCCGTCCAGTTCGGCCGCCGCATCTTCCAAGGCACCTACGCCGAGTACGCGAACGGCCGCCTCAGCGACGTCCGCCTCTACCCGACGGCACTGCCCCCGGCGGACGCGACGACGCCCGGCAACAGCATGGTCGTCGTACAAATGGGGTGAGGCATGAACACCGGTCAAACAGGGTGGAGTTGGAGCAGCAGCTCGGGAGCCGAAGTGGGTGCTCCGCCGAGCGACCGTCCCCGGCGCCCGTCCCGGCGCCGACGTCTGGCTCCGTTCGACACTCTGCCCGGACCAGGCAACTGCCCATCATGGGACAGCCGCTGCTGAAGCTTGTCGGAGTGGCGTCAGGGTGGGTGCGGTGATAGCCAGGCAGTGGTCGCATCAGGCGATGCGACCACTGCCTGCCATCGAGTGCGGCCCCACCGGGAAAACGAGCAGCAGGCTGACCGCGTAATCGTCGGGGTGCCACAACAATCGCCCTCCCCTGCACGTCCGCTTACTCGGTTGGCCAGGAGCCGGTCTGCACCGTGACCGCACGCTCGGCCACCAAATGGCTACCGCACCGATCCGAACAGACCGAGGCGAACCAACAGCAAGGGGAAAAGTACCAGTTCACAGGCCTGCAAGACGGAATCATCACTGGCTGCCAACCTTGGACCTACGCATTGCGATGCGTAGCCCACAGGCACCCGATCAGCCCGGATTCCAAGGTCACCCAAAACAAGAAACCCCAGGTCAGAGGCCTGACCCGGGGTTTTCCATGGAGCCCCCTGTCGGATTCGAACCGACGACCTACGCATTACAAGTGCGTTGCTCTGGCCAACTGAGCTAAGGAGGCCTGCGCGATACGTGCGTACCCGGCGGGGCATGGACGGGACATACCCGACCCGCGTGCCCGGGACGCGCGCGATCACGTGCCCGTGCAGTGTACCCAGGTCCCCGTGGCACCCTGTCGAAAATTTCCTCGAAGTTCACATGGGTCCAGGTACTGACAGACCAGGCAAACGCCAGGTACCGTCCTGACCCAGTTCACTCGCGTGGACTACACCACCACCTTCCTACAACGGATCGTCCGGCACGTTCCTGCCGGTAGAAGGGGGCCCTTCACCATGGCCACTGTTTCGTTCGACAAGGCGACCCGGATCTACCCGGGTTCCGAGAAGCCCGCCGTAGACGGTCTGGAGATCGAGATCGAGGACGGGGAGTTCCTCGTTCTGGTCGGTCCGTCCGGCTGTGGCAAGTCCACCTCGCTCCGGATGCTCGCGGGGCTTGAGGACGTCAACGCCGGCGCCATCCGCATCGGTGACCGCGACGTCACGCACCTGCCGCCGAAGGACCGGGACATCGCCATGGTGTTCCAGAACTACGCGCTGTACCCGCACATGACGGTCGCCGACAACATGGGCTTCGCGCTCAAGATCGCCGGCGTCAACAAGGCCGAGATCCGCCAGAAGGTGGAGGACGCGGCGAAGATCCTCGACCTCACGGACTACCTCGGCCGCAAGCCGAAGGCCCTCTCCGGCGGTCAGCGCCAGCGCGTCGCGATGGGCCGCGCCATCGTGCGTGAGCCCCAGGTCTTCCTCATGGACGAGCCGCTGTCGAACCTCGACGCCAAGCTCCGTGTCTCCACCCGTACGCAGATCGCCTCGCTGCAGCGCCGCCTCGGCATCACCACCGTCTACGTCACCCACGACCAGGTCGAGGCCATGACGATGGGCGACCGGGTGGCCGTACTGAAGGACGGTCTGCTCCAGCAGGTCGACTCGCCGCGCAACATGTACGACCGCCCCAAGAACCTCTTCGTGGCCGGCTTCATCGGCTCCCCCGCCATGAACCTGATCGAGGTCCCGATCACCGACGGCGGCGTGAAGTTCGGCAACTCGGTCGTCCCGGTCAACCGCGACGCGCTCAAGGCCGCCTCCGACAAGGGTGACCGCACGGTCACCGTCGGCGTCCGCCCCGAGCACTTCGACATCGACGAGCACAACGGCGAGGCCGCGAAGTCCCTCACGAAGGACTCCGAGGACGCCCCGGCCGGTCTCGCCGTCTCCGTGAACGTCGTCGAGGAGCTGGGCGCCGACGGTTACGTCTACGGCAGCGCCAAGGTCGACGACAACCTCAAGGACCTGGTCGTCCGCGTCAGCGGCCGCGCGGTGCCGGAGAAGGGCTCCACGCTCCACGTGGTCCCGCGTCCGGGTGAGATCCACGTGTTCTCGACCTCCACGGGCGAGCGACTCACCGACTGATCGGTTCTCACCGGCTGATCAAACGTTCCCAGGAAGGGCCCCGCGGATCGCCGCGGGGCCCTTCCTGTTGCGCACAGCCCCCGACCGTGTCGACAAATACCCCGGCAGAGCGGTCATTTCGAGCAGCGTTCGTCAACGCCTTACCCAATCCGAGGCACCAATCCATCCCCCGAATTGGTGACTAAATGTCGCCAAATCATTACCGGACGCTACCCTCACACGCGTGAAGCACTCCAATAACCAACAGCCGCGACGCGGCCGGGGCCCCGCCCGCCGGGTCGGCCGCACGCTCGCCCTCGTCCTGCCCGTCGTCATGGTGCTCTCCGGGACCCTCGCGGTCACCCGGGTCAACTGGTCGGGGAGCCCCTCCAGCTCGATGCTCACCGCGACGGACGTCACGGCGGCCGGAGCCTCCTCGCGGGCCGCCGCACGCGCCCCGCAGGACATCCTGCGCGACCAGCTCATGACCGAGCTCCAGGACAAGAACCCCGGCGTCGTCCTGACGCACCTCCAGGAGGCGGTGAACGGCCACCCGTCGCTCGCCACGCACTGCACCTCCATCGCCCGCGCACTGGGCCGCGCCGCGGTCCGTATCTACGGCGCCGCACGCGCCCAGTCCTACGCCCGCCCCGTGTGCGACACCTCGTTCGCCTCCGGGGTCATGGCCGCGCACAGCTGACCGGAGCCGGCGGGCGGAGTAGGAGGTCGGTAACGGCTGATTAAGGAACGGTTGCAGCCGAAAGATGCGGTGGGGCCGCCACGTACAGTTCGGGTCATGACCGATCCGAACGCCGCGTCGCGCCCCACCCAAGCCGTGATCCTGGCCGGTGGCCAGGGATCCCGGCTGCGCCCGTACACCGACGACCGGCCCAAGCCGATGGTCGAGATCCCCGGCACGGGGACGCCGATCATCGGCCACCAGCTCGTCTGGCTCGCCGAGGAGGGCGTGACCGACGTCGTCGTCAGCTGCGGGCATCTCGCCGAGGTGCTGCAGGACTGGCTGAAGTCGGCCGACCTGCCGGTCGAGGTGACCACGGTCGTCGAGACGGAGCCCCTGGGCCGCGGCGGCGGCCTCAAGTACGCCGCCGCGCACCTGCCCCGGCCGGACAGCGCCTGGTACGCCACCAACGGGGACATCTGGACCCGCTTCTCGCTGCGCGACATGGCCGACTTCCACACCGAGCGCGACGCCGTCGCCACGATTGCGCTGGCCCGGCCGCGGATCCCGTGGGGGGCCGTACAGACTGACAGCTTCGGGCGGGTCACGGACTTCATCGAGTCGCCGCCGACGCAGTACGCGATCAATGCGGGGGTGTACGTGTTCTCGCCCGAGTTCGCGGGGTTGCTGCCGGAGCGGGGGGATCACGAGCGGACGACGTTCCCTCACCTTGCTCGTGAGCGGCGGCTGGCCGGGTTCCCTATTCCTCAGGGGGCTTACTGGCGGGCCATCGATACCGCGAAGGATCTCCGGGAAGCAGCCAAGGAGCTTGCTGCGCTTGGTCGTTGAGTGCGGCGCCGTCGTGGCTGGTCGCGCCGTTCCCCGCGCCCCTAAAAACCAAAACCGCGGGCCCGCACTAGAAAGTGCGGGCCCGCTTGGTGTTCCCGGAGGTCAGCCGGTGGGCGACTGTGTCAACAAGCCGCCCACCGGCCCAGTTACCCCAACAGGCCGCCCACCAGGCCCGGCTGGCCGGAGGAGGATGAACCCCCGGTGCTGGAGCCGCCGTTGGAGCCGGTGCCGCCGCTCGTACCGCCGCTGGACGTGGGTCCTGAGGTGGTGCTGGGGGCCTGGCCGGCCGGGGAGGACTGCTGGGGCTGGGTGCGGCCCGCGGTGCCCTGGGTCTGGCTGGGGGCGCCGCTGGTGGCCGTACCAGAGGAGGAGTGGGTCGCGCCCGGGGTCGTCGCGGCGCCGGACGGCTTGGCCGAAGTCGCGGGGCGGGAAGGCGACTTGGATGCCCTGGGGCTGCTGCTGTGGCTCTTGGTCGGTTCTCCGGGGAGCGGGGCGCCCGGCAGTTCGTTGCGCGGGGCCTCGCCGGGGCCGGGGACGACCACGCGGCTGGAGTCGCGGACCGCGCCGCCGAGCAGGGAGCCGATGAGCAGCGTGAGGCCGATGGAGACGGCCGTGATGAGGGCGCCGCGGCGCAGGACGTAGCGGCGCAGCTCCCAGATGTCGGCGCGGGGTCCGAGGCGGCGCCAGGCGCTGCCCGCGAGGCGGCCGTCGACGGAGTAGACGGGGGCGCCCGCGATGATCAGCGGGGACCAGGCGGCGAGGTAGATGATGTCGGGGGCGTCGTAGGCCGGGACGGTCTTCCAGCTGACCGTGACGATCAGTGCCGCCGAGAGCAGCGCGCCGAAGACCGCGGCGACCCGCTGCCACAGGCCGAGGATCGTGAGGACGCCCACGATGACCTGGGCGAAGGCGATGACGAGCCCGGAGCCGACCGGGTGGTGGAGCGCGAACTGCCGTAGCGGCTCGGCGACTTCCCACGGGTGGAGGGTGTTGAGCCACTTCACCATGGAGCCGCGTTTGCCGCCGTCGAAGTAGACGGGGTCGCACAGCTTGCCCATGCCGGCGTAGATGGAGATGAAGCCGAGGAAGATGCGGAGCGGGAGGAGGACGACCCCGAGGTTCATGCGGCGGCCCGGGTAATAGGCGTGCCGTACGGGCTCGTTGGGGTTGCGCCGGGTGCGGCGCTCCTGTTCCGTGCCCTCGAAGTCCTCGAACTCCGGGTCCCCGTAGGCGGGTTCGTCGTAGGCGCTGCCCGCCGTCCGCATGGGCGGCAGGAGTCGGGTCTCGCCGGTGTCGTGGTCGCCGCCGCGCTGGGCGCCGACGACCGGGGTCTCGATGGTCTGCGCGGTCAGCTCGTCGTCGTAACCGCCGCTGCCGATACGGGGGATGACCTGCGTGGCTCCGGCGTCGCCGACCGGTTCGTCGCCGTGACGGACGCCCGTGCCGCGCACGGCCTGGAGCAGCCGGTGGGCGCCGGTGTCGTCCGGTGCCGACTTGCCGCTCCAGACGACGGGCCGACGGCGCGCGCCGGCGGCGGGGATCCGGCCGGGGGCCTCGGTGGCGCTCAGGTGCCGTGCGATCCGCGGCGACGGGGAACGCGTCGAGGCGCCCAACTGCACGCGGAAGCTCGCATGATTGACGATGATCTGCGCCGGATCGCTCGGCACCTTCACCATGCTCAGCGCGGGAGCGTCGTCGAAGCCCGACGGGCCGTCCCCCGTGGGTGTGCGGGGTGTTCTGGTGTCCACACTCATCTAACCGAGTGACGTGTGTTTAGGACACTGCTTTGACTCGCCGGAAGTGTCCGGACCGCGTCAAGCGTGTGCCCGGCGCCCAGATTGCCCCGAGTGGGGGACGGTGCCGAACGCCCGTTCAGGAACGCTTGCGTGCCGCCTCGTAGAGCACAACTCCGGCCGCCACACCGGCGTTGAGGGATTCGGCGCCGCCGGGCATGGGGATCCGGACCCGGAAGTCGCAGGTCTCGCCCACGAGTCGGGACAGGCCCTTGCCCTCGCTGCCGACGACGATGACCACCGGCCCTTCCAGCGCGGCGAGTTCACCGACCTCGTGGTCGCCGTCGGCGGCGAGACCGACGATCGAGAGACCTGCCTTCTTGTACGCCTCCAGCGCGCGCGTCAGATTCGTGGCGCGGGCGACCGGCGTACGAGCGGCCGTACCGGCGGACGTCTTCCAGGCACCGGCGGTCATGCCGGCCGCGCGCCGCTCGGGGACGAGCACGCCGTGGCCGCCGAACGCGGCGACGGAGCGGACGATCGCGCCGAGGTTGCGCGGGTCGGTCACCCCGTCGAGGGCGACGATCAGCGGGTCCTCGCCCTTGTCGTAGGCCGCGTTGGCGAGGTCCTCGGCGTGCGCGTACTCGTACGGCGGGACCTGGAGGACCATGCCCTGGTGGTTGAGGCCGTTCGTCATGCGGTCGAGCTCGGGGCGGGGGGCCTCCATGAGGTGGACGCCGCCGCGCTCGGCGACGAGCTGGAGCGCCTCGCGGACCCGCTCGTCGTTGTCGATGAACTGCTGGACGTAGAGCGTGACCGCCGGGACGCCCTCGCGCAGCGCCTCGACGACCGGGTTGCGGCCGACGACCATTTCGGACGTGCCCTTGCCTCCGCGGCCGCGCGGCGCGGGACGGCGCTGGACCTGCTTGGCCTTGGAGTTGGCGATGCGGTTCTTCTTGTGGCCCTTGCGCGCCTCGGCGGGCGGGGTGGGGCCCTTGCCTTCGAGGCCCCTGCGCCGCTGGCCGCCACTGCCGACCTGCGCGCCCTTCTTGCCGGACATGCGGCGGTTGTTGGCTGCCATGACCTACCTGTCTGTGTGATCCGTCTTGGAGTGCGGTGAATACGTACGTCTATGCAGTGTGCCGCCCGGGAGGCCGGGCGGCACAGTCGATCTTCGTTGACCGGGTGTGATCGGGGTGGGTTCAGCGGGGGCCGAGGGTCCAGCGCGGGCCCTGCGGGCCGTCCTCGATGTTGAGTCCGGACTGGTTGAGCTGGTCGCGGATGCCGTCGGCGGTGGCCCAGTCCTTGCGGCCCCGGGCGGCCTCGCGCTGGTCGAGGACCATCCGGACCAGGGTGTCCACCACCCCATGCAGGTCCTCGCCGCGGTCGCCGCCCTCGCCGACCCAGTGCGGGTCGAGCGGGTCGAGTCCGAGCACCCCGAGCATGGCGCGCACCTCGGCGAGACGCGCTACGGCGGCTTCCTTGTCGTCGGCGGCCAGCGCGCTGTTGCCCTGCCGGACCGTGGTGTGGATGACGGCGAGCGCCTGCGGGACGCCCAGGTCGTCGTCCATCGCCTCGGCGAAGGCCGGCGGCACCTCGGCGGCCGGCTCGACGACTCCCCCGGCCTTCTCCACGACCCGCTGCACGAAGCCCTCGATCCGCGCGAACGCGGACTCCGCCTCGCGCAGGGCCTCCTCGCTGTACTCGATCATCGAGCGGTAGTGCGGGGTGCCGAGGTAGTAGCGCAGGACGATCGGGCGCCAGCGCTTGACCATCTCGGAGACGAGGACGCTGTTGCCGAGCGACTTCGACATCTTCTCGCCGCTCATGGTGACCCAGGCGTTGTGCACCCAGTACTGCGCGAAGTCGTCGCCGTAGGCCTTCGCCTGGGCGATCTCGTTCTCGTGGTGCGGGAAGATCAGGTCGAGGCCGCCGCCGTGGATGTCGAAGGCGGGGCCCAGGTACTTGTGCGCCATCGCCGAGCACTCCAGGTGCCAGCCGGGGCGGCCGCGGCCCCACGGGGTCTCCCAGTCGGGCTCGCCCGGCTTGGTCGCCTTCCACATCGCGAAGTCGCGCGGGTCGCGTTTCCCGGTGATGCCTTCCTCGGTGGGCTGGCGCAGGTCGTCGATGTCCTGGTTCGACAGCTGCAGATAGTCCGGGTACGACCGCACGTCGAAGTAGACGCTGCCGTCGGCCTCGTACGCGTGACCGCGCTCGATGAGCCCGCGCATCATCTCGATCATCTCGGGGACGTGGCCGGTCGCCCGCGGTTCGTACGTCGGCGGGAGGCAGCCGAGTGCGCTGTAGCCGTCGTTGAACGCGCGCTCGTTCTCGTAGCCGATCGCCCACCAAGGGCGGCCCTGTTCACGGGACTTGGTGATGATCTTGTCGTCGATGTCCGTGACGTTGCGGATGAACGTGACGTCGTAGCCGCGGTGTTCGAACCAGCGGCGGAGGATGTCGAAGTTGAGGCCCGAGCGGATGTGGCCGATGTGGGGGGCGGCCTGCACGGTGGCGCCACAGAGGTAGATCGAGACACAGCCCGCTGTGAGCGGGGTGAAGTCGCGAATCTGCCGGGCGCTGGTGTCGTACAGGCGAATGGTCACGGTACAAGGGTAGTGGGCGGTAAGGGGTGCGCGGGACCGTATATCAGGTGCAGGCCGGTGGGGGCTTGTCGTGCAGTTCCCCGCGCCCCTAAAAGCAAAGGTCGGACCAGTTAAGCGTGTTTCACGACCAGGGCCGTTGCCACTGCCATCAGCCCTTCGTCTCGCCCGGGGAAGCCCAAGCCGTCCGTTGTTGCACCCGACACCGACACCGGGGCTCCTGCAGCATCCGACAGGAGCTTCTGGGCTTCGTCTCGCCGTTTGCCGATCTTCGGCCTCGGGCCGATCACTTGGACCGCCACATTGCCGATCGTGAAGCCCGCCTCGCGGACGACCCTCGCCGCCTCTGTCAGCAACGTGACCCCGGACGCGCCCGACCACTCGGGGCGGCCGGTGCCGAAGTGCTGGCCCAGGTCACCGAGACCGGCGGCGGAGAAGAGGGCGTTGCAGGCCGCGTGGGCGACGACGTCCGCGTCGGAGTGGCCGGCGAGGCCGGGGCCTTCGCCCTCCCACTTCAGGCCCGCGCACCACAGGTCGCGGCCCTCCTCGAAGGCGTGGATGTCGGTGCCGATGCCGACCCGGGGCAGGGGGTACGTCTCAGAAGCCATCGTTCAGCCTCCTGCGGGTCAGGACCGCCTCCGCGAGGACCAGGTCCAGGGGGCGGGTCACCTTGAAGGCCTCCTCGTGGCCGGGGACGACCACGACCGTGAGGCCGAGCTGTTCGACCATGCTCGCGTCGTCGGTGACGTTGTCGGTGACCGTCTCGTGGGCGTGGACCAGGGTGGCGCGGTCGAAGCCCTGAGGGGTCTGTACGGCGCGGAGGCGGGCGCGTTCCGGAGTCGCTACGACCGGCTCGGGTGCGCCCGGTGTCTCGGCGGGCTCGACTTCCTTGACCGTGTCGGCGAGGGGCAGGGCCGGTACGACGGCGGGAGCTCCGTCCCGTACGGCCTCGATGACCGCGTCGACCGTGTCGACCGGGACGAGCGGGCGGGCCGCGTCGTGGACGAGGACGATGTCGTAGCCGGGTGGCAGGGCGTCCAGGCCCAGCTTCACGGAGTCCTGGCGGGAGTCGCCGCCGGGGACGACGAGGAAGTCGGTGCGCTCCGGGAGGGCGTGCGCGTCCAGGAGGGTCTTCACCTCGGCGGTGCCGTCGGGCGGGGCCACTACGACGACCAGGGAGACTGCTCGGGACGCGGCCAGTGCGCGGATCGCGTGGATCAGCATGGGGGTGCCGTTCAGCGTGCGGAGCGCTTTGGGGGCGCCCGGGCCGAGGCGTACGCCCCGTCCGGCGGCCGGAATCACGGCGGCGACGGAGGACTGCGCCTGCGAAGAGCGCGAATCGTCAGACATCGGTTCCTGTCAGGTTTGTGTGCTCGACCTACGTGGGTATGGCCTCAGGAGTGCCGGGCGCGACGCCTTGACCGGACCCTTCCGTGACACCGGTCGAGCCAGCTGCCCGGGCCCGGCACACCATTATCGGGGGATGTTTCTCCGGCGTTCGACAGAGTCGCGGGGTCGTCGGAGTCTTCGACCTCGGCGGAGTCGCAATCGGCGTCGGCGTCGGAAAATTTCCCCGGACATGCCGAAGCGCCCGGCGACAAGGGAGCTGTCATCGGGCACCACGGCATTTCAGTGTGCTGAGCAGGGCGTACCAGTCGCCTGCGTCAGGACGCGAGAACCTCGTCGAGCAGGGCCTCGGCCTTGTCCTCGTTCGTGTTCTCCGCGAGCGCGAGCTCACTCACCAGGATCTGGCGAGCCTTGGCGAGCATGCGCTTCTCACCTGCGGAGAGTCCGCGCTCGCGCTCACGACGCCACAGGTCACGGACGACTTCCGCGACCTTGATGACATCGCCGGAGGCGAGCTTCTCCAGATTTGCCTTGTAACGACGCGACCAGTTCGTGGGCTCCTCGGCATACGGAGCGCGCAGCACCTCGAAGACCCGGTCCAGCCCGTCCTGACCGACCACATCACGTACGCCGACGAACTCCGCATTGTCCGCTGGCACACGCACCGTCAGGTCACCCTGAGCGACCTTCAGCACCAAATAGGTCTTGTCCACGCCTTTGATCTGGCGAGTTTCGATAGCCTCGATCAGCGCGGCCCCGTGATGGGGATAGACCACGGTGTCGCCAACCTTGAACGTCATGTGACAGGTACCCCTTCCGTGGCTATCCAGGGTAACACGGAAACTGCGGGTTCTGAATGGCGTTTTCGCAGGTCAGGGCACATCTCGGGGCTTGACAACAGCAACAGGAACGTGCTGCGGAGACCGAGCGGAAGAGGGTATTCGCAGGTCGGAGCGGCTCTCCGGGCGAGGTGAAACGCGTACGTTACACACATCCGGAGGCGCCTCCAAGCGGACGAACGTCCCTAAATGTCTGGTTCCAAGTGCTCGACTTCCGCTACTCCGTTCGGTGGGCGGAGCCCGGTACGAGACGAATCCGGAATTGATCACCGAAGCCCGTCGAGATGCCGGTGATCAATTATCCGAGGTGCCGTGCATTCTTCACCGAAAATCCGCCGACAGACGTCTGAGCTGGTTATGTGAATGCCGGACGAGTGCCGGTCGCAAGTGACCCGCGAGTCACTTGAGGCACATGGGTACCCGGTTGAGGGAGGGTCGGGTGCGGTGGTGCGGGAACGGCTCGGTAACCTAAGGCCGCTGACAGACACTTAGGGCGGCTTTATTCGGGAGTCGCCCTGCTCCGCCCACGTTCAAGGAGTAGCCGCCGCCGTGAGCAGCAGCCTTCGACGCGGCGCCCTCGCCGCCGCCACCATCGCGTTCTCGATCGCCTCCCTCGCCGCGTGCGGTGCCGGCAACGACGCACAGACGCTGGAGGTCAAGCCGGACAACGCGGCCGTCTCCGTCGGCTCCATCAAGGTGCAGAACGCGCTCGTCATCACCCAGCCCCTCACCGAGTCCGGTACCGAGGGCACGGGCCCCGCGGTGATCTCCGCGACCCTGTTCAACACCAGCAAGGACCCCCAGACCCTGGACTCCGTCAGCGTCGACGGCGCCGGCACGGCCACGCTGACCCCCGCCAAGGGCAAGGGCAAGCTGGTCGTCCCGGCCTTCGGCTCGCTCGTCCTGGGCGGCAAGGGCAACGCCTCCGCCGCGCTGACCGACCCCTCCGGCATCACGGACGGCAACGCCCAGAAGGTCACCTTCACCCTCAGCACGACCGGCGGCGTGAGCCTGAGCGCGTTCGTCGTCCCGGCCGACAGCTACTTCACCAAGTGGGGCCCCACCTCGATCCCCTCGACGCCGGCCGCGGGCGCCACCGCTACCACCTCCGGCTCGCCGAAGCCGGGCAAGAGCACGTCGGCCACCCCGACCGACTCGGCCTCCGCGAGCGCCACGGCCACGGAGTCGGCCACGGGCACCGCCGGCTGAGCGGCCGTAGCGGCGGCAGTCGTACGCCTACGACGACGGGCGGGACCTCACGGAGAGGTCCCGCCCGTCGTCGTGGAGCTGGTGAGAGAGTGTTCGCGGTTTACGGCTCGAACTTGTAGCCCAAGCCACGCACCGTCACCAGGTATCGCGGCGCGCCCGGGTCCGGCTCGATCTTGGCGCGGAGGCGCTTGACGTGGACGTCGAGGGTCTTGGTGTCGCCCACGTAGTCGGCGCCCCAGACCCGGTCGATGAGCTGCATGCGGGTCAGTACGCGGCCCGCGTTGCGCAGGAGCATCTCCAGCAGGTCGAACTCCTTGAGGGGCAGGTCGACCTTGGAGCCGGAGACCGTGACCACGTGGCGATCCACGTCCATGCGGACCGGACCGGCTTCGAGGGCGGCCGGGGTGACCTCCTCGGGCTCGCCGCGGCGGCGCAGGACGGCCCGGATACGGGCGACCAGTTCGCGGGACGAGAAGGGCTTGGTGACGTAGTCATCGGCTCCTATTTCCAGGCCTACGACCTTGTCGATCTCGCTGTCCTTGGCGGTCACCATGATGACGGGGACGTTGGAGCGGCCGCGCAGCTGGCGGCAGACCTCCGTGCCGGGCAGCCCCGGCAGCATCAGATCGAGCAGGACGAGGTCGGCGCCGTTGCGCTCGAACTCGTCGAGTCCGTCGGGCCCGGTGGTCGCGATGGCGACCTCGAAGCCCTCCTTGCGGAGCATGTACGACAGGGCGTCGGAGAAGGACTCCTCGTCCTCGACGACGAGCACTCGGGTCACGGAAGGACCTCCGGGGCGGGAAGCGGTTCGTACGGGGATGGTTCAGGGGACGCCTCGACCTCGTCGTCGAGGTCGGGGTGCTGGTGGGCACGGTCGCGGGCCGCACCCGCCTCCGGCAGCCTCAGGGTGAACGTGGAGCCCTGTCCCTCGGAGCTCCACACCGTGACCTCCCCGCCGTGCGAGGCGGCCACGTGCTTGACGATCGCCAGTCCGAGACCCGTACCGCCGGTGGCCCGCGAGCGGGCCGGGTCGACACGGTAGAAGCGCTCGAACACGCGCTCCTTGTCCTTCTCGGAGATGCCGATGCCCTGGTCGGTCACGGCGACCTCGATGTGGTCGCCGCCGCCCGCGGAGACCCGGCGGGCGGCTATGCCGACACGGGTACGGGCGGGCGAGTAGTTGACGGCGTTCTCGACCAGGTTTCCGAGGGCCGCGGCCAGCTGGCCCCGGTTCCCGTAGACATGCAGGTCGGCGGTGCCGCCGGCGGCCATGGTGATCTGCTTGGTGCCGGCCTGGTGCCGGCAGCGGTCGATGGCCTCGGCGACGAGTTCGTCGACGCGGACGGGTTCGGCGTCTTCAAGGGGGTCGTCGTTCTGGACCCGCGACAGGTCGATGAGCTCCTGCACGAGATTGGTCAGGCGCGTGGCCTCGATCTGCATCCGGCCGGCGAAACGCTCCACCGCCTCAGGATCGTCGGAGGCGTCCATGACCGCCTCCGAGAGGAGGGAGAGCGCGCCGACCGGGGTCTTCAGTTCGTGGCTGACATTCGCCACGAAGTCACGTCGTACGGCCTCGATACGGCGGGCCTCGGTGAGGTCCTCCACGAGGAGCAGGACGAGCCGGGAGCCGAGCGGCGCCACCCGGGCGGAGACCGCGAGGGCCTCCCCGCGGCCGGTGCCGCGCCGGGGCAGATCCAGCTCGACCTGGCGTATCTCGCCGTCGCGCCGGGTGTCCCGGGCCATCTGGAGCATCGGGTCGACGGAGAGTTTCCCGCCGCGGACCAGTCCGAGGGCGTACGCCGCCGAGCTGGCCTTGACCACGGCGTCCGCCTCGTCGAGGACGACGGCCGAGGAGCGGAGCACCGAGAGCACGGTGTCCACACCCGGCGGAAGCACCGGGTCCGTGTGCAGGGAGGTCCTGGTCGGCCGCTTCTGGTCGCGTTCGCTCCAGCGGAACGCCAGCATGGCGATGACACCGGTGAGTACCCCGGCGATCGCTGCCGCTGCGGCGACCGCCGCGTTCACGTCCATGCCCCCAGGTTAGGCATGGGATACCTCCTGGCCACAGCCATCGGAGTGCGACCTCGAACACTCGTCGCCCAGAGTTCACCTTGGAGCCAGTATTGATTCATTTGGGGTGGCGTAAACCGTCGCGTAGGAGCGGGAACGTGGGAGCGTGGGGTGGAAGGGCCGGTTTTTAGTCACACCGACAGGCCCAGGGCCCCGGAGCCCCCGAAGCAAACGTAGGAGAGGGAACCCTGATGCGGGACGCGTACCACGAGGAACTTGACTCGATCGGTGACGGTCTGGTGGAGATGGCCCGGCTGACCGGGTCGGCGATCGGACGCGCCACGACGGCCATCCTGGACTCCGACCTGAAGCTGGCCGAGAGCGTCATCGAGGCCGACAAGAAGGTCGACGACCTCCAGCACGACCTCGAAGCCCGGGCCATAGCCCTGCTGGCCCGGCAGCAGCCGGTGGCGACGGATCTGCGGATCGTCGTCACGTCGCTGCGCATGTCGGCCGACCTGGAGCGCTCCGGCGACCTCGCCCAGCACGTGGCGAAGCTCGCGCGGCTGCGCTTCCCCGAGCGGGCCGTGCCGCACGACCTGCACGCGACCATCCTGGAGATGGGCCAGCTCGCCCAGCGCCTGATGGCCAAGGCGGCCGAGGTCATCATCACGAAGGACGTCGACCTCGCGCTCCAGCTGGAGCAGGACGACGACGCGATGGACCTCCTCCACCGCGCGCTCTTCCAGCACCTGCTGGACGACAAGTGGAAGCACGGCATCGAGACCGCGGTCGACGTGACCCTGCTCGGCCGCTACTACGAGCGCTTCGCCGACCACGCGGTCTCGGTCGCCAAGCGTGTGGTGTTCCTGGTGACGGGCGAGCACGCGGACGAGCTGCAGCCGGACATCCAGCCGGTGACGGGGGCGGAGAGCGCGTAGCGCTTCGCCGCCCACGGACCTGTCGGCCGGGGGTTGCTGGAAGCCGGGGTCATTTCTAACCACTGTCACAACCAATGACTGGTTAGAAATGACCCCGGCCTGCGGAAGGGGCCGGGGGCTTGCGGGGGAAGCCTCAATGCGCCGTTGATGCGCCCGGCGAAGCGGGCATCCAATGGGCACAGGCACCAGCCTCTAGGAGGACCCATGGCCGAATCCCCCGCCACGACGCCGGACCCGACGCAGGAGCGCGAGACGCAGCAGCCCGCCGAGATCAAGAGCCTCCCGCTCTTCGGCGCCTGCGGCTGCGGCTCGGGCTGCGGCTGCGGGTGCCAGTCCGGCAATCCGTGCCAGTGCGGCTGACCGCCGCCTACTCCAGGAGGGGCCTCGGTGCTACGGCGCCGGGGCCCCTCCGGCGTGTTCGGCCGCCGGTGGCCCCGGACGCCGTAGGAGCGCAGCATTGAGGGGAAAGCACTAGGAGGTGCGAGGCCATGGCTCAGTACATGGACGTACATCACGGGATGAAGGGCATCACGGCCGACCAGTTGATGGAGGCCCACAAGGCGGATCTCGCCGTGGAGAAGGACGAGGGTGTCCACTTCGAGCGGGCCTGGGCGGATCCGGAGAGCGGGACCGTCTACTGCCTGTCGGAGGCCCCGTCGCCCGAGGCGGTCCAGCGCGTCCACGAACGCGCGGGGCACCGGGCTGACGAGGTGCACGCGGTGCCGTACTCGATCTGACGGCCGGCCGCCGACCGCGGTCTGAGTCAACAGGTCGGATCGGCAGGGGTGTTCGAGTCTTTGGTGCTGTTTGGGCAAAGGGTTCGGCATCGACAGTTCAACAGTCTTGTCCTGTGCATGTCTCACTCGATGAGATGCGCGGAGACCTCTTCGCCCGGCTGACGGCCGGGCGGACTCCGCAGCACTCAGGGGGGATTCATGCGCATAGCCCGCACGAGACTGAACATCGCCGCCGCCACGGCCGCCTCCGCCACGCTCGCCGTCGCGGCGCTGGCGACCGCGCCGCTGGCCGGTGTCGTCGGCGCCGCGCCCGCCGCCGTACCGCTGACGAAGGCGATCCCCGCGATCACCGGACACACCCTCGCGCGCGATGTGCCGACCCCGCTCACCAGCGCGCAGTGCGAGGCCAAGTGGCAGATCGCCTGCTACAACCCGCTGCAGTACCGCACCGCGTACAACCTCAACTCCCTGTACCGGCAGGGCATTACGGGCAAGGGGCGGACGATCGTCATCGTGGACTCGTTCGGTTCGCCGACGATCCAGCACGATCTCGACACGTACAGCAAGCAGTTCGGCATGAAGAGCGCCAAGGTGAATGTCGTCAAGTGGGGCAAGGTCCCGGTCTTCGACCCGACGAACGCGGACATGACCGGCTGGGCCGGTGAGACGACCCTGGACGTCGAGATGGCGCACGCGGTCGCGCCCGACGCGAAGATCGTGCTGGTGGAGACGGCCGTGGCCGAGACCGAGGGCGTCACCGGGCTGCCGGAGATGATGGACGCCGAGAAGTACCTGATCGACCACGGCGTCGGCGACGTCATCACACAGAGCTTCGGCGCCACCGAGAACACCTTCCCCGGCTTCGACCAGGGCGACTTCTCCAGCATCAAGAAGCTGCGCTACGCCTTCCAGGACGCCAACCGCAAGCACGTCACCGTCCTCGCCTCCTCCGGCGACGGGGGCGCCACCGACTACAACGCGGACGGCTCGGCCTTCTACGACAAGCCCGTCAACTCCTGGCCCTCTTCGGACCCGTTGGTCACGTCGATCGGCGGCACGCAGCTGCACCTGGACGACAAGGGCGACCGCGTCACGCCGGACAGCGTCTACAACGACTACGGCGCGGGCGGCGGCGGCCAGTCCCACGTGTTCGCCCGCCCGTCCTTCCAGAACGGCGTGAAGAGCGTCGTCGGCACCCAACGCGCCACCCCCGACGTCTCGATGGCCGCCGCGGTCAACGGCGGCGCGTGGACGTACTCCAGCTTCGACCCGACGGCCGTGGGCTGGGACGTCTACGGCGGCACGAGCGAGGCCAGCCCGCTCTTCTCCGGCATCATCGCCCTCGCGGACCAGGCGGCGGGCCACCGGGTCGGCAACATCAACTCGGCGCTGTACGCACTGGCGAAGCACGGCGCCAAGGGCAACGGCATCGTCGACGTGAACGACGGCACGAACAACACATATGCGGGCGTGACCGGTTACACCGCGGTCGACGGCTACGACATGGCGACAGGCGTGGGCACGGTGGACGCGCTGCGGTTCGTACCGGCGCTGGCGCGGGCCAGCCGGCGCTGACCCACCCATCCCATCTTGAGACGGCCCAGGCGCAACTCGCCTGGGCCGTCCGCGTGTTCACACGCTTCACATGCCTCAGACGCTGATGGACCGGGCGTAGTCGACGCTGACCCGCACGAAACCGGGCATCGACCCGGCCGGGCTCACGATGGTGTCGCCGTCCGTTTCCGATACCGGGTGAGCCGGCGCCCGAGCGTGTAGAGGGTGGCAAGGAGCAGTACCGACGCCCCGATGGGCCAGCCGATGGAGCCTCCGTCGCGGTAGGTCTGGATCCCCATCACCAGCAACAGGACGTTGACCGGCGGCCCCATCAGGTCGCCCAGGACGTCCATCCACCGCGTGACTTTCGAGAGGTCGTCCACGGCTTGATCGTGACAGGGGGGCGGCTCCTTGCCAAGGATCAGTTCGTCGCCCTGCCACGGCGGTTGCTCAGTGCAGCCGTTCCGCCTCGTCGTACTCCGCCGCCCGGAAAGTGGGCCAGTGCGTGATCTGCGGCTGGGAGCGCTCGATCATCGCCAGGAGAACTCGCCGTGCAGGACGCGCACGCCGATCTCGGCCCCGTCCAGGCCGGCGAGGTTGTCCACCACGTAGAGGTGGAAGCGCTCGGGATTCGCCCGGGCGGCCACGACCTTCCGGTGTTCCAGCGGCAGCGGCTCGCTGCGCGCCGACCGGCTGAACGCCTTCACCTCGATCATGCGACGTACGCACGTCCCTGGGCTCACGCCCGGCGGCCCGTTCCAAGGCCAACACGTGTGTGATCGCGGCCTGTTCGGTCTCTTCGTTGCCCATGGCACGGCACCCCCTGAGTTCCTGCGACGCCATGGTTCCGTGGGGGCCCGCGAGTTGGGAAGCGCTCGCCGGCCACAGGGCCGAGGACGTCCCCCGCCCCTCGATCGCGCGGGCAGGGGACGGGCACCCTCAGGGGTCAGGGGTCAACGGTCAGGCGTCAGCGGGCCGGGTTCATTTCACGTCGACGTAGTCGGCCGCGCCGGTCGTCGGCTGGGTGAGGCTCGTGGTCGCGAAGTCGTAGCGGTACGCGCCGTCCGCCGTCGCCTTCACGGTGGACGTGGCCCAGCCGTTCCGGTCGGTCTTGAGCTTCTTCAGGGTGACGAAGGGGCCGCTCGTGCCCTTGCGGTACTGGAGCAGCACCTGGTGTCCGATGAGGGGCACGTTCTTCTTCTGCTCCCAACCGGCCACCGTCATCCGGGCCTTGACCGTGATGTTCGTGCCCTTCTTCACCGGGTCCGGGGTGACGACGGTCTGGGACAGATAGGTCTGGCGCTTGATAACCGCGAAGTAGGCGCCCACCCCACGGGTGACGTTGCCGGCGCCGTCGACGGCCACGGGGGCCATGTACCAGAGACCGGCGAGGGCGTTCTTGCGGAGGTTGACGTTCGGGTCGGCGGTCACGAGGGCCTCGCAGTAGGAGGTGAGCTCGTTGATCTTGTGGCACTGGGCGGCCCCGGACATGACCCCGTCGACCTTCGTCCGGTCCTCTGAGCCGTGCCACAGCTCGAACGACATGCTCTTGACGCCGGACGGGTCGCTGACCGTCGCGGAGACCGAGAACACCCTCTTCTTCGTGGCCTCGACGCCGACGGTGTAGTCGAGGTTGTGGTTGACGCTGATGTTCACGAACGTCGTGTCCGCGTCGCTCTGGTCGGCCACGGCGGCCGGAACGGTGAGAGCGGTGACGGCCAGGGCGGCGCTGAGAGCGGCGGCGGTCGCGGCGGCGACAGTGGTGCGTCTGCGCATGGTGTGGTTTCCCCCCATGTGTGATGTGCCGAGTGGTGACTTCATCCGCGTCAGACAGAGGGGGCGGGTGGGGGGTTGTGCATGATCGCCGCCCCACCCCATCTCTTAACTTCGGCTTCTCCAGGGGTTGTTGGGATCACCGGGTGCCGGTCACCGGCCAACTTCCCGTGCGGGCCGCAGAGGGGACCGTCGCAGGCCGCTGGGCGACGGACGGGAGTCTCCATCGGGTGATCGCGGCTGGTCGCGGACTGATGCCAGGGCCTCTTGGCGGCTCGGGATCGCGAAGCCGACCGAGGTCCAGGAGTCCCTGTCGCCGCAGTTGTACGCGCTCGCGCCGATGGAGTTCAACTCGGCTGCTCCGTCGTGCGATTAACGCGCCATCTTCTTGAGAGTCCAGTCAAGCGTCATTGCCGACTTGCTCGTCGTGGAAGCGGTGAACATGGTGCCGCCGGAATCGGTCCGCAACTCGGAAGTGCCGCCGCACTGTACGTCCGTGGCCTTTCCCCCGGTGTGCTGGACATGCACCAGTCCCTTGCCCCGGCAGGTCAGAACGAGCTCCCCGGCCACCCCCGGTGTGCTGTCGGCACCGAAGTGGACGGGCGTCCCGGCGACAAGGCGCAGCCCTGTCCCAGAGGCGGTCACATGCAGAGCCGATGCCGTACGGGTTGGACTGGCCGTCGCGGAAGCGTGAGCGTCGGCGGTAGCTCGATCTGCCGGGTGACCGCCGCATCCCGCCAATGCCACACCGGCAGCCAGAGCCGCCCAAGCAGCAGGCGCACGCTTCATGAACTGGTCTCCCAGTACTTGATACGGATGGAATAGGAAGGCGCTGTCAGGGTACCCGAGGCAATGGTTTTGACATTGCACGGGGCGACGATCTCGGTCTTCTTCCAGGGTATTTTGTATCCGTCCGATCCCGGCTTGGCGTTCCCGATCTTGTGTGGGCTGACCGAGTAAGTTCCGGTCAAGGTCGTCGAAGCCGTGATGGAACCGTGGAGCGTGACGGACAGACTTGCCTCGGCTTTGACTATCAGCCCGTTGATCTCGCTTTTCGCCGTACCGGTCACGGACGCGCCGACGGTGGCACCCGCTTGGAATGAGACGCTCATCGTGCCGCCCTTGGGGCCGTACGGGCCGGAGCGGAAGACAGGGACGGGCGCGCCGATGAAGTAGCCCTTCTTGGCCCCGAAGCTGGTGGCGACCTCGCCCACTTCGGGACAGGCCTGCGGGCGGGCGGTCACCGCGTCAGCCGCTTGGGCGGCCGGCGCGGTAACCACACTTGCCGATGCGATTGTCGCGAGCGCCGCTATTGAGGCCCGGAACATGAATCCCCCTGGTCAGGCATTGTGCATGGTGATCTTGGTCGACCAGGAACGTAGCGCACCCACAGATAGTCGATCAACAGTTTTGAGACGAACTTGAGGCGCCTCATTTTTTGACGTTCCATCAGAGGGCATTCAATTCAGCCAGAGAGAGTTCAACTCGGCTGCTCCGCCGCGCAATTGGGTCGCTCACCGCTTCGAGAATGCGCCCGGTCACGCGGAGCGTGTTCGGCGGTATCCGTCGGACATGACGGACGCGGAACCGGCGGTCATGAAAACGCCCCCGATCCGCGCCGTGTGCGCATCTCGGGGGCGTGATCGCGGGAGTTACTTCTTCTTGCCCTGATTCTTGACCGCCTCGATCGCGGCCGCGGCCGCGGCCGGGTCGAGATACGTCCCGCCGGGCTTGACCGGCTTGAAGGACGCGTCCAGTTCGTATGCCAGGGGGATGCCCGTCGGGATGTTCAGGCCCGCGATGTCGGCGTCGGAGATGCCGTCGAGGTGCTTGACCAGGGCGCGGAGGGAGTTGCCGTGGGCGGCGACCAGGACCGTGCGGCCCGCGAGGAGGTCGGGGACGATGCCGTCGTACCAGTACGGGAGCATGCGGACGACGACGTCCTTCAGGCACTCCGTGCGGGGGCGCAGCTCCGGGGGGATCGTCGCGTAGCGCGGGTCGTCCGACTGGGAGAACTCCGTGCCGTCCTCAAGGGGCGGGGGCGGGGTGTCGTAGGAACGGCGCCACAGCATGAACTGCTCCTCGCCGAACTCCGCGAGGGTCTGGGCCTTGTCCTTGCCCTGGAGGGCGCCGTAGTGGCGCTCGTTCAGGCGCCAGCTGCGGTGGACCGGGATCCAGTGGCGGTCCGCGGCCTCCAGCGACAGCTGCGCCGTGCGGATCGCGCGCTTCTGGAGGGACGTGTGGACCACGTCGGGGAGCAGGCCGGCGTCCTTGAGCAGCTCACCGCCGCGGACCGCCTCCTTCTCGCCCTTCTCGTTCAGGTTGACGTCCACCCAGCCGGTGAACAGGTTCTTCGCGTTCCACTCGCTCTCGCCGTGGCGGAGGAGGATCAGCTTGTACGGTGCGTCGGCCATGCCTCAGAGCGTAATCCACGCATTCGGGCCACCGCCTGGCGCCCGCCTCCCAGCCCCACAGTTGACGGCTTCTGTTAATTGAGTGGTCCGCCACCCTCCCCCCTTCGTAAGTTGTGATCGCCACCTTGGCCACTTACACCCGTCCGACCGTGGGGGAACGATCCATGTCACTCGCCGCCCTGAGACGCGCCGCCCGGGAAACCGTGTCCGGCCTCCCCCGCGAGTTCTGGTGGCTGTGGACCAGCACCCTCGTCAACCGGCTCGGGGCGTTCGTCTCGACGTTCATGGCCCTGTACCTGACCCTCGACCGCGGCTACTCCGCGACCTACGCCGGCCTCGTCGCCTCCCTCTACGGCCTCGGCGGCGTCGTCTCGTCGATCGGCTCGGGCGTGCTGACCGACCGCATCGGCCGCCGCCCCACCCTCCTCATCGCGCAGTCGTCGACCGCCGCTTCCGTGGCGCTCCTCGGCTTCATGCACGACCCCGTCGCCATCGCCGCCGTAGCGTGCCTCGTCGGGGCGGCGAGCAACGCGTCCCGCCCGGCGGTGCAGGCGATGATGGCCGACCTCGTGCGCCCCGAGGACCGGGTCCGCGCGTTCTCGCTCAACTACTGGGCCATCAACCTCGGCTTCGCCATCTCCTCCATGGCCGCCGGCTTCATCGCCGAGGTCAGCTACCGCGCCGGGTTCCTGCTGGAGGCGGGGATGACGGCGGTCTGCGCGGTCGTCGTGTTCCTACGGCTCCCCGAGTCCCGGCCCACCGCCCCGGCGACCGCCGTCGACGGCAAGGAACCGGCGGTCGGCCTGGGGACCGTACTGCGCGACCGGCGGTTCATGAGCGTCGTAGGACTGTCCTTCCTCGTCGCGCTCGTCTTCCAGCAGGGTTCGGTCGGCCTGCCGGTCGCGATGGGTGAGGCCGGCTTCACGCCCGCCGACTACGGCACGGCGATCGCCGTGAACGGCTTCCTCATCGTCGCCCTCCAGATCCCGGTCACCCGCCTCATCGAACACCGCGACGCCAAGCGCCTGTTGGTCGTCTCCTCGATCCTCGCGGGCTACGGCTTCGGGCTCACCGCGTTCGCGGGCTCGGTCGGCGTCTTCGCCCTCACCGTGTGCGTGTGGACCCTGGGCGAGATGATCAACGCCCCGACCCAGACGGGACTCGTGGTCCGCCTCTCCCCCGTCCAGGGGCGCGGGCGCTACCAGGGCATGTACACCCTGTCCTGGGCAGTGGCCGCGCTCGTCGCCCCGCTGATGTCCGGGTTCGTCATCGACCACCTCGGCGCGGAGTGGCTGTGGGGGACGTGCGCGGTCGTGGGGACGGGCGCCGCGGTGGGGTACGGGGCGCTGATGCGGGGGCTTCCGGCGAAGGAGACGGCGACCGTCCCGGCCCCCGCCACCGGGAAGCCGGAGGTCAGCGCGGCCTGACGGCCCTCCGATGACACGGCTGTGCCGTCACCTTCCCGACGATGACATACCCGACGACCAGCCCCCTGCCCGCACGTCTTCTGCGGGTAGGGGGCTCGTCGTCGTGACCGGCGATGACCGGCGACGGGCGTCGGTCAGTAGCCGACGTTCACGCCGACGCTGTGGGGGAGCGCGGCGAGGGTGCCGCCGAGGGTGCCCAGGGCGGTCGCCTTGACCGAGTCGACCTCGGCGAGGAGGTCCGCACTGCTGAGGGTCGTCGAGCCGATGCTGACGCTGACCTGCGGGCTCACGCCGCCGGAGACGGTGTCGAGCTCGGCGTCGGAGATCTCGAGGGTCTGAACCTGGGGAGCGGAGTTCATGAGAAGACTGCCCTTCGCGTGGTGGTCCACATGGGGATGCGGTCCCGCTGGGGGACAGGCTGCGGGCCGCGATGCGCAGGATCAAACCACGCGACGTGCGGGGCATCCAGTCCGAACCCGCTCCCGGCAGGGCAGTTGAACCCGGCGGTGACCGAACCGTGTGAGTGTGCACACGAGTTGGGTCCGGGTTCTCTACACGCGGCGGCGCACAGCGGGCTGACAGGCGGTACGGCGGCCGGTTCGAACCGGACAACTCGGCCCCAACGGGCCCCGCCCGCCCCGCTGTTGCGCACGCCCTGTGCAGATTCGGTCATGGATGGCGTCACGGGTGCATCCGCGCACCCTTCACCACCTTGTCCACCCCATTCCGAGGCCCATAAACAACCAGCCCCACCACATCCAGCCCGGCCGTGGCGACGGCCCGTACCGCCGCCCGGTTGTCCCGGTCGTTGCCGGTGGTGAAGAGGTCCGAGGTGAAGATGGCGCGCGGCAGGGCGCGGGACAGTGCCCGCCCGTGCGCCGCCACCAGGACCTCCTTCGTCGCCTCGAAGACCATCACCGGCTGCCGGAACATCGGCAGATATCCCACCCCGTCGGCGTCCTCGTACGGCTCCCCGATCACCTCGGGAACCTGTGATCCCAGGCCGCTGACCAGGAACGACGTGACGTTCAGCCGCTGCCAGGGCTCAAGGTCGTCCCGCAGCAGGACGGCGATCTTGGTGTCGAAGCGCATCGGTTCGGCAGTGATGTCAGTGCTCATACGTCGAGACTGCCGACCGCCCCGCGCCCCCGTCTTGTACGTTCTTTGCATGGCCCCGCAGCGCCCCGAACAGGAAGTCTCCGCGTGGCGGCCCCGCATCCCCGGTGTCGTCGAGGTCTTCCACGCCCACTTCACCGAGTACGCGTACCCGATGCACGTGCACGACGCGTGGACGCTGCTGATCGTGGACGACGGAGCCGTACGGTACGACCTCGACCGGCACGAGCACGGCACCCCGCACGACACGGTGTCGCTGCTGCCGCCGCACGTCCCGCACAACGGCTCCCCCGCCACCCCGCACGGCTTCCGCAAGCGCGTCCTCTATCTCGACGGTACGCATCTCGCGGACGATCTGATCGGTTCCGCCGTCGACCAGCCGGACCTCCGCGATCCCGAACTCCGGCTGCGCGTGGGCCAGTTGCACACCGCGCTCGACCACCCCGGCGACGAACTGGAGGCGGAGAGCCGGCTCACGCTCATCGCCGAACGGCTGCACGCCCACCTGCGGCCGTCCGACACCCCCACCACCCTGGCCCCCACGCTCGCCCGCGACCTACGCGAACTCCTCGACGAACACGTCACCGAAGGCATCACCCTCGACGCGGCCGCCCGGCTCGTGCACGCCCATCCCGCCCATCTGGTGCGGGCGTTCAGCGGTGCGTACGGCATCGCACCGCACCAGTACCTGATGTCCCGCCGCGTCGACCGCGCCCGCCGGCTCCTCCTCGACGGCCGTCCGCCGGGCGAGGTGGCGACGGTGACCGGGTTCTACGACCAGTCCCATCTCACGCGCCATTTCCGGAAGTTGGTGGGGGTCACGCCGGGGCGTTATTCACGCGACAGGCATCAACCCCCCAGCTAGATTCCGCGCATGGACTGGCACGAGTGGCACGACGCCTACGACTCCCCCGACTCCTACCTCAGCCGCCGCCTGGCCCTCATCCAGGAACGCCTCCGCGTCGCCCTCGACACCGCCCCGCCGGGCCCGCTCACCGCGATCAGCCTCTGCGCGGGACAGGGCCGCGACCTGATCGGCGTACTGACCGAGCATCCCCGCGGGCCCGAAGTCCGCGCCCGGCTCGTCGAGTTGGACGAGCGGAACGTCACCTACGCCAAGCAGGCCGCCCGCGCCGCCGACCTCCCGAACGTCGAAGTCGTCGCCGGAGACGCATCGTTGACGGATCATTACGCCGAACTCGCCCCCGCCGACCTCGTCTTGGCGTGCGGCCTCCTCGGCAACATCTCCGACGCCGACGTCGAACGCGTCCTCGACCACTGCACCGCGCTGTGCCGGACGGGCGGCACGCTGGTGTGGACGCGCAGCCGCGACATCGCTCCCGACCTGGTCCCCCAGGTCTGCGCCTGGCTGGAGGAGCGCGGCTTCGAGCGCCTGTGGGTGTCGGACCCCTCGATCCCCCAGTCCGTCGGCGCCCACCGTTTCACCGGCGAGCCCCGCAAACTCCCCACCGGCACCCGCATGTTCGACTTCATCGGCTACGACGTCCTGCGACAGACCTGAGTCACAACTCCCGCTGCGCCTCGTACAGGTTCCGCGGCCGTACGACACCCGTCGTGCCGTAGAGCTCCAGCCGTGCGTGCAGGTCGCCGGTGAAGTCGGGGACGTCGATCTGGTCGAACTCGGTGACCGTGTTGAGGCCCACCGTGGCGCTGTACGGCGCGAGTTGGTCGATCTTCATCAGGCCGGCGCGGCCGTTCGTGACGCGGATGTTCCAGTGGGTGAAGCGGGCGCCGAAGAGCGGACCGGCGCTCGCGTCGCCGCCGTGGCGGCCGTCGTTGTTCACCGTGATGTCGGTGCGGACGTCGGCGAAGGGCAGGCCGCGGTGGCTGTCGAAGGTGCCCATGCGCATGTCGCCGCGCGACCAGACGTTGTACGACGACAGGCCCTCGACGTTGATGCCGTGGAGCTGGGTGTTGGCCGGGGCCGGGACCGTGCGTTCCTCGATGGTGAAGTCCTCGATGAGGTTGTCGTGCGAGCCCTCGCGGCAGAAGTAGGGGTGGTGGGAGCCGCGGCCCGCCACCGTCGTACCGCGCAGCGTGCACGCC
Source organism: Streptomyces sp. NPDC048504 (assembly GCF_043200035.1). Lineage (NCBI taxonomy): Bacteria > Bacillati > Actinomycetota > Actinomycetes > Kitasatosporales > Streptomycetaceae > Streptomyces > Streptomyces sp. NPDC048504. The sequence goes on from NZ_JBICXA010000002.1 coordinate 620,496, forward strand.
GACGCCGCCACCAGCCCGAAGCCGTTGTCCACATGACGGGCCGTCACGTCGTCGAGCCAGCAGTCGTAGGCGCATTGGAGGACGACGCCGTTGTAGCCCTTGTCGAGGAGGTGCGGTTGTTGTGGGGTCTCGACAGCCTCCAGGGTGAGGCCTTCCACTCCCGCGCCCGTCAACTCCTCGACGTGGGTGGTGAATTGGGGGTTCCACTCGGGGCGGATGTCGAGGGGCAGCGGGCGTTCGAGTGTCACCTTGCGGCCGTGGACGTGCGCGATGCGGACGAGCCATTCGTAGGGGACGTACGACAGGAGCTTGGTCTTGTCGTCCCAGTAGTACGCCTCGGGGCCGGGGCCGCCGCCCGCCATGTGCTGGAGGAGAGTGTGGGCGGTGTCGTCGGCCAGGCGGAGCAACACCAGTCCGCCCGGCCTCAGTTGTGAGGTGTCCGCCACCGTCACCGTCCACGCGCCCTGCCGCGCGGGCTCGATCGTCGTCAACTGCCGCCATTCGTCACGCCTGTTGCCGGTCCAGCCCTCGAAGGGCCACGCCTTCGCCCTGATCGCGGCGACCAGGGAGTCCCAACGGGCCGTCGGGGCAAGCCAGATGAGGCCGCCCGCCCAGGACCAGGACGACTTGTCGCCGCCGTAGCGGGAGCCGTAGACACCGATCAGCTCCGTCAGGTTCTTCGTCGCGTAGAGCTTCGTACGGTCGCTGCCGGCGCCCCGCAGGACGACCCCGGAGTGACCGACGCGGATCACGTCGTCGATGCGGAAGGTGCCGGGCGGGATGAGCACCGTGCCACCGCCGGCCCTGCCGGCAGCGGCGATGGCACGGTTGATCGCGGGGGCGGAGTCGGTCGTGCCGTCCGCTACGGCTCCGTAGCGACGGACGTCGAGGACGAGCGAGTGGCCTCCCCTGCGCCGGGTGCGGCAGCCCGCCCTGCCGATGTACGGAATCTGCGGGTGAGTGAAGGGGGTGCGGGTGAACTCCCGCCAGAGGGACGGGACTTCACCCCCAAACCCTTCGGGTCCCCCGGGTCCCTGTTTCGGCAGGGGGACCGCCAAGGCCAGCGTGCTTCCGAGCAGGGTTCGTCTGGTGAGACGGGTGTGGCTCATGTACGTACGTCCTCCCGCAAGGCTCTTCATGGATGTGAACGACGTTCAGAAATGTGCTGGCGGTGAGCATGCCACGGCGCCCGGGGACAACGAAAGGGGGTGAGACGAGATCAGTTGGTCGGCCGCTGGGTCAGATTCGTGAACGCGTCCAGATTCCGCGTGGACTCACCCCGAGACACCCGCCACGCGTACTCCTTGCGGATCGCGGAGGCGAAGCCCAGTTCCAGGAGGGTGTTGAAGCTGCCGTCGGCGGCCTCCAGGACCTGGCCGAGGAGGCGGTCGATCTCGGACTCGGTGACGGCGGACAGCGGCAGCCGGCCGGTGACGTACACGTCACCGAGCTGATCGACGGCGTAACTCACGCCGTACAGCTTGAGGTTGCGCTCAAGGAGCCAGCGGTGGACGCCCGTCTCGTTCTCGTCGGGGTGGCGGATGACGAAGGCGTTGAGCGAGAGGGAGTGGCGGCCGACGAGGAGGGAGAGGGTCGTCGACAGCTTGCGGGTACCGGGGAGTTTGACCACGAACGTGCCCGACTCGGGGCTCTCCCAGTCGAGTTCGGCGCCCTTGAGGAAACCCTCGATGACCTGCGCCGCCCGCTCCTGGTCCGCTGCTGCCTCACCCATGGTGCGAGCGTACGTGACGGCGGTGGGCCTGCGCCGCCGCCGTGTAGACGTCCGCCGTGGCGGCGGCCGCGGTGTCCCAGCCGAAGCACTGGGCGTGCCGGGCGGCGGCCTCGCCCATGCGGGGCGCGAGGTGCGGGTCGTCGGCGAGGGTGCGCAGCACGCGCGCGTAGGCGGCGGGATCGTGGCCCTGCACCAGGAAGCCCGTCTCGCCGTCGCGCACGGCGACCGGGAGGCCGCCGACCGAGGCCGCGAGCACCGGCGTACCGGCCGCCTGCGCCTCTATGGCGACCAGCCCGAAGGACTCGCTGTACGACGGCATGACCAGTACGGACGCGGCCCGGAACCAGTCCGCGAGCTGCTCCTGCCCTACCGGCGGGCGGAACCGTACGACGTCCGCGATGCCGAGCCGTGCGGCCAGTTTCTGCAGGCCCTCGGGCTTGGCGAGCCCGCTGCCGCTGGGGCCGCCGACGACGGGCACGACGATGTTCGAGCGCAGCTCGGGCCGCTCGTCGAGGAGCACGGCGACCGCGCGCAGCAGGACGTCCGGCGCCTTCAGGGGCTGGATGCGGCCCGCGAAGAGCGGGATCAGGGCGTCCTGCGGGAGGCCGAGGCGGGCGCGGGCCGCCGCTCGGCCGTCCGCGGGGCGGAAGCGGTCGAGGTTCACGCCGGGGTGCACCACGGCGACCTTGGCGGGGTCGGCCGCGTAGTGCCGTACGAGTTCGTCGGCCTCCTCCGCCGTGTTGGCGATGAGGCGGTCGGCGGCGGCGACGATCTGGGTCTCGCCGATGACGCGGGCGGCGGGTTCGGGGGTGTCGCCGTCGGCCAGGCTGGCGTTCTTGACCTTGGCCATGGTGTGCATGGCGTGCACGAGGGGGACGCCCCAGCGCTGGGCGGCGAGCCAGCCGACGTGACCCGAGAGCCAGTAGTGCGAGTGGACGAGGTCGTAGTACCCGGGGCGGTGGCCGGCCCACGCCTGCATCACTCCGTGCGTGAACGCGCAGAGCTGGGCGGGGAGTTCCTCCTTGGCGAGACCTTCGTACGGGCCCGCGTCGACGTGCCGGACGAGCACGCCGGGCGCCAGCTCGACGGTCGGGGGGAGGACGGCCGTGGTGGCGCGCGTGAAGATCTCGACCTCGATGTTGATCGCGGCGAGGCGCTGCGCGAGCTCCACGATGTAGACGTTCATGCCGCCGGCGTCGCCGGTGCCGGGCTCGTGCAGCGGAGACGTGTGCACGGAGAGCATGGCGATCCGGCGGGGTTTGCGGTGCAGCCGCAGCCGGGCGGACGAGGCCGCGGAGCGCCGTCCGAGCCTGCTGCCGTACTGGCTCACGTGGCGTTCCTCCTCGCTGCGGGCATGCCTGAGGGAGGGCGTGCGGTTCCCTCCAAGGCTGTGCAACGTCAGGGGGCGGGAGTCTCATTCCGGCGCATGGGGATTTTACCCAGCCATTGCCGGGGATCGCTCAACCGTTCGAGGCGAGGGTGCGTTGCGGATGGGGCGTGCCGGGTGCTCGCCCCACTCCGGCCGTGTTCGTGGCCGTGTCCGTCCAGGCGGTCAGCCCACCGGCGACGTCGCGAAGGCATGCCAGTTCGCGGCCGTGCGGCCGGTCTGCTTGAGCAGCCGGGCCGGTTCGGGCGCGGCGGGCCATATCTGGAGCAGGTACCGGTCGTCGGTCGGCGGCTCGTCGTCCTCCCGGACGTCCTTGCTGCGGCCCGCGTCCATGCCGATGGCGGAGTACCGCACGCGGTAGTCCCGCTCCCCCAGCTCCAGCTCCCACCGGTTCTTCCCGTTCCACTGCCGCAGCACCGTCTCCTCCGACACCGGCCGGAACGGGACCTCGACGATCTCCTCCCACGTCTCGTCCAGCTCGGGCCGGCTGTCGTGCAGCTCGGCGGTGAAGTCGACGCCGCCGATGCGCAGACCGGTCAGAAGTAACAGCATCCCCGCCTGCCCGGCGAAGGCGTCGTGCGGGTCGCTGACGTCCTCACCGCTCTCCACGAATATCTGGCCGTAGTCGACCTGCACTTCGTCGCCGACAAGCACCTTCATCGGTCCCGCCTCACCCTCGGTCGACTTGATCTCCGATCCTGCCAGGCGGCACTGACAACGGGACGGGACTCGCACCGACAACGTCGGCCGGTGCCCGTGCGGCGCCCTTCGTCCCGTGCCGCCTACCCTCGTACGTATGACAGCCCGCGCGACGACCCCCCGCCCCGTGGGAACGGTGACGCGCGGCACGACCAACCCCAACCGGCTGCGCCGTATGGACCGCTGGATCGCGGCGACGCACGGCGCCGAGCTGCGGCGGGCCGTCGATCCCGTCGCGGTCGACCTGGGCTACGGCGCCGCACCCTGGACGGCCGTAGAACTGCTGGAACGCCTCCGCACCGTCGCCCCGCACGCGCGCGTGGTCGGTGTCGAGATCGAACCGGCGCGGGTCACGGCGGCGAAACCGTACGAGCGGGAGGGGCTCGCCTTCCGACACGGCGGGTTCGAGATCCCGGTGCCGCAAAGGCCGTTGCTGATCCGCGCGGCGAACGTCCTGCGGCAGTACGACGAGGCGCAGGTCGCCGACGTGTGGGCGCGGCTGTGCGGGCGGCTCGCGCCGGCGGGCGGGGGCTCCCACGGCGGGCTGCTCGTCGAGGGGACCTGTGACGAGATCGGGCGGCGGCACGTGTGGGTCGCGCTCGGGCCTGAGGGGCCGCGCACGGTCACCTTCGCGACGCGGCTCGGTTCCCTGGAGCGGCCGTCCGACCTCGCCGAACGCCTCCCGAAGGCCCTCATCCACCGCAACGTCCCCGGCGAACCGGTGCACGCCTTCCTCCGCGACTTCGACCGCGCGTGGGCCGCCGCCGCGCCCTACGCCTCCTACGGCGCCCGCCAGCGCTGGATCCGCGCGGTGCGGGACCTCACCGCCGACTGGCCGGTGACGGACGGACCGGTGCGCTGGCGGCAGGGCGAAGTGACCGTGACCTGGGGGGCGTTGGCTCCACGCGGGTGAATCCGGTTGCGGGTGTCGGCTGCGGGGAACGATCTCCGGCGGCCATTCGTCACAGCTCATGACCTGGAAGGAAAGGGAAGAAGTACGGGAAGTACTACCTCTGTCGTTTTCTGCAGGGACATGGCACGATCCCCCAGGCGTCCGTAAGTTACTGACGGTCAATCAGATACCGGTACGGCAGATGTGGATGTGGGGGCAGGGGTATGGGAACGGGCAGGCGGGCCCTGATCACGACGGCCATCACGGTCGTCTGCGCGGTCACCGTACTCGCGGCACCCGGCACCGCGTTCGCGAGCCCTGCGCCGACCCCTTCGTCGACCCCGTCCGCGACCGCGTCCCCAACCCCCGTGACCAACAAGGACCTTGAGGCCGTACGCGAGAAGCTCGACGCGCTCTACCACGACGCCGCCGTCGCCACGGACGCGTACAACGCGGCCGAGGAGCAGGCGCGGAAGCAGTCCGCGGAGATCGTCGAGCTGGCCAAGAAGATCGTCGAGGGCCAGGAGAAGCTGGACGAGTTGAAGGACCGCGCCGGTGCCGCGGCCCGCTCCCAGTACCGCACGGGCGGGCTCCCGGACGAGGCGCAGTTGCTGCTCAGCGACAACCCGCAGGCGTTCCTGGACGGTACCGGCCGGGTGCTCCAGGGCCAGCGCGCCACCAAGGGCCTGATCGCCGAACTGACCCGCACCCAGCAGGACTTGAAGCAGTACACCGCCGACGCCTCCGCCCAGTGGCAGCAGTTGGAGAAGAACCGCCAGGCCAAGGCCACCGCCAAGAAGAAGGTCACGACCCAGATCGCGGCGGCCGAGAAGCTGGAGTCCCAGCTGGAGAAGCAGGAGAAGGAGCGGCTGGCGAAGCTGGAGCAGCAGGCCGCGCTGAAGGCGCAGACCGCGTGGCTCGACTCCGGCGCCCTCAAGGACGTCAGCGGCAAGGCGTCCGCGGCGGACAAGGTGGCGGTGGCCTACGCGACGGCCCAGCTCGGCAAGGCGTACGAGTGGGGCGCCGAGGGCCCGTCGACGTACGACTGCTCGGGGCTGACCTCACAGGCCTGGGCGAGCGCCGGCCACCCGATCCCGCGCACCTCGCAGGAGCAGTGGAAGCAGCTCCCGCACGTCGCCGTGAAGGACATGCGCCCCGGCGACCTCATCATCTACTTCGACGACGCCAGCCATGTCGCCATGTACATCGGCGACGGCGCGATCATCCACGCCCCGCGGCCGGGGCGGACGGTGACGGTCGCGGGGGCGGGTTCGATGCCGATATTGGGTGTTGTGCGCCCGGATGCGTGATACGTCCGCTTGACGAGCGGGGCCCGGCCGGTGACCGGGGCCACGTGACCTGGCGCACGCGGCCTCCGCGCCAAACACCCGCCCGGCGTGACCTTCGTCATCCCCAGGTGAGGGCCACCCTGCCCAACTGCGGTACGGATCACGGCATATGACACTGGCCGCCTGCCAGGCGACGTGTCTCACACCATTCCTTTACGGCGCCCACTACCGCTATGGTCCCCGTCGGTGGGTCGAGGTCCCTCGCCCCGCCGTGCCCTCGGGGGGAGGGAAGGAACCAGGACGATGCCCGCACCCATACCGCGGCAGAGAGCGGTCCCGGCCGCGGAAAGTGGTCAGGCGCAGACCGGGCCCGCGATCGGCGGCCCCTCCGGAGACAGTTCCGGAGGCCTCACCGGAGACAGCTCCGCAGCCGCCTCCACGGCCGTGTCCGGAGCCGTATCCGGAGCCACGGAGGCTCCGCGCACGCAGGACACGGTCGACGACGACACGGTCACCGCCGACAAGGCGGGCGACAAGACCGACGACGGCAAGGCGGACAACCGCCCGGCCGACGCCGTGCCCAGCGCTGCCCACGCCCAGGCCCCTGCCTACGGCACCCCGACCGGTCACCTCACCCTGCTGATGATCGAGGACGACCCCGGCGGTTCGCCGGTCGTGCCCGAGCTGCTCGACCCGACCGGCAAGCCGATCCGGGTCCGCACCGCCCGCAACCTCACCGAGGCCGAGCGGCTGCTCACGGACGACGTCCACTGCATCCTGCTGGACCTCGCGCTGCCCGCGCCCGCCCGGGCCGGGGACGGCACCGACGACGAGCTCGCCGTACTCAGGCACGTACTGCGGCTCGCGCCGCACCACGCCGTGCTCGCCCTCACCGCGTCCGGCGACACCGAGCGCGGCGCCGAGGCGGTCCGCGTGGGCGCCCAGGACTATCTCTTCCGCGACGAGCTGGACGGCCGGCTGCTGAGCCGCGCGATCCGCTACGCGGTGGAGCGGAAACGTTCCGACCGCGCGGAGCGCAAGCTCACCGAGTCCAAGCTGCGCGCCCAGGAGAACGCCCGCCTCGAACGCGGCCTGCTGCCCACGCCCCTCCTGGAGGGCTCCCCGCTGCGCTTCGCCGCCCGCTACCGCCCCGGCCGCTCCCGCGCGCTGCTCGGCGGCGACTTCTACGACACCGTGCGCACCCCCGACGGCACCGTGCACGCGATGATCGGCGACGTCTGCGGCCACGGCCCCGACGAGGCCGCGCTCGGCGTGGAACTCCGCATCGCCTGGCGCGCGCTCACCCTGGCGGGTCTCTGCGGCGACCAGCTGCTCGGCACGCTGCAGCAGGTCCTGGAGCACGAGCGCTCCGACGACGAGATCTTCGCGACGCTCTGCACGGTCGACATCGCCCCCGACGGCCGCCGCGCGGGCCTCTGCCTGGCCGGTCACCCGTCCCCGCTGCTGGCCTGCCCCGGCCGCCCGGCCGAACTCCTCCCCTACGACAACAACGGCCCCGCCCTCGGCCTGCTCCCCGGCGCCCGCTGGCCCCGGACGCAGGTCGAACTGGGCGCCGAGTGGAGCCTGATGCTCTACACCGACGGCCTGATCGAGGGCCGGATCGGCGAGGGCCGCCGCGAACGGCTCGGCCAGGACGGCATGGTGGCCATGGTCCGCCGCCAGCTCGCCGAGGGCCTGCGGGGCGAGGAACTGCTCCGGGCGGCGGTCAACGAGGTCCGCGACCTCAACGGCGGCGAGCTGACGGACGACGTGGCGGTACTGCTCCTGGACCGGACGCCGTGACTCTGTGACGCCCTGACTCCGCGGCGAACGGTCGAGTGGGTGATCGCCGTACGGCTTCAGCGGCCGCCGTTGTACGGGCCGTAGGGGCCGTCGCTGCTGGAGCCGCCTCTGCGGCTGCGGCCGCCGCCGGGGAGGCCGCGGAGGGCCGGGCGTACGTCGACCATGTACACGATGGTCGCGACGAGGCCGATGATCGGCAGGAACGACAGGATGTTGAAGATGAGGTTCACCACGAAGGCGAGCCCCAGGACGATCAGCCAGAACGGCTTGGTCTTCTTGTCCGCGGCGCGGTAGGCGTCCTCGCGACGCGTGGCCGCGTCGACCAGCGCGAAGCCGCTGAAAACGATCAGGGCGGTACTCAACAGCCACATGAACCCTGTGAAGCCCTGCATCAGCACTACGTCCACCACCCGACTCGACTCGTCCGTACGCGGTCACCGTACCGGCAACCGGATTCCCGCTACCCGAAGAACGGGCCGGGCACTCGTGGAGTGCCCGACCCGTTACTGATCACCCGTACGTGTTACTTGGCGGGCGGAGTCGTCTTCTTGGCGGTGGTCTTGCGGGCCGGGGCCTTCTTCGCGGCGGCCTTCTTCGCCGGAGCGGGGGCGGCAGCGGCGGGGGCCGGGGCGGGCGCGGGCTCGGTCTTGACCACGACCGGCTCGGGGTCGGGCTCGACCGCGACGGCCAGTTCCTCGATCTCGTCAGCGGCCTCGCCGCGCCAGGTCTTCACGGCCTGCTCGCCGTGCTCGGCGACCTTCTCGTACGCCTCGCGGGCCTTGACGGCGTACTCGGCGGCGACGCCGACACCGCGCAGCGCGAAGTCCTGGGCGGACTCGCCGAACTTCTTCAGGTCGGCGTCGAGGGTGCTGCTGAGCTTCTTGAAGTCACCGTCGAGGCTGGTGATGAACTCGTTGACCTTGGTCTGGAAGGTCTCCTGCGCCTCCTTGGCCTTGGCACCGGCCTCCTTGGCACGGGCGGCGGCCTTCTCCTGCACGGCCTTCGGGTCGGTGCCGCGCACGGCGTCGATCCGGGCCGGCGCCTCGGCACGCAGCTGCTCGACCAGGCCGGGCACCTTCTTGGCCTGCTGGAGCGCGAGGTCGGCGGTGCCGGCGGCAAAGTAGAGGGGGGTGGGGTCGCTCAGGGTCTTGCGCAGGTCATCGGTGATGGCCATGGTGATGGTCCTCCCGGTTGCTATCAGCTGAGGGTTTTGTGTTGTACGTCCGCGGGTCAGCCGGCGGTCTCGTGCGGCGCGGCACTGTCGCCGCCGTCGGCAACACCGGGGCCGATGGCCTCGCCCCCGTCGGCGATCTCGAACCCGTTCTCCTTGCGGAAGGACTCGTAGATCTGAAGCAGCACCTGCTTCTGCCGTTCGGTGAGCGTGGGATCGGCGAGGATGACGGCACGCGTCTCGACCTCGTCCCGGTCCCGCTCGGCGTCGAGGATGCCGGCTCGCACGTACAGCGTCTCGGCGGAGATCCGCAGCGCCTTGGCTACTTGCTGCAACACCTCCGCGCTCGGCTTGCGCAGCCCGCGCTCGATCTGGCTCAGATACGGATTCGACACCCCGGCGGCATCGGCGAGCTGCCGCAGAGACAGCTGCGCGTTGCGCCGCTGCTCACGCAGATACTCCCCGAGATTGCCGACGTTGAGCGTTGCCATGCCTCCACCTTGCACCACCTCTGCTAACTATTGCAAGCACCTGCTTGCAAAAGTGTGCTGCGCCACTCGGTGTGATGGCGGGGGTGCGGCTGTCCTGTCTCTGTGATGTGTAGGCAGTCCCGCTCTTCTGTAGGCATGTGCGGCTGTGTCCCGGTCATGTGTAGGCAAGTTCTGGAGGGTTCCGGTCTTGTGTAGGTACGGCGGTCACGGCGCTTCTACGGTCGAGGTGGCTGGTCGGCGTCGTACCGGAGGCCCGGATGGGTGTGTGCGAGGTATCGGCGGAGGGTGTCGAGCTGGAGTACGTCAGCGCGGCCGGGGTCCGTGAGCGAGGGTCTTTGGGACGGCTGTGGTCGGTCCCGTTCGAGTCGGTACGGCCTGAGCGTCGCTTCCCGGCCTTCCGAGGTCAGGGCAACTGGTGCGGCTGGTACTGGTCGGCGACCTGTGGTGGTCATGTGGGATACGAGTCGTGGCTGGAGCGCGATCATCTGATGCTGCTCGACTTCGATCCGCTGGTGAAAGGTATGGCCTCACAGCCGTTTCGGCTGTCGTGGGCCGGGTCGGACGGGAAAAGGGTGCGGCACACGCCGGACTTCTTCGTGCGCCGCACCGACGGCACGGGCTTGGTGGTGGACGTGCGTCCGGACGAGCGGATCAGGCCGGATGATGCGGAGAAGTTCGCCGTGACGGCGGCGGCTTGCCGGTCAGTGGGCTGGGACTTCGCGCGGGTGGGGACGCCGGAGGCGGTGCTGATGGCGAACGTGCGGTGGCTGGCCGGCTACCGACATCCGCGGGTGCACCGCCCGGATGTCGCCGCCCGCCTGACGAAGGTGTTCACCGATGGCGGCGGGCTGCTGGCCGGGGCCCTGAACACGGGTGACCAGATCGCGGTGCTGCCGGTGCTGTTCCACCTGCTCTGGCGCCGGGTCCTGAACGTGGATCTGGAGGCCGGGCTGTTGTCGGCGGACTCGCGGGTCCAGCTCGGCATGGTGCGGGAAGGGGGCGGGGATGCCGTCGCGTCCACGGTTGCTGCGAGCGGGTGATGCAGTCCGGTTCGACGGGCGGCTGCACACGGTGGCCGCGCTGGAGGGGACTGCGGTCCGGCTGGTCGACGAGGCCCAGTCGGCGAGCGTGGTGATGCTGGCCCATCTGCTGTCCTCAACCGGCTTCGAGGTGGTCACTCCCGCCTCGGTGCGGACGGTCATCCCGGCGGCCGGCGTGCTGGAGGGGCTTCCGGCCAAGGCGGTCGAGCGAGCCGAGTGGTGGCAGCGGCACCTGGTGGAGATGCTCACGGGCCGCCCGTTGGACGATCCGCAGGGCCCGGTGCGGGCTGAGTACGACCCAGCGGTGAGGTCGCTGCGGCAGCGGGAGCTGACCAAGGCCGCCGAGCTGGCCGGGGCCGGGCACACCACATCGCTGGCACTGATCCAGAGGATGAGGCGCCGTTTCGAGGATGAGGGGGTACTGGGGCTGGTCGACCGGCGGCTGCGGGCCGTCTCGGACGGCACGGGCCGCGTCGATCGGAGGGTCGTCGACGCTCTGCGGAAGGTGGTGGAGGACCAGACCAGCCGCTCCACGGTGTCCGCTCAGGTGCTGCGGCGCCGTCTGGAACGCGAGCTGGATGCCGAGCACGGGTCGGGAGTAGTCCCGCTACCGTCCCGAACCACGTTCTACCGCCTGCTGTCTGCTGTCACCTCCGGGCGGCACACCCTGGGCTCGGCCCGCACCCGCCGCTCGCTGGCCAAGCAGCCGGATGGCATGTTCGGCCAGCTCACCACAGTCCGGCCAGGCGAGGTGATGGAGATCGACTCAACTCCCCTGGACGTGCTGGTCGTCCACGACGACGGCACGGTGGACACCGTCGAGCTCACCGGGATCGTGGATATCGCGACCCGCACGCTTGCCGCGGCGGTGCTGCGGCCCTCGACGAAGGCCGTGGATGCCGCGCTATTGCTGGCGCGGGCGATGACACCGGAGCCGATGCGGCCGGGCTGGGCGGACGCGCTGAGGATGTCCCGTTCGGTGCTCCCGCACGTCTCGCTCATCGCGCTCGATGAACGGCTTGCCAACGCCGCCGCCATCCCTGTGATCACGCCCGAGACGATCGTTTGTGACCGCGGCAAGGCCTATATCTCCGACACATTCCGTTCGGCTTGCCAGGCTCTGGGCATCTCCTTCCAGCCCTGCCACCCGGACACCCCTACAGACAAACCGCACATCGAGAAGACTCTGGGCTCGGTGGCCACGATGTTCGCCCAGCACCTCCCCGGCCACAAGGGACGCAGCACCGAGCACCGTGGCGTCGATCCGGCGGCAGAGGCTGTCTGGTCGATTCACCAGCTTCAGGAACTGCTGCAGCAGTGGATCGTCATCTGGCAGAACCGGCCGCACGAGGGCCTGCGGGACCCGCTGATGCCGGGCAAAGCGATGAGTCCCAACGAGAAGTACGCCGCGCTGGTCGCGGCTGCTGGGCACGTCCCGGTCGCGCTCAGCGCGGAGGAGTACATCGAGCTGCTGCCCCGGCGCCGTCGGACGATCAACTCCTACGGCGTCCGCATCAACCATCGGACCTATGACAGCGCGGAGTTGAACCCGTTCCGCCGTCAGCGGTCCGGCACGGGCGACGACGGCCGGGGCTGGGACGTGCATTACGACCCCTACGACATCTCTCGCGTCTGGGTACGCAACCACCGTCAGGGCGGTTGGATCACCGCGATCTGGCGTCACCTTCGCACTGCCCCGATGCCGATGGGTGAGCTGGCCTGGGACCACGCCCGGCTCATCCTCGCTCAGCGGGGCGCGGATGCGGTAACCGAGGCGGAGATCGCCCAGACCGCCGTCGCGTTGCTGGACCGGGCTGCCGACGGGCCGGAGCAGACGCCCTTGAAGCTGCCTTCGGCCTCCTCCCGCCGGAGCCGCCGGGACCGCAAAGTCGCCGCCCGCACCCGGACGACTTCCCCACCATCCTGGCCGCGCCCCACTGACGAGCCCGAGCCGCCCGTTCTGCCCACTCCCATGGAGGACGGTGACGAGGACCTCGCCGAGGTCGTCCCGCTGGAGATCTTCGACGCTCGGAAGGAGGCAAAGCAGTGGTGGTGAACGATCCCGGCACAGTGCTGGAGCCCGACGGGGAACGCAAAGATCCGTCCACGACGCTCGCCGGGTGGCGCCACTTCGTGGACGCCGACCCCGCAGTTTTCGAATTACTGCCCCATCGTCAATGGCAATCCCTGGAACCGCCATTGCGAGCAACTTATGACGAAGTCCGGATCTCTTACCACTCCGAGCTCCAAGTCGTCCGCACCTCAACCGTCAAGGACATCGCCCATCAGGGACGCCTGCTGACCCTGCTCAACCAGCGAGAGCACGGCGCCCGCCGGGGGCTGATCGTCTCGGGCCAGTGGACGACTGGGAAAACGACTGCGCTCAAGCAGCTCGGCCGACTGCACGAACTGCGTGTCCAGCAGCGCTATCCGAACAGCAGGCGTATCCCGGTTGTCTACATCACCGCCCCGCCTCGGGGCTCTCCCCGCAAACTCGCCATGGAATTCGCTCGATTCCTCGGCCTCCCGATCATCACCGCGCGTCACAACACCACCGACGTGACCAGCGCCGTCTGCCAAGTCCTCATCGAGGCCCGAACCGACATGGTGTTGGTCGACGAGATCCACCTGATGAACCTCGCGACGACCTCGGGCGAGGAACTGTCCGACCATCTGAAGTACTTCACCGAGCACCTGCCGGCCACGTTCGTCTATGCAGGCATCAACGTGGAACACTCCGGGTTGTTCACCGGCATCCGCGGCAGCCAGCTCGCAGGTCGCTGCGTCCTCATCCGCACCGGCCCCTTCCCCCTGACCTCCGAGTGGCGATCTCTGGTGGCAGGCCTCGAAGCCACGCTGCGTCTTCACTGGCACGAAGAAGGGACATTAGTGCGGCTGTCGAAGTACCTCCACCAGCGCACCGGCGGAATGATCGGCAGCCTCTCCCACCTCATCCGGGCCGCCGCCATCACCGCGATCCTTGACGGCAGCGAGCGCATCACCCGATCTGCGCTCGCTGCGATCCGCATCGACCACAGCAGTGAGTCCACCGACGACGGCCAGGCTTCCCCACTTCATTGGGAGACCGGATGACCACCGCGTTCAGGCCCGCGTTGTTCCGCCCCTTGCCCCTGCCTGTTCTCCCTGTCCCGAACGAGACGCTCGCGTCCTACTGGGCACAGCTCGCAGAGGCCAACTGGAGCCGGGAGTCCCAGATTCGCTATCCGTCCCCGTGGCTCTACCACCCCTACAGCAGGACCAAGAACACCGCCGAGGAGCTGAGCATCCTCACCGGACTGTCCCCGGCACGTCTGCGGAACTTCCTTCCGGAACTCCGCTGGCTCCACGAGACCGGATACTCGTCTCCACCACCAGGGATGGCTCCTCTCGTCAAACGGCGCTGGGCCTGCCGGCGCTGCACCGCCGCCCGTGGACGAGGGCACCAGGTCCAGATCTGGGATTCGTACATCCACCGTCAGCTCTGCCGACGCCACCGCCTCTGGACCGGCGAAGCCGTGAATTCCCCGGCCGAACAAGCCGACCTGCACGGCATGGACGCCACTGTCCGGTCGCAGGAACTCCACTCCCGCCTCATCCGTCACCACGGTATCGACCTAATCGCTGAATGCCACCGTGCAGTACTGCCTCTCTGGAAACTCTTCGCTGGCCAGCACTATCGCAACACCCCAATAAACCGCCGGCCGTCCCTGGTCAGAGCCGCCGGGCCTCGCACCCGCTGGGGACCGGAACTGTTCGCCGCTGCTTACCCCGAGACCATCGCGGTCATAACCATGGCCACCACCCCGAAATGGCGATCTCTGCTTGAGCGCAGTATGTATCCGGCGGACGTCGAGCAGTTCCTCACAGAGCTCAAACGACGGCTCCCCGAAAATCACATCATGCAGACGTCAGAAACCAGAGGGCTCCGCAGTAAAATCGGCGCCTTCGTACGCCGTGTCGCGCGATACTCCACAGAGAATCACGCCGCCAGTGCGGCTAAATACTAGTCGCCGCACGATGAAAACACATGCGACCGTCTAGGAGAGGACACGACTCACTGCGCCTCCACCGAACTCTGCAACATACAAAGCTCCAAGGGCATCTCCTGCCAACTGGCCGGGATTTACTAGACCTTCACTAATCGTCATGAGGGCGCCGGTGTTCTCAGACTTCAAACGCAGAACACGACCACCGTCGAAGTCGCTCACGTAGATATCTTCTCCCAAACAAGCCAACCCGTTGAGCCCGGTGACACGTTGGCCTGCCAGCAAATCGGTGCCATGGTCCTTGTCACGCGGGATGTTCCAGAGCGAGCACCAGCGATCCGGCGGAACCGCAGCAAGGCTGGGAGCGCACAGAACCAACAGAGCCCCCTTCGAACGCGCCACAGCCAGCGGAATGCCATCGACCGAAGCGATCCGCGTCGCCACGCCGTCCATAGCCACGCGATGTACCGCGCCGCTATCCATGGCGACGATTAGGTCCTCGTCATCCCAGACGAACGCCATCGGTGTACCCGAGCAGTCCGGGTTGACGATGTGGCTGCTGCAGTATTCATCGGCATCCTTTTCTCCATGATGGAGCACCAGAATCATGCGACTACCCAATAGCCGTACTGCCAGCTCACCATCATCTCGGGCAACTAGGGTGTCAGTTCCACGCCCCTGCGGGAACAGCTGAGGCACCCCCGCGATCAGCCGGTATACCCCGTCCAGCCCAGCTCTCCACAAATCAGTCCCGCGTGTACTGACGACTAGGCCCTTCAAGGTGCAAGCGATCCCCGCCACGGGCGGTAGACCCGTCAACAGCTTAGTTGCAGTGCCACGTGGATAGGCAGCAATCTCGACGGTGGCCTCGGCGGAGCAGCCAGCGTACAAGCAGCGCAACGTGGCGCTCCCAGGTGTCTTCGCAAATACAGCACCACCCTTGAACGTGATGATTTTCTCATCACTGGTCTCTACTTGCGGATTATCCAATGGTTCGGTCCAGGTTGCGGTGCCATCGGTGAAATGTGCCAGCACACGCAGGGGAGCCTTTTCTCCCTTGCGGAGCCGCAGATGGCTGGGCTCCATGCTGATGCGCATCAGACGCTGCGAGTGAGCGGGTGCAACAGGCTGGCCTGCGAAGAGCAAGGAGGCATCCCAGACCTGCCACAGCGGCCCTCCTACACGCTCGCGAACCCAGGTGGCAGCGGTCGATGCCGTATTGGACCATTGCCAGCTGACGTAATGGCCTACCTGATATACCTCTCGGGTCGGTACGACCCGCTCACTGGCGACGCCCCCCTCCAGACAGGCGAGGCGTACGCCCGCGATGTCGAGCTGGTGCTGCCCCTGTGCATCCCCATACAAGGGCACGTTCACTTCAATGACCCGATACCACGAAGACAGACCGGGATCGCCGGTGAGCCACACGGTATGGGCCGCGCCTTGGCGATGCCCCTCAACCAAGTGGATACGGTGCTCGCCATGCGAGACACGTGCAACGTCCACAACGAGGGTTCCGGGTTGAAAGCTGAGCTTGTCCAGCCGGATCGCCTCGTCCAGCCAAACGTCCACTTGGGAGCCTGCTCGGTCCACCCAGAGGGTGAGGGTGCTGCCTTGGCGGTGCTCGTAACCTCGGACGGATGGTGCCAAGTCGATGTCGCGATCCAAGAGGTCCAGCAAGGTACTCGCGTGAGCCAGGAGCCGCAGACACTCGTGGCGCGACCGGCACGGCAGCAAGGGGCGGTCCTTGTGTGACCGGTCTCCTTTAAACAAGCCAATGGCGCCGCCGAACAGCTCCACTAGCCGGTCCTTATCCTTCTCGCGCTCCGTGATCCTGATCGGATCCTTCCGCTCCAGGAAGGCAAGCTTGATCAGGTCATTGCCGATCGAAGAGTTTCCCGTCCGCTGCTGGAGCTCGTGTTCGACGCGCCGAAAAGCGGCGAAGATGGCGTCATCGAAGCGGTTCATGCGAACCAGATCTGCGCTGGCCTCAGTGACCTCCTCACGAAGCATCGTCAGAAGGACATCCAGGTCGCTGCCTCCGGCGGGAGTAGCGGCTCCTGTCTCGACCGGGAAAGGACTCTCGTATGCGCTTGAGCTGTCTGTCCACGCCGCAACAGCCGTGTGCGCGCGTTCATGGGACTCGGCATACTCCAGCAGGGCGTCCACTCCCCTTACATGGCGGTAGGGGCGCAGACGCCGGCGATCGACCGTGTACTGCCACAACCACGGTTCATCCTGGCTCCAGCCAGCACCTCCCCAGAAGTGGGGAAGAAGATCAGCCAGCACTCGGACCCGCGACATCGTCGCTCGTGCGGTCACAACCTCCGTCGCTGGTTCAGGCTGCTCCGTGCCACCAGACTCGACTGCGGGCTCCAGTTCCGTGCCATCGGGAAGGGCCTCCCTCAATGGCAGCTCCAGGTAGGCGGCAAAGTCCTCACTCTTCGCCAAGAGTGGCTCTTCACCACCCGAGGCATCCTCACTTTCAATCTTCACGAGCCAGGCAACGAGTTGCGTAAGCAGCGCTAGATCCTCTGCACCACCGTCGCAGGTAGCCACGCCCCTCAGCGTGAGCCGAACTTCGTCGTTGTCGGAGAAACCGAAGGATTGCCAAGGCCGGGAGAGATAGCCAGGCGGGACACCAACAAGGGCGGCCTGTGCGTCCTCGACTCCGAGATCACGGTCGGCCCGCAAATCCACCGCCGTGAAGGTGGGCCACGCTCCGCGCTGACCCATCAAGTCGTAGACCAATTGAAGAAGGAGCTGATCGGCTTCGCTCAAGTCGGAGGCTGGGTTCACACCATGATTCTTCCTGCTTCCGGCCACTGGCGCGGCGTCTTTCCCTCCACGTACCAACTCACCCTGCCCAGCCAGGTGAAGCCAGCAGTCGTACGCCAATAGGCCGTGACCAGCAAAACGCGGTCGTCCAGCGGCAGGCTCCACGGTCGGCCCGTCCGGCCTCTGTCGGCGCCCTCGCGGCGCAGTGCGGTCACCAACTTGGCGAAGCAGCGCGGGTTCAGTCCGGTGAAGGGAGAAATCCAGGACGGCTCCGAGGCCGTGATCACAGCAGCCACCCCTTGATGATGTCACCGCGTCTACACGGTCCGTGCGGAGCTTACCGGCGGACCACTGTGGGAAGGGCAGCCTCGTGACGGACCTGGTAGACCTGGAACTGGTGCACCGCCTAGCCGATGAGGCGGATGCCATCGCCCGACGTTACTTCTCGAGCGCCACCATCGAATCCCGGGCTAAGAGCGACGGCAGCCCTGTCACTGATGCCGACCGGGAGATCGAACTCGTCCTTCGCTCCTTGATCCGCCAGGAGTATCCCGGCGACGCGTTCATCGGTGAGGAGTTCGGTGCCCATGGACACGGCACACGGCGCTGGATCATCGACGCCATCGACGGCACCGCGAGCTTCCTCGCCGGCGAACCGGAGTGGAGCACACTGATCGCCCTGGAGGAGGACGGCCGCATCACCCTGGGCATGGTCTCCGCCCCTGCCCTGGGCCGTCGGTGGTGGGCCAGGCCAGACTCGGGCTCCTGGACAGGGCCATGCCCCTCCACCCCGGACGCACCGGCACACCGGTTGACCCTCACCCAAGGCGGAAGTGCCCAGAACGCAGCCATCGGCATCTGGCCACCTCCGTCCAGACTGAACCAGCAAGAACGCGCCGCGGCCGCGAGACTCGCCCGGGGCGTCACGCAGGTCCGGCCGCTGCTGGACTGGACCACAGCGGATCCCGCCGCGCCAGCGCCCCGCAAACCCTCCACCGGGTCCGGCACCTGCCATGGCGCCCTTCTCGTCGCGACCGGTCAGCTGGACGCCTTCCTCCTCCTGGGAGCCGGCCCGTGGGACATCGCTCCTCTGATTCCCATCGTCCAAGAAGCGGGCGGCACCTTCAGCGATCTCGCCGGCCAGCACCGGACCGACACCGGAGCCGCGCTTTTCGCGCGCCCCGGACTCCATCAACAACTCCTAGACATCGCCGTCGCCGACAACTGAGCGAAGCCCGCCCCCGGATACATGGCCTCGCCCTGAACAGGGGTTACGGGACCACAACGAGGAGAGGCTCCAGTCGCCAGACACTCCTGAAGCTCCCACTCACAACAAGGAAGCCGACAGTTACAACGGTGCTGATGAATGGGTGCCCACGCTCAACCGGGACGGACTTCCCGTAGCCGTCCCACTCAACTCTAGGCATCGCAGGTCAGAGCCCTCTCGTGCCCACACTTATCTGAGACAGGACAGCGGCTGCCGCCCTCGTGTCAGACCCGCCCCTGCGACGAGGCGTGGATCCAGTACCGCAAGGGTCTGATCGCCCCCCTTCACCGGGTGTCACCGCGCCGTCCAGGAAACGTCGGCACCAGCAGCACCGCCGCGAGCAGCATGAGCGTGCCCAGGGACACGACACTCAGCACCTGGTCGCGCGTGCCGTACATGTCGAGGTGCTGCACGTGATAGCCGAAGTGCAGCACGTTGAAGACCAGCCACACCGCACCCGTCGTCTGCACCAGCCGGGTGTTCCGTACCTGGCGCAGCGCGATGAGCGTCAGGCAGGCCAGCGCGAGGAACATCGCCCCCGCGTCCTTGACGAGGTGTTCGTTGTAGGGGCCCAGCTGGGGCAGCCAACTCAGCCCGAGTCCGGGGAAGTTCGCGTACCACCCCGTAGGCGAGAAGTAGGCCCACAGCCCTGTGTACAGGCTGACCACGGCCAGCAGACCGAGGCTGACGTACCGGATTCCTGTGTTCATACCCGTACGACGACACAGCCCCCGCGAACGTCACGGCGTAGGCCGAAGCCGTAGTTCAGGCGGGCAGTGCCCGCACCATGAAAACGTCCACCGCGTCCTCGGTCCCGACGGCGAACCCGTGTCGCTCGTACAACCGCCGGGCCGGACTCCCCCGCAGCACATTCAGCCGTACGACGCGGACACCGTCACGGTCGCACCGCCCCAGCAGCTCCCCCAGCACCGCGGAACCGATCCCGCGCCCCTGGTGTTGCGCGCCCACATAGAAATGCTCCAGCCAGTGGCAACGGGCGTCCGCGTCCGGCCGTAGCGCCACACACCCGGCGAACTCCCCGCCCGCCTCGATCACCCAGGTGCACCCCGGCTCGAACCCGTCCCGCAACCGCTGCCGCACCCGCCGCGCGTCGTACCGGCCGAGCCGCTCCAGGTCACCGCGCAGTACGACGGCACGCAGCTCGGCGATCGCCTCGACATCGGCGGCCGACGCGGGCCGTAGCTCCCAGTCCGCCATGATCGGCACGCTACCGCGCGGAAATCGATGGAACCCGGGCGGCCCCGCTGCTGGAATGACCCGATGCACGACGACGACACATGGGCGGTCATGGACCGAGGTCAGCACGAGGGCGCCAAGACGCCCTGGGACCAGGCGACTTGGCGGGACGAGGTCCTCGGCTGGGCCGCCCGCGAGCTCGCGGCGAGGGGGTTGCGCGAGAGCGGGACAGTCCGCCGGGGCGTACGCCTGCGCCCCTGGTCCGTCCTGGTCCGCATCCCCGTCGAAGGCACCACCGATGCCGCCGTGTGGCTGAAGGCCAATCCCCCCGCCGGCGCCTTCGAGGCACCGCTCACCGCCGCACTCGCCCGCTGGGTCCCGGAGTACGTCCTGGAACCCCTCGCCGTCGACGCCGACCGCGGCTGGTCCCTGCTCCCCGACGGCGGCGAACTCTTCCACCAGGTCCTCGACCGCACCCCCACCGACCCCCGCGCCTGGGAGGAACCGCTGCGCCAGTACGCCACGATGCAGCGCGCCCTCGTCCCGTACACCAAGGACCTGGAACAACTCGGTGTCCCCAGCGCGAGGACCAAGGCCCTGCCCCAAGTCTTCGACGAGACAGTGGAGTTCATCGGGTCGGTCATGGAACAGACAGCGGCGCTACGGAAACCCGCCCCCGACCTCGATCCCACCAGCCTGCGCGCCCTACGGCCGCGCCTGCTCAACTGGTCCGAAGAACTGGCCGACTTGGGCATCCCCGACTCACTCGACCACTCCGACCTGCACGACGGCCAGTTGTTCAACCCGGAGCCCGGCCGCTACACCTTCTTCGACTGGGGCGACGCGGCCGTCTCCCACCCGTTCTGCAGCTTCCTGGTCCCCGCGGGGCGGGTCACCGAACGCTACGGCCCCGAAGCCCTGCCCCGCCTGCGCGACGCCTACCTGGAACCCTGGACGGCAAATGGCCGTACCGGCAAGGAACTTCGCCGCGCACTCACCCTGGCGGGACGGCTCGGTGCCGTCGGCCGCGCGGTCTCGTGGGGCCGGCACTTCCCGGGCGCGTCCGACGAGACGCGGGCGGCGGGCGCGACGGCGAGTGCGAAGTGGCTGCGGCAACTGTCGTACGACGAGCCCCCGTTCTGACGGTTGACCACCCCAAGGAGCCCCAACTCCCCACCCCCCGCTACCGGTTGACCGCCAGCCACGCCTCCATGGCATCGAAGTCCGCGCCCGTGATCCCGTACCGATGGTCGACGCGTCGCAACAGGGCCCGTTCGGGATGGTGGGCGGTGACCCAGTCGCGGTCGGCGTCCCGGATCTCGTCGTCGACCCAGACGAAAGGCCGGCCGGCGGCCCAGGCGACGAGCGACCGGGTCTTCCAGTGCAGGCGGCCGCCGGCCGCACTCTCGCTCTCCTCGGGCGGGTCGAGCCAGTCCACCAGGGGGAGTTGGGGCAGCCCGAGCCAGGGCGCGACGCACACGTTCGCGTTGTCCATCCAGGTCGTCGCCCACACCAGTTCGCACCGCAGCGCGGCGAGCCGCGGCCCGAGCGAGGGGTCGATCCGGGTCAGCAGAGGCGGGGCGGCCGCCGCCGGCGGCGCGAATCCCGGCTCGTACACCGGGTAGGGCCGCGACGCACCGAAGGGGAGCAGCGTCCCGTCGACATCGAGGAAGAGGAGCATCGCCACCAGGATCGGACACAATCCGCTCCTACGCCACGCCTGTCAGCCATTCCTCCCCTACGCCCCGCACGTCACCCCTCGAACCCGCCCGCGCGCAGCAGCTCGTCGACCCGGGCGCGATGTGCGGCCTCCCACTCGTCAAGGCTCTCGTCGCCCTCCTGAACCAACCGAGCCAACGCCCCCGCGAGCACCTCGGCCCGCCGCGCACCCGGCACGACCACGACCCCGTCCTCGTCGGCCACCACGACATCCCCGGCGTCGACGGCGACGCCCCCGCACCGCACCCGCTCGTTCAACGGCAGTACGGTCTTCTTGACCCCCGGGATCGGCACGACCCCCCGCCCGAACACGGGGAACCCGGCCGCCCGTACCTCCCCGATGTCCCGGATCACCCCGTCGACGACGAACCCGGCGATCCCGCGCCCCTGCGCGACGGCACAGACGTTCCCCCCGGCGAGCGCGTACTCCACATCCCCCGACTCCACGACGACGACCGAACCGGGCTCGGCACGGTAGACGGCCGCGTGCAGCATGAGATTGTCGCCGGGCGGACACCGCACGGTGAAGGCCGGCCCGGCGAGACGCGACATCGGCCCCCACAGCGCCCGGACGCCGAGGTCCAACACCTGCTCGTGGCCGAGCAGATCGGCGAGGGTGGTCGTAGGGATGTCCTCGAATTCGGTGGCATCAGTCATACGGCGGACGCTACCGTCCTCCTCATGACTGCCGGGTCGGCCCTGTGCCGTGAGCGAGTCGGGTACCCGGCCTCCGAGTGAGGCCGAGGCGGGCGAGAGGCCCGCCGTCTGTCACTGCATCGACGTCAACACATCAGCGCGCGACAGCGCTGTCCACGGACCAGCAGCGACAGAGAGAAGAGACCACCACCGCATGCCCAACGACTTCAACCAACCGGTCATCGACGAGTTCCGCGCCAACCGGGGCCGTATGAGCGGCTACTTCGAAGGCGCCCGCCTGCTCCTCCTCACCACCACCGGCGCCCGCACCGGCACCCCGCACACCACCCCCGTCGGCTACCTCCCCGACGGCGACCGGGTCCTCGTCATCGCCTCGGCGGCCGGCTCCGACCGGCACCCGGACTGGTTCCACAACCTCGTCGCCCATCCCCAAGTCACCGTCGAGAGCGGCGTGTTCACTTACGATGCCCGGGCCGAGGTCCTCACCGGCGAGGAACGCGACCGCCTCTTCGCCCGAGCGGTGGAGGCGGACGCGGGCTGGGCGGCATACCAGGAGAAGACCACCCGAGTGATCCCGGTCGTAGCCCTCCACAGCTTGGCGCAGGGCGGCCCGGGAAACATCAACGCGGCGTCCTTCGGCGAGGCCATCAAGGTGGTGCACGACGCGTTCCGCCGTGAACTGGCCCTGATTCGCGACGAGTTGACCACCGGCACAACCACCACAACCCTCGGCGCCCAACTCCGCGTCAACTGCCTCACGTTCTGCCAGGGCCTGCACAACCACCACACCGGCGAGGACACCGTCCTCTTCCCCCTCATCGCCGAACGCCACCCCGCCTCCGCGCCGGCCCTGACCCGCCTGCGCGAGGAACACGAACGGATCGCGGCACTGGTGGAGGAGTTGCGCGGGACACTCGCGACCACCAGGGACCCGGCGGAGGTCCGGGCCGAGGTGGAGCGGCTGACGACGGCGCTGGAGGCGCATCTCACGTACGAGGAGGAGGAGTTGATCCCGCTCTTCGACGCCGTCGCTTGACCTCAAGCCTGCTTGAGGTCGAAGACTGCACGCATATCCCGACGCGGTGGAGGCTGGTCATGCGTGCAGCGCAGGTACAGGAGTTCGGCGGGCCGGAGGTCCTGGTCCCGGTGGTACTGCCGGACCCGGTCCCCGGTCCGGGAGAGGTGCTGATCGACGTCGCGTACGTCGACACGATCTTCGTCGAGACCCAGGTGCGGACCGGCTGGGGCCAGGAGTTCTTCCCGACGACACCGCCGTACGTCCCGGGCGGCGGCGTCTCCGGGGTGGTCAGCGCGCTCGGCCCGGAGGTCCCGGAGGAGTGGCTGGGCCGCAGGGTGACGTCGTACGTCCAGGGCGGCTACGCCTCGCGAGCGGTGGCGGCGACCACGGCCCTGACGGTCGTACCGGACGGCTTGGACCTGCTGCCGGCGGCTGCCCTGGTCCACGACGGCGTCACCGCGTCCGGCCTCGTCGAACTGACCGCCGTGTCTCCCGGCGACCGCGTCCTGATCCTGGGCGCCTCGGGCGGCATGGGCACGCTGCTGGTCCAACTGGCCCGTTCCCGTGGCGCGTTGGTCGTGGGGCTGGCCCGGGGTGAGGAAAAGCTGGCACTGATCAAGGAGTTGGGCGCCGACGCGGCGGTGGACGTCTCGGCTTCCGACTGGCCGGCGCGGGCCCGTGCGGCACTGGGCGGCGCGGCCGACGTGATCCTGGACGGCGTGGGCGGCCAACTCGGCGCCGTGGCCTTTCCGTTGACCGCGGACGGCGGCCGCTTCTCGGCCCACGGGGCCCCGTCCGGCACCTTCGCCCCCGTCGACACGAAGGAGGCCGCCGACCGGGGCATCAAGCTGTTCGGCATCGCGGACATCCAGTTCCCTCCGGCGGAGTTGCGCCGGTTGACCTCGTACGCCTTCGAGGAGGTGGTGGCGGGGCGGTTGCGGGTGGTGATCGGGGAGGTGTTCCCGCTGGGGCGTGCGGGAGAGGCGCATGCGGCTGTCGAGGGCCGAGTACTGGTGGGGAAAGTGGTGCTCAAGAGCTGAGCGCCTTCAGCCAGGCATGCCCCTGTGCCAGGGCGGCCTTGCGGCCAGTTCCCACAGGGCGTCGAAGTGCCTGTTCCAGGTCACGATGGCGGCCTTGGCGTCGTCGGTGTCCTCCCGCGACCAGATGTTGAGGTCGGTGCGGTATCCCTGGGGATCGTAGTAGTCGGGTTCCGGGCTGAATCCCATGGTGCGGGCGGACACGTCGTAGAGGCCGTGCAGGACCAGTTCCCGGTTGAAGATGCAGATCTTGTCGCGCGGTATGCCCGGGTAGAAGCGGTACTCGCAGGCGGCCGTCACCCGCCCCACCGACGTCAACCGCTGCGCGATGGCCGACAGTCGCTGGTCGAACTCCCTGCACTTGACCTCTATCCGCCTGCGGAACTCCTCGTCATCGACGGGTAACCCATCCGTGCCCACCCGGGAGGGCACGGTCATGGGAGCGCGGAAGTCCGGGACGAGGAATCTGACCACCACGTGCCGCGTCGGACCAGGATCTTCATGGAGGCCCTCCAGACGGTGGTAGAGCTCGTTGTAGAGCGTCTCGCCGGTGTAACCGAGAAAGCTGATCTCCACAGTCCGCGCACGGAAGGCCTCGGTGACGAAGGTGCCCAACTCGCGTGACTTCACCTGGGCGCGGGACGGCAGCCGAAGTGATGCATCGAGGTCGTTGACCTTGTCGTACAGCACATAGGCCACCACGCTGAGGAGCGCGCTGCCCAGGAACACCTTGCCTTGAAGAGCGTCGCCCACCGGCTTCACGAACTGCGCGATCAGCCCGATGACGAAGACGACGAGAAGCAGAAGCCGTGTGACCGTCGACTGGTACCGGGCCTGGAACCGCTTGAGCCGTTCGCCCAGGGTGCTTTCGGGCAACCCGCCTCTGCCGCCGCGCATCACAAGCCTCCTCCCCCGTCGCGCAGGGCACAGCCGCGTGTCACATGTGTGCGGGGTGCTCGTTCGTCCACGCCTGTCCATGGTCGGCCCGGGGCAGTGCGAAGGCAAGATACGGGTTGGCTGTCGATCTGGCCCTGAGCCCAAGTGACGCGGTCGCCGTCTTCAGGGTCATGGCATATGTATCCACCGCCCGGCGGACGTTGGGAGCTTCGAGGCTGTCTCCGGTCACGAGCCGGTCCAGATCCACATAGGCGGACCGCACGGTCTCGATCCAGCGGTACACGTTCCAGTCCTCGCGCCAGCCCTTGGTGTACTCCTCCGGCATCCTCTTCGCCCAGCGGGTGAACAGGCGCTCACGGATGTCCGGGCTCGTCGGGGTCAGGTGGATGTGGCGGACCAGGTCGTAGAGCGGATCACCCACCATCGCCATCTCCCAGTCGATGAGGGTCAGTCCCGTACCGTCCTCGCGGCGCACCAGGTTCCAGGGGTTGAGATCGCCGTGCAGCAGCACGGAACGGCGCGGGGTCAGCATGTACCGGTCGAGGATCTCCCCGAGCCGGACGGTGTCTCCAGGCAGGCCCAGCTGCCGAGCCAACCTCAGTGTCTCTTTGGGCAGTTCGGACACCATGCGGAGCAGTTCGCCGCGCAGGCCGTAGAAGAAGTCGTGCCCCAAGGTGTCCGAACCCAGCTCCTCGCAGTCGATCGCCGTCAACTCGCAGAGCTGGTCGACGAGATCGTCCGCCTCGTGCGGCAGCAGACCCTCGGCGGGATGGTCCGGATGCCGGATCTCGCCCTTGGGCCCCTCGTACGAGTGAATGGTGAACTGGTCCTTCAGACGGGGACCGCTGCTGCCCAGTGCCAGCACCCGCGGGGCACGGACCCGCACACCCGATGCCTCGATCACCCCCAGAACGGCGTGCTCGTTGAGGAACCGCCGTTCCCGTGGGTTCGCCGATCCCACCTTCCGCCGCACCATGACCGGGAGGGAGACGTCTCGTACCCGAACCGCCGTGCTGAGGTGGGCCGTTCCCTTGAACACGTGGTCCGCGGGAGCCGCACCCTCCGCGAACAGGGCGTCCCGCACCGCCCACGCCGGGAACTCGGGGTGCTCGGGAACCCTGAAGTCCCGCCGCCAGGGGATGTGCAACTTGATCTGGTCCTTGCTGTGCTTCTTTCCGTTGGACACGTTCCACCGGAAGAGAATCCCCTCGATGGACTTCTCGTCCGGCACGCTCTTGAGCCGCAGGGGAGCCTCGGCCAGCAACAGGGCCCGGCGCACCGCGTACGTCGCGGCATCCAGCTCCCGTTGGTCGAACTTGTCGCCGAGCGACGTCACCGCGCGCATCACGTCCGGGTAGACGGACTGGGCGCGTTCGAAGTCGACGTAGTGCCTCAGGTCCCGCTCGGCGCCCTTGACCGCCTCGCCGCACCGCAGGTCCATGGCAGCGCGCCAGGCGTCCATCACCTCGGCCCACTGCTGAGCCGGGTAGTCCATCCGTACCAGATGGGTGGCCAGATCGTGAACCGGGTCACCGAAGGTGGCCAGCTCCCAGTCGACGCAGATCAGGGGCGGGCTGCCGTGGTACGAGAAGATCACGTTGTCGCGGTGCAGATCGGTGTGGAGCAGGCTGAAAGGGCGGCTGATCATCGCGGGTACCCGTTCGGCGAACCGCACCATGGCATCCCCGGGAATACCCAGCGTGGCGAACAGACCCCCGAACTTCGGCCAGTTGCGCTTCCTGATCTGTTCCTCCGTCGCCATGGCCAGAGCCCGGAGGAACGCCCGGCTGTCCCTGCTGTGCCGGGGCCAGGACGGCGGCAGCGGAGGCAGATCCTTTCTGCGTACCTGCGTCATGTCCGCGAGCAGGCCGGCAAGGGCGGAGATGAGCTCGGAATCCACCAGTGTGCCGTTGGGGCGGACGGTCGACAACGGCACGCCTTGGACATAACTCAGGACGGTCATGTCCTCGCGTCTGACGAGACACTGCGGCACATGGGGCAGCACGCCACGGAGCGCGTCGAGGATCCTCGCCTCGTCCTGCCACGTCCTGATGACGACCGGCAGCACATCGGGGATCCGCTCGCGGACGGTGACGCGGTCGTGTCCCCTCAGCTCCGGCAGCCTGAAACGGACGTCCTGCGGCGGTCGGACGACATAGTTCAGGTTGTGGTGACCCCGGCTGAACTTCCCCTCGTTCCTGGCGCAGGCCACGAGCCCGTCGAAGGCGTCGCCCGTATCCCTGGCCCTGGGGGGAGTTCCGGGCATTGGTGGACCACCCAAGGTCGCTCCTGAATAGCTGTACGTCGCCGCCGATGTGCATGCGCTGCGAGCAGGGTGGGCACACTGTAATGCCCAAGGCTGTAGCGCACGGCGCAACCTGGCTAAACCGAAACCCACTTGATGACTTCGCTCGAACGAGCTGCGGATGTCATGAGGTCAGGGCCAGGCGCTCCCAGCAGGCGTCGAACCACGCCTGCATGCTCTCCATGAACACCGATCCGGTGGAGTTGGGGTCGCCCTCGTCGTTGACGTGCCGTATCAGCGTCGACCCCAGACCAAGAACGTCGAGGGCGTCGATCTCCGTGTCTTCGTCGAGGCGGATGGAACGCTCCACGACTTCGTACGGGCCGAACAAGGCTTCGGCGCCTCGATGCAGGTACAACTTGAAGGCAGGGACCAGGGGGACGGTCCTGACCTCCACGTTCACCGACGGCACTACTCCCTCTGTCTGCAGGTTCCGCAGGGCCGCGCGCAGTGACGTCGTGTGCAGCCGGGTGATGTCCCTCAACCGCTGTTGCGTCCGCTCCTGCAACCCGCCCAATTGGTCGGCCCCATCAGCTCCGTCTGCCACACCCTTCAGCTTCAGGGCGCGCGGGTACGGAAGTTCCAGCGACTCCGAGGGCAACAGCATCCGCAACTCGATGCGCTCAGGGGTGGCGATCTCCCCCGTGCGGATGTGTTCGGCCTGTAGGCGGACATGAGTGTCCAGGCTCTCGGACGTGAGGGTGAAGACGTCCAACTGCACGACCGGCTGGGTGAAGGCCCGGGCGACGAACGGCCCCAGTGCCGCCCGCAGCCGGGGTGCCGCCTGCGGAACCCGGCCCGAGTGCATGGGGCTCTTCACCACGCGTGAACCGCTTCCCTGACGGGACTCGATCCACCCCTCGTCCTTCAGCTCACGCAGAACTCGCTGGACCGTGTCACGGGAGACTCCGAACTCCTCGGCGAGGTCGCGCTGTGTGGGGAGGAGCTGTTCCACCGCGTACCTGCCGTCGGCGATGCGGACACGGAGCTCCTCCAGCAGGGCGTTGAACTCCCTGCCGCCTCCCTCGCCACGTCCTGAGCTCACACGGCGACCGTACCTCCTCACCGGAGCGGGCAAACCACTTCCAGTCATATCGCGGCCGGATTTGACGGTCCGCCATACACATTCCGCAGCGACGTTAGGGGATCAAGCAGTCAGGGCACATCCAATCCAAGGCAACCAGTCCAATTGGACGGATTGTTGATCAGTTGTCAGACGAGAGCGCTGTCCAAGAGACAAGGGGTGGGGTCCCATGGTCGTCATCGAGTTGCTGGGAGCCGTCATGACACTCGGCATCGAACAGCTGCTGCAGTCGCGTTACGGGGCCCTCGGCCTCCTCTGCCTCTTCCTGATAGGCGTGGGTCTCAGGGCCCGCAACAACGCCTGCCTGTCCGTCGGAGCCGTGATCTTCGTGCTCCTGATGACTCAGGCCTGATCCAGCACCACCCGCAACACCGTCTCCATCGAGCCGACGACATACTCGGCCCCCGCGTCCCGCAGCACCTTCTCCTTGCGGTCGTTACGCGCGTAGCCGAGGAACGGCACTCCGGCCCCTTGCGCGGCTTCGAGGTCCGTCGGGGTGTCGCCGATCATCAAGGTGGCCGACGGTGCGGCGCCCAGGCCGTTCAGTGCGCGGATGAGGCAGTGCGGGTCGGGCTTGAGGAGGTGGAGGTCCTGGGTGCGGCCGTAGATGTGCGGGGCGAAGCAAGGGACGAGCCCGCGGCCCGCCAGGTAAGTACGCACCACTCGCGGGGAGTTGTTGGTGGCGATGGCCAGCCGGGAGCCCACCGCCGACCAGGTGCGGATCAGCGGGTCCGCGTACGCCGTGGGCATCGCCGAGGACGTGGCCCGGAGTTCCTCCTGGGTGAGACGTTCCTCCAGCTCCGCGACCAGATCGCTGCCCGGGTGCCGGCGGTCGACGGCGCGCAGCACCATGTGCGGGTCCAGGGAGTCCCTTTCCGTCTCCGTCAACAGCCCGTGCAGTCCCCGCCCTTCGAGCCACTCGACCAGTTCGCCCGCCACCCGCTCAGCCGTGTGCCCCGCGAACAGACGGCAGACCGGACCGTCGAAGTCGAACAGGACGTTGCGGGCCTTGGTGATCAGTTCTCGCAGGTTCTCTGTCTCTACTGTCACCGGTTCAGTCTGCGCCGTATCAGGAGTCACTAGGAGAGTGTCAGGTCCGTCGTGATGGTTTCCCAGAGGGCGTCGAACCACAGCTGGGATTGATCCACGAACGCAGCGTCCCGCTCGCCGGTCTGGCGGAGGAAGGAGAAGAGGAGGGACTGAGAACCGAGGACGTCGTACATGTCCAGGGTCTGGGTGCCGTACTCCTCCTCCCGTCTGGTGAGCATGTAGTAACCGAGCAGCGCCTCCTGGCCGTTGAGGAGGTAGAGCTTCACGGGCGGGGTGAAAGGGAGCGCCCGGAAGGTGACCTTGACGTCCATGCCATGCGTGGCCCTCAGGGAGAGCAGGTTGTGCTGGAGCACCTGCCCCTGTGCGTTGCGCATCGACAGCCAGCGCTGGTGGACCGAGTTGTCCTCGTCGCTGCCGTCGGCCGGGACGGGGAACGCGAGGGTGATCTCCTTGGAGGGGACCAGGATGCGGACCTCGATCGACTGGGGGCTGAGGCGGCCCTCGTGGATCTGGCGGAGGGGTTCGCCGATGGCGATCATCAGGGTCTCGGCCGTGTGACACACGACATCTATCCGTACGTTCGACGACGCGAACGCGTCCGTCAGGCGTGGCGCCAAGCCGACCATCGTCGGCTGGGGTTCGCCGCGCAGCGGAGTCGGCGGCTCCGCGATCCGCGGTGGGCTTCCCTTGCTCACGTTGGTCAGGAGGCCCGCTTCCTGGAGGAGGCGGAGTGCCTGGCGTACGGCGCCGCGTTCGACCCCGAACTCCTCCGCCAGGTCGGCCTGGGTGGGCAGGCGGTCTCCCGCCTTGAGGTCGCCGGTGCGGATGCGGTCGCGCAGGGCGTCGGCGATCTCCTGGGGCGAGAAGCTTCTGCTGCCGTTCACTGCCACGTTCTCCTGGGTCACGACCAAACGGTATAACTCTGCCCCATCTAAGGGGAGTTGTTTGGAACCTGATTGTAAGTAGGTGTGAGTAGGTGCCAATCGGGAACAACTTAAGCAGAGTTGGCTGCCAACTTCTCCAAGTTGGTGGAAGTTTTGCTTCCACAGCCCGAAGGGGGAACCACCGTGCCTGCCATCGCCCTCCTCTCCGCCGTCTTCGTCGTCGGCTTCGAGCAGATCGTCCAGTGGAAGTACGGCGCCACCGGGATCATCGGCCTGCTGTTGCTCTCCATCGGCATCAAGGCCAAGAGCCCGGCCATCAGTTCCATCGGGGCCGTCGTCCTGGCCCTGCTGGTCACCGGACCGGCTCTGTGACCGTACGACCCGAAGGCCGCCCCCAAGGTCACGTCAGGTCAGCCACTGCGGGAGGCGATCAGCTCGTGGGTGTCAGTGTGAGCTCCGAACTGATCGTCTCCCACAGTGCGTTGAACCACAGGTGCGACTGTTCCACGAACGTCGTGTCCCGCAGCCCCGCGCCCTGGTCGAAGGCGAACAGCATCGACTGGGTGCCCTCCGCGTCGTACATCTCCACCTGCTCGTGGCCGATCTCCTCCTCGCGCTGGGTCAGCGTGTAGTAGGCGAAGAGCGCCTCCGAGCCGTTGAGCAGGTACAGCTTCACGGGCGGGGTGAAGGGCAGCGCGCGGAACGTGATGTGCACGTCGATGCCGTGCGTCGCGCGTAACGCGAGCAGGTTGTGCTTCAACACCTGGCCCTGGGCGTTGCGATGGGCCAGCCAGCGGCGTTGCAGCAGGCCGTCGGCCGGGGCGTCCACCCGGGAGGGGAAGGCGAGTTCGATGTCGCTGCTCGGCAGCAGCACCCGGACGTCGACCTTGGCCGGTTTCAGACGTCCGGCGTGGATCTGGCGCAGCGGTTCGCCGATGGCCAGCGTGAGCGAGACCGCCGTCAGACACAGCGCCTCGATCTCCACGTGCGGCTGCGCGAAGGCCTCCGATATGCGCGGTCCCAGGCCCACCATCGTGGGCTGCGGCGGGGCTCCCGGGCCGGTCAGCGCCAGGTTGAGGTCGGGGGCCACGGTCGCCGGGCTGCCCTTGGACACGTTGGTGAGCAGCCGCTCGGACTGCAGGATGCGCAGGGCCTGTCGTACGGCCCCGCGCTCGACGCCGAACTCGTCCGCCAGCTTGGCCTGGGTGGGCATGCGCTGGCCGGGCCGCAGTACACCGGACCTGATCCGGGTGCGCAGCTCGTCGGCCAGCTCGCGGTGTGACCACTGTGGCCGTGGTGACCTCGTCCGTCCATTGACGGTGGCGTGTTCCGGGTCCACGACCAAACACTACAACTTCCCGCCATCTTTGGGCAGTTCAAGGAAAGGTGGTTATGAGACGTACCCAAGAGGAGATAACTAGAAGAGAGTTGGTCGCCAACTTGACCGACTTGGCCGCCTGGGTCTCTCTCCTGGAGGGGAGCCGAGAGCCCGGCGGCCGGCACCACCACAACTGAACAGCTACGGATGAGTCCAGTCCATCAACCGGCACCAGGGGAAAGGTCGTTCAGGATCAGAAGATGTCCGGGCACCATGGCCGCCTGGACGTACGCAGCAGGGCGTCGGCCACACGGGCGGCGCCCGCTCGTTCTTCCCGCACCCGCCCCAGCGCCGCGAGCCGCACGACCGACTCGTCCCCCAGCCACAGCGTCCCCAACTCCCCCACACCGAGGGTGAGTTCGGCGCTCTCTGTCGTCGGCGTGCAGGACGCGCCCTGCGCCGAAGCCTCCAACCGGTAGCGGCCGCCCGCCAGTCCAGCCCCGTCGACCACCTCGAACACCAACGCGCCCTCCCCCTCGTACGACCGCGCCTCCATGGCCCGTACGACGTCCAGGACCCGCACCCACAACCAGTCCGCCTGGGTCGTGATCGTGGCCGCCCGCGGGTCCGGCAGGAGGAGGGGCAGCAGGTCGTCGGGGGCACGCCAGCCCGACTTCACCTTCGTCACCCAGTCGATCGAGCAGATGTGGTGCCACAGGGCGCGCTCGGCCGCCGGGGTGGTGGCGATCAGCCCCTTCACCGTGGCCGTGTCGAGCGGCTGCTTGGCGTCGGTCCAGGTGTCGTCGCAGACGTACGCGACCAGGCCCTCCACCTCGCCGTCCGCCGCGCGGTAGACGGCGTAGAAGGGCTCGGTCCACGGCGCGCGCTCCAGGCGTACGGCGCCCGTGGTGACCTGCCACCAGCGGTCGTCGCGGTTGACCGCGCCTGGCTGGGTGCGGCGCAGGCGCTCGTGCAGTTCGGGGCCGAGTTTGCGTACGTCCTCGCCGTCCACCAGGTCGATACGGCCGCCGTCTTCCGGTGCCGACCAGCGCGGGTCCAGGCCGGCGCGCTGGACGTCGATCTCCCACTGGGTCGCCGAGGTGGCGGGGCCGAAACCGTAGCGGCCGTAGATCCGGTACTCGGCGGCGATGAGCGTGGCTACGACGTCACCGCGCTCCTTCGCCGCCGCCAGGTCCTGGGCCATCATGCGGGTCAGGAGGCCTCGGCGGCGGTGCGTGGATGTGACGGTGACGTTCGAGATGGCGTCTGCGGGGACCGGGCTGCCGCCCACTGCCGTCAGTTCCTGGGGGAAGGAACGGAAGGTCGCCACGCAGCGGTTGCCGTCGAAGGCGCCGAGGGTGCGGGTCGGGTCGATGTAGCTGGTGCGGTCGGCGATCTCTTCGTCGGAGACGGACGGGGTGCGCAGGAAACCGGTGTTCAGGGCGCGGATCCAGTCGGGGATCTCGGGCTCTGTGACGGGGCGGACGGCGAGATCCTGGGGGTGACTGGTCATGGGATCACGCTAGGTGTACGAGCGGTGGGGTGTCTCGCGGATTTTTCCTCGCCCCCGCCGCCCCTACCCGTCCCATCACTGGGGGCTGCGCCCCCAGACCCCCCTTCGGCCTGAACGGCCTCGTCCTCAAACTCCCCCAGAGGGGGGACCCCCAACGGGCTGAGTGGGGCCGACCTCGCTGAAAGGGTGAACGGGTGGGTGGTTGCTGGAAGCCGGGGTCATTTCTAACCGGTCTAAGGTCGCGACGGTGGTTAGATTTACCCCCAGCTTCCAGCAACCACCCACCCAGGGTTGGCCGCTGAGCCGACCCGGCGTGCAGGCGAGACGCGAACGCGCCACTCCACCTCCGGGCCGCTCGCTCGCTTCTCAAACGGGCTGGAGCGGCCCTAGTCAAGGGTGGCCCGCAGGGCCATCGCCGCAGGCGACGCGACCGCAGGGAGCGCCCTTTACTCGGGCCGCGGAAGCCCGACACTGGCCAAGAAGCGAGTGGCCCAACGTCCATCCCTAGAACACCGCCTAGAACACCGCCCGGATCTCCCCCACCTCACGCCCCCCACCCAGCACAGCCACCTTCCCTAGCCCCTCCACACCCGGCACGCCCATCACGTCCAGCACCCGCCCCAACACCGGCTCCACCGCCCGCCCCGCCCCGTCCTCCACCTTGAACGCCAGCGCCCGCCCATCCGGAAGGGCAACCGCCTGGACCGCCTCCGCGCCCATCTTCGACAACGCACCCGGTACCGCCCGCATCAGCCACGTGTCGGGACGGCGCGTGCCGGCGACGTACTCGGGGTGGGCCCGCATCGCGTCGGCGACCCGGCGTTCCGCCGAACCCGGGGCGGCCAGGACGAAGGAACGGTAGGCGCGGGCCAGGCCCGTCAGGCTGATCGCCATCAGCGGGGCGCCGCAGCCGTCCGTGCCCACAGCCGCGACCCGCTCACCCGACACTTCTTCCACAACCCTGTGGATAAGTTTTTGGAGCGGGTGATCCGGGTCCAGGTACGACTCCAACGGCCAGCCTCGCAGCGCGCTCGCCGCCAGCATCGCCGTGTGCTTGCCGGAGCAGTTCATGGCGATGCGGTCGCGTACGGCGCCCGACGCCAGGTACGTCTCCTGCTCGACGGGGTCGAGGGGAAGGTCCGGCGGGCACTGCAACTGGCCTGCGTCCAGGCCGTGTTCGGAGAGGAGGCGGCGTACGAGATCGCGGTGGAAGAGTTCGCCGGAGTGGCTCGCGGCGGCGATCGCGAGGCGTTCGCCGGTGAGGTCGAGGCCCGCGCGCAGGACGCCCGCCGCTTGCATCGGCTTGTTGGAGGAGCGGGGGAAGACCGGGGCCGTCACGTCACCCAGGGCCAGTTCCACCGAACCGTCCGCCGCCAGGACGACCAGGCTCCCCCGGTGCCGGCTCTCCACGAAGCCGGAGCGGACGACCTCCGCGAGCACCGGAGGGGGCGTATCAGAAACCCCCGCGGAAACCCCCGCGGCAACCCCAGCAACCCGCGCGGCCCCCGCAGAACCCGCATCCTCAACCGTCACATCAGGCCCCTCACGTCACTCACGTCAGCAGGTCGTCCACCTGTGCCTCTCCCTCACGGTACCTGCGGGCGATCTCCGCGCTACAGCCGTCGGCCGTGTGCTGGAGGAGCTGGCGGCGCCGGGACACCTGCTGCTCGTACCGGACCAGGCGGCCCATCGCCGTCGTCAGCTCCAGGTCGGTGCGGGCCTCCAGGTCGGAGAGTTCGACCTCGGCGAGCATCTCGGCGGCCAGCAGCCGGTACTCCTCGCTGTGCGGCGTGCCCAGCGTGACGTGCCGGGCCGACGAACGGTGCCGGGCGGGTGCGTCGGCCAGGATCTCCGACAGCCGGTCGACGACGGAGGCCGCGCCCGCCGGGGAACGCCGGGCCAGTTCGGCGCGCAGGATGTCGATCCGGCCCTGCAGGAGCCGTCGTACGTAACTCAGGTCGGCCTCGTCGCGCTGGGCGTCGCGGCGCAGCGCGCGCAATTCCGGGAGCCGTAGCGCGGTCAGGTCGGGTGCGGGCGGTTCGGCGGGCAGCAGCGGACTGTCGACGCGCTGCACGGGCGGGCGGCGCGTGGCCGCCGGTCCTCCCGCGCGGATCAGCGAGACAGGCCTGTGGTGCTGCCCGGTACTCGGTGTGCTCATGTGCCTGAACCGTCCCCTCGACCGGCGTGTGGACAGCATCGTGCCACCCCAAGTGGCCGCTATGTGACCGAGTGCCCCCGAACGGCCCCAGATGGGGGGTTAAGGATCAAAAATCGACCCTCCTACGGCCGCCCGACAACCGCTTCCGCCCGCACGGCATCATGGGACCCATGCGAGCAGTGGTGCAGAGGGTGGACGGCGCGAGCGTCGTCGTGGACGGGGAGACGGTCGGGGCGATCGAGGGCGAGGGGCTGTGCGTCCTCGTCGGCGTCACCCACGAGGACACCAAGGAGAAGGCGGCCCAACTCGCCCGCAAACTCTGGTCGATCCGCATGCTCCACGACGAGAAGTCGTGCAGTGACATCGATGCGCCGCTCCTCGTGATCAGTCAGTTCACGCTGTACGGCGATGCCCGCAAGGGGCGCCGGCCCACCTGGAACGCGGCCGCCCCCGGCGACATCGCGGAGCCCCTCGTCGACGAGGTGGTGGCCCGACTCCGCGCCCTGGGCGCCACCGTGGCGACGGGCCGCTTCGGCGCCCGGATGCGCGTCTCGCTCACGAACGACGGCCCGTTCACGGTGGTCGTAGACCTCTAGAAAACCCTAGGGTTCTACGACCACTTCCTGTGCGGCCGCCGTGCTGTCGGCCAGCAGCGGCGCGTCCAGCGGCACGTTCCGCTTCACCAGCGCGAGGGCGATCGGCCCCAGTTCGTGGTGGCGTACGGAGGTCGTGATGAAACCGATCTTGCGACCGTCCGCGCCCTCCTCCGCGAGCCTCAACTCCGTGCCGTGGCCCGGAAGATGGACCTCGCTGCCGTCGAGGTGGAGGAAGACGAGGCGGCGCGGCGGCTTGCCCAGGTTCTGGACTCGGGCCACCGTCTCCTGGCCGCGATAGCAGCCCTTCTGGAGATGGACCGCCGTACCGATCCAGCCCAGCTCGTGCGGGATCGTGCGGTGGTCGGTCTCGAAGCCGAGGCGGGGGCGGTGGTGCTCGACGCGCAGCGCCTCGTAGGCGAGGATCCCGGCCGGGGGGCCGGACTTCTCGGCGTACGACTCCAGGTCCTCGCGCGGGAGGAAGAGGTCGCGGCCGTACGGCGTCTCGCGTACGACCGCACCGGCCGGGACCTCGGCGATGGAACCGGCGGGGACGTACACGACCGCGAACTCAGCTGTGCGGTCGGTGACTTCGACCCGGTAGAAGAACTTCATCGACTCCAGGTAGGCGATCAGCGCCTCCTGGGTGTCGGGTTCGGTGTGCATCCACACCGTGGTGCCGTCGTCGACGAGGTACAGGGCGTGCTCGATGTGGCCGTGCGCGGAGAGGATCAGCGCCTCGGTGGCGACGCCGGTGGGGAGGTCGCTGACGTGCTGGGTGAGCAGGAGGTGCAGCCAGCTCAGCCGGTCGTCACCGGTGACGGCGACGACCCCGCGGTGCGAGAGGTCCACGAAACCGGTGCCGTCGGCGAGGGTGCGCTGCTCACGGAACAGGTCGCCGTAGTGGGCGGCGACGCCTTCGTCCACTCCTTCGGCGGGGACGGCGCCGGGCACGGACAACAGGGGGCTCTTCATACGGGTAAGCCTACGACTCGGTAGTTGAAGACTCAGCCGACGTCTTACCGGTCGGATTCCGCTGCGCGCAGTCCTTGCAGCGGCCGAAGATCGCGAAGTGCTTCATGTCCGTCTCGAAGCCGAACGCGTCCCGCAGCTTGGCCCGGAACTCGGTGGCCACCTCGACATCGGCCTCGATGACGTTCGTGCAGTCCCGGCAGACCAGGTGGATGTGATGGTGCCGGTCCGCGAGGTGGTACGTCGGCGCCCCGTGCCCGAGATGCGCGTGGCTGACCAGCTGGAGCTCCTCCAGGAGTTCCAGGGTCCGGTACACGGTGGAGATGTTGACCCCCGACGCGGTCTTCCGTACTTCGCCGAGAATGTCGTCGGGGGTCGCGTGCTCCAGGGTGTCCACGGCTTCGAGCACGAGCTGTCGCTGCGGCGTCAGCCGGTAGCCGCGCTGCCTGAGGTCACTCTTCCAGTCGGTGCTCACCACACTGGAAGTGTAGAACTACTTGAAGAAAGCGATCCCGTCGTCCGGCATGTCGTCCGGGAGGGCCTTCGCCCAGCGTTCGACGTCGTCCGGGGTGACGATCTTCTTCAGGTGGGCGGACATGTAGGGGCGGAGTTCGACCTCGGGGGTCTGCTTCTCGCCGACCCACATGAGGTCGCTCTTGACGTAGCCGTAGAGGCGCTTGCCGCCGGTGTAGGGGCCGGAGGCGGCGGTGCGGGCGACGGCGTCCGTGACCAGGTCGATCTGGGGCTTCTGCTTGGCGAGTTCGCCGTACCAGATCTCGACGACTCCGTCGTCGCGGGTCATCGTGACCTCGACCTTGCGGTCGGCGTCGATGCGCCAGAAGCCGGACTCGGTCTCCAGGGGGCGGACCTTGTTGCCGTCGTTGTCCAGGACCCAGGTGTGGGAGCGGTACTCCAGGAAGTCGCGGCCGTCGTGCGTGAAGGAGACCTCCTGGCCGAAGTTGCACTTCTCGGAGCCGGGGAAGTCGTGCACGCCCGCGCCGGCCCACTCGCCGAGCAGGAAGACGAGGGGGACCAGGTCCTTGTGGAGGTCGGACGGGATCTCGATCATGACGTCAGCAGTTCCTCGGTGGGGGTCAGCGCTGGCCCTGGTACAGCTTCTTCACGCTCAGTCCGGCGAAGGCGAGGACGCCGACGCAGACCAGGACCAGCAGGGTTTCGAAGAAGATCTCCAACACGGGTGCTCCTTGAGCGGTACGTACACAGGCCGGGCCCCAGCTTACGCGGCTGGGGCCCGGCCCTCATGGTGGGTACGGCTAGGCGAGCAGCTGGCTCTGCAGGGTGACCGTCTGCTGGAACGGCACGGCCTCCGCCTCGCCCTTCCTCGACTGCACGATCATCGCGACGGTGTCGCCGGCCGTGAGGAACGCCTCGCGGACCTGTTCGGCTCCGTACGGCTTCGTCTCGACGTACGGCAGGAGCGAGATGTCCGTGACCTTGGCCGCGTCCGGGAAGTCGTCGTCCGACTCGTAGCTGTCGGCGCCGCGCACCGGGTAGGTGGGCGCCGAGTATCCGCCCAGGCTCCCCGAGACCAGGCCATCGGCGACCGTCCCCGTGTCGAACTGGAGCAGGTAGATCCGGGTGTGCGTGCCGTCCGGGGTGGTCCAGCCGCGGGCCGCGATGTGCCGCAGACCGTCGTCGGTGAGCTTCTGCGCGAGCTCGGTCCGGTCGTCGCCCGAGGAGAACTCGGCGAGGAACACCTTCGTGGCCAGCCAGCCGTCACTGCCGTCGAGCGCCTTGTCACCCGTGGCCCCCTTCGGCGCCGGCAGCACCAGCGCCCGCAGGTCCGCGAAGTGGGACCCCGCCGGGTTCGCCTCGGCCAGCGGCCCCGGGCTGCCCTTCGGCAGCGGCGGCTTGGTGAGCACGGGGTAGTCCCACCGCCCGTCCGACTCCGTCCCGAGCCCGGGTACGTCCGACCGCTTCATGTCGGTGATCCCGTACGCCGTCCCGGCCCCGGCCACCGCGAAGACGACCACGGCGGCGGTCCAGCGCAGCACCGCGCGCATGACCCGGCGGTCTTTCCCGGCGGGGGCGGGTTGGGGGTCCTGCTCCTGGAGGACGGTGGGCGGGAAGAGCGGCGGCTCCGGGACGGCCGGGCTCTCGACGGTCGCCGGAGGTTGGACGGCCGGGCTCTCGACGGCG
Source organism: Streptomyces sp. NPDC048504 (assembly GCF_043200035.1). NCBI lineage: Bacteria > Bacillati > Actinomycetota > Actinomycetes > Kitasatosporales > Streptomycetaceae > Streptomyces > Streptomyces sp. NPDC048504. Next base: position 659,593 of record NZ_JBICXA010000002.1, read on the forward strand.
GGCGCCGAAGGCTCGACGGCCGGGCTCTCGGCGGGCGCCGGAGGTTCGGGGGCGAGTTCCGGCTCAGGGGTGGGCTGGGCGGGCTCCGCGGACTTCTCATGCTGCTGGTCGGTCATACCGCCTCCCCCGGGTCCTTGATGCGGTCGAGTTGTTCCTGGAGCAGCCGGCCGATGGCGTACGTCTGCATCGGGCGGGCGGATTTCGCCGTGAGGGTGACCAGGACTTCTCCCTGGTAGGCGGAGCAGTAGATCGTGTCGAGCTTCTCGTCGCTGCTCTTCGGCGAGAGGAAGCACTCGGCGTTCTTGTAGCCGTTGATCGACGGGCCGGGCCGGAAGACGCCCAGGGAGTCGAAGAACTCGTTCTGGAAGCGGGACGCGTTCCGTACCGCCGTCTTGTCCGCGATCTGGGCCAGCACGATGCTCACCGTCGACGCCTTGTCCGTGTAGACGGACGCCTGCTCGTCGGTGCTGACGTAGCTGCGCATCGCCAGGCCCTTGGTGTGCTGCTTGTCGATCTCCTTCTCCAACGGCTTGCGCTGCTTGGCCGGCAGTTCCTTCAGCGACTCCTTGCGCAGCGCCGCCGCCTGCGCGCCGGTGAACGCCACGTCATGGCCGTACTCCGCGAGGTCGGGCCCCTGACTCCAGCCGTCCGGGCCGTACGGCACGAGCGCCGCGGCGAGCCCGGTCGGCTTGGCCGCGCCCTCCGCCTTCTCCGTGGACACCTTCGGGAACTTCCATACGGCGTCGCCCGCGTCCCGGTCCGCGCCGTTCACGGTCACGACGGTGTACCCGGCCGCGCCGACCACGGCGACGACGAGCAGCACGGCCCCGGCGATCGCGGCGATACGGCCCTTGCGCACCGGTTTCCTGACGGCCTCGGGGGCCAACTCCTCGGAACTGCCGACGAGTTCGGGGACAAGCACGTCCGCCTCCGGCTCCGGCTGCGTCTCCGGCTGCGCCTCGGGCCGCGGCTCCGGTTCCGGCTCCACCCGCTCGGTGGGGTTGTCGGTGGTCACAGCCGCTCCATCTGCCGCTCGGCCAGATCCATGATCTTCTTCTTCGGGACGGGCTTCGCCGAGGAGACCCAGATGTCCATCTCGACGTCACCGCGCCAGGCGTGCGCCTCGGCGTTGTAGACGTCCGTGTAACCGGCCTCGCTGTCCGGCGAGTTGTGGACGTACGCCATCCCGTCGCCCGTGCCCGGGATGGGCCAGCTGTCGGTGTCGGACTTCTTCTCGGCCCAGTAGTAGGCGTCGTCCGAGTCGTCGGCGACCACGAGTTCGTCCTCCTGGCGGAACTGCACGAGCCGGATCTCGACGAAGAGCGAGCTGCCCTCCCGCCAGTTGGCGACGGCCGCGCGGCGGAACTCACTGGCGACGAGGTCGCTGAACGCGTCGGCCGGCTCGTCGAACGTCTCCGCGTACTCGGCCAGGTCCATCCACCCGTCGACGCCGACGTCGTAGCCCGCGTCCCGGGCCCCGCTCGGCCTCTTCAGCAGCAGCTTGCGCAGGTCGCCGTCCGTCTTGACCCTGCGGTCCTGGGCGGCGGCCAGGGGCTCCGGAGCGGGGCCCTTCGCCTGGGTGAGCGTGGCCTGCGAGAGCGAGGGCAGCGCGTCGGGTGCGCGGTCCGCCTGGACCAGGTAACCCGTGCAGGTCCCGGCGACGACACCGAGTACGGCCCCGACGGCGATGAGGAGGGTGGTGCGGCCCCGGCGGCGCGGGCGGGGCGCGGGCCCCGGCTCCGGCTCTGTCTCCGGGCCCAACTCCGGCTCCGGATCCGGCACTTCTTCGATGGATTCTTCCGGTACTTCCAAAACGTCCCCCACGGAACATGACGTGCGCATTCCATATGCGCGCACAGGAGACCCATGGCCAACGCACGGAGTTGTAAGGAAGTTGATTACGATTCGGTCATGTCGAAGAAGCTCGTGATCAAGGTGACCGCAGGAACCGACGCCCCCGAACGCTGCTCACAGGCGTTCACGGTGGCCGCGGTCGCCGTCGCCAGCGGAGTGGACGTCTCCCTGTGGCTGACCGGCGAGTCCGCGTGGTTCGCCCTGCCGGGCCGCGCCGCCGAGTTCGAACTCCCGCACGCCGCCCCGCTGCCCGACCTGATCGACTCGATCCTGGCCGCGGGCCGCATCACCCTGTGCACGCAGTGCGCGGCCCGCCGGGACATCTCCGAGAAGGATGTCATCGAGGGGGTGCGGATCGCCGGGGCGCAGGTGTTCGTACAGGAGGTAATGGCCGACGGTACGCAGGCGTTGGTCTACTGAGCCCGTCCCTTGACCGAGCCTACGAACTCCGCCCAGGCGTCGACCCCGAAGACGAGGGTGCCGTGGGCGGGGTTCTTCGTGTCACGGACGGGAACGAGGGGGAGGTTGGAGGCGACCTCGACGCAGTTGCCACCGTCCGTGTTGCTATAGCTGCTCGTGCGCCAGTCGGCGGCGCTCAGGAAGTCGTCAGACACTTCGATGCAGTTGCCGCCGTCCGGGTTGCTGTAACTGCTCTTGCGCCATGTCACGTTGCTCAAGTCGATGGCTCGCACGGCACTTCCTCCAACATCCGCAGGACGAACGATCGCGACTCCGCCGGGGACATCGCCAGGTCGCGTACCGCATCATATGCACGTTGAAGGCGCTCAACCCGTTCGGTTTCCTCGATCAGTTCGCCGCGCACATCGTTCTCTGTGTAAGCCACGGTACGACCGTCGGGCAGCCTCAGGAACATGGTGTCGGTGTTCGTCAGACCGTGGACTCCACTGCCGAACGGCAGGACGTGGGGCGTGATGTTCGGGTGATCCGCCACCTCAGCCAGGAACCCCAACTGCTGACGCCAGGCTTGCTTGTCGCGCATCCCCATGCGCAGCACCGCTTCGGAAATGATGGCGCGGAACGGCGGTGCATCCTCGCCCTCCAGCAACTTCCGTCGGCGCACGCGCGCTTCGACCTGCTGCTCCAGCTCTTCCCCTCGGAGCCCGCCTGCCGCGAGGGCCTCCCTCACGTACCCGTCTGTCTGGAGCAGACCTGGCGGGGCGCTCACGGAGTACTGCCACAACCCCAGAGCCTCGGCTTCCAGCATCATGTAGCGCCGGTACTGCTCCTTGAACTGGGTCGGGTCACCAACTGCCAACTCCCACAAGGTAAGTAGCAGCGGCCCCGTGCCGTAGTACTGATCCAGCGCCTGTACGACCTCGGGCCCACCCAACGTGCCCCCGCGCTCCATCTTGCCGAACAACGACGAGTCCCACCCCACCGCCTTCTGCAAGTCCCGCAAGCTCAGGCCCCGTTCGACCCTCAGCCTCCGCACCTCCTCGGCAAACCGCTTCCTGGGCTCATGGCTCATCTCCGTGACCACCAGCCGTTGCGGCATCTCGACCTCCTGCGCTGTGGAATTTGTGGAATTTGGCGTGCCCAGCGCGGAAGTTGAGCCCGTTGGCGCTGCATCCGCCTCCGCCCTGGGCCATCCTCGTAACACACCCAGGACTGCACAGAGTATCCCAACTGTCGCATTCTGTATGGAAATTACACAAAGAGGAAGAGGAGGACGCGCCGATGGAACCCGGAACGCTGCTCTACGACCCGGCGACCGACACGGTCGGCGAGTACCAGGACAAGGCAGGGCCCTACGCCCTGTTGCGCCCGGTCGGCGGTGGGCGCGAATGGCAGGCCGACCCCGGGTCGCTCCGACCGGCCACGGACGCGGAGCGCCTCAGTGCCGGGGTCCGCGCCGCGAACTACCGCGCACGGACCGACGCCCCGTTCCTGGTCGCCCTCCCGCCGCAGCCGGCCCCCGGCTGCGCGGGGTGCGCGGAACTGGCCGAGGTCCGGGCGGCGGCACGCACCGCACGCGACTACAGCGCCGAGACCGACGCGAACGTCCTGCTCCGCAAACACCGCAGCGAGGCCCACCCCGTATGAACCGTCCCCGCCCTCACCAGCTGATCCAGGTCCCCCCGGCCCAGGCGGTACCGCCCCCGCTCATGCCGGCCGCGCCCTTGCCCGTCGTACGACAGCAGCAGCCCCCGGCACCACCACCCGCAGCCACACCCGTACCCACACCCCGACCCGCCCGCCGCCGACGGTTCCGCGCGCCCCGGGCCCTGCGCGAGGACGCCTTCTGGACCGGGGCGCTCACCGCGATGTGCATCGGCGGCCTGCTGATGGCGATCATCGCGACGACCTGAGCGGGCCTGGGCCTGCGGCCGTAGTCGAAGGGCTGTCAGGGGGCTGTCAGGGGTGTCCGCCGCAGCCGCAGCCCTTCATGGTCGCCCCCTCCTCGGGCGGCGGGGTGGTCGCGGCGGCCCGTTCCACCGCCGTGAGCAGCCGGCGGCGTTCCTCCGGCGGGATCCACCGGCCGTCGACGACCACGCCGTGGATGCGGCGGGTGTTGCGGATGTCGCGCAGCGGGTCGGCGTCGAGGACGAGCAGGTCGGCGGCGTGTCCGCGGGCCACGGTGCCGACGGCGGCCAGGCCGAGGGTGCGGGCCGCGTCCGACGTGGCCGCGCGCAGGACCTCGGCCGGGGTGAGGCCGGCCGTCACGAGCAGCGCCAGCTCGTCGTGGAGGGCGAAGCCCGGGACGAGGTATCCCGTGCCGGTGTCCGTGCCCGCCGCCAGCCGAACCCCGGTGTCGTGCAGCTCGCGGACCAGCCGGAGCCGGTGCGCGAAGATCTCGCGGATCCGCCGGGCCTGCTCGGGGGTGCGCCCGCCGATCAGGGCCGCCAGTTGGTCCGGCCAGCTCTCCACCTGCCAGGCGGGCAGGTACTTCCACTCCTCGGCCCGGGTCGGAACGTCGTCGGGCAGCTCCAGCGTGCGGTGCACGCTGAGCGTGGGGACGACCGCGGTCCCGTGAGCCGCCAGACTCCGGAAGAGCGCGTCCGCGCGGTCCCGGTCGTAGCCCCGCACCGCCCGCCATTCGAGGGGATGCACCTGCTGGAACCAACTGTGGTACCGGGAAAGGCTGCTGGGGTCGCGCGAGTCGATCCGTACGGCGTCCAGCAGGCGCCGTATCTCCTTCTCGTGCCGTGAGGTCGCCAGGAGCAGCGCGTGCAGGTGCTCGATGGTGCGGTGGCCGGCGGCGCTCGCCTCCGCGATCCGTACGGTGTCGGGGCAGTGCCCGAGGTGCGGGATGCCCTGGCGCCGTGCCTCGTCCGCGATGGCGAAGTAGGCCTCGCGGGACAGGCGGGAGTACACCTTGACGAAGTCTGCGCCCTCGCGCTTGACCCGCCGTACGGCGCGCCGGGCCTCGGCCGCGTCGCCCACCTCGATGGTCGGGCCCACGTCGGCCGCCCACAGTGAGGGCGTGCCGTCGACGATGGGGCTGCCGATCACCCAGCGGGGGCCGAGCAGTTCACCGCTGCGGATCTTGTCGCGCCACTCGTGGTGGACCGGCTCGCCCCGCATCTCCCGGACCGTGGTGACACCGGTGAGGGCGTACAGCGCCGGGACCACCGTCTCCGGGCCGTCGCTGTGGGTGTGCGCCTCGATCAGTCCCGGCATCAGGTACTTGCCGGTCAGGTCGACCGTGCGGGTGCCCGGGCGGAGCCGGGTGCGTGCGCTCGGGGCGAGTGCGGTGACGCGGCCGCCCTCGACGACGACCGTCATGTCCCGGGCCGGCGGTGCGCCCGACCCGTCGATCACGGTGACGTGGGTGAACGCCAACGGCCCGGTGCCGGCGCCGTTTCCGCCCCTCGTCCCGGCCGCGCGTGCCGTACCGGCGGACGCCGTACCGGCGGACGCAGTGCCCGTCAGTGCCGCCCCCGTCACGGCGGCGGCCCCGCCCAGGAACCCCCGTCGGGCCATACCGCGATGTGCCTCAACTGTCGCTTCGGACATGCTGTTTCCCCCTCCTGATCGTGAGTCCGTCGGCCGTGTCCGCCGACTCCCACGACTCTGGCGGCTCCGGGGCGACAGGACAGTGCGGCCAGACCGTGGATGTGGGGGTGTTGCTGGGCCCACCGGCGACGGCCCAGCCGCGTGACGCTCCTCGGCGAGGGCTGCCTCCGTCGCACCCCTACTCCCGTCGCCACAGGCAGAACGGGTGTCCCGCCGGGTCGAAGAAGACCCGTACGTGGTCCTGGGGCTGGTAGTCGGCGAGCGTGGCCCCCTCCGCCACCGCCCTCGCCGTCTCGCCCGCCAGGTCGTCGACCTCGATGTCGAGGTGGAGCATCATCTGCTGCTCGCCGGGCTTGCGGGTGGGCCACACCGGCGGGACGTACTCCGGCTCGGTCTGGAAGGAGAGGCCGGTGCCTCCGGCGGGCGGCACGATGACCACCCAGTCGGGCTCGTCCTCCCGCACCACGTACCCGAGCAGCCGGCAGTAGAAGTCGGCCAGCTCGTGCGCGTCAGGCGCGTCGAACACCACAGTGGTCAGGGTCGTAGGCGACATGCCTGCCCTCTACCCACTCTCCGCAGCCCTGCTCTACTGGCGGCGCTTCTTGCCGTCCAGCTCGTCCCACCACTCGTCGGACTTGGGGTCGCCGGACGGGTCGTCCCACCAGCGGTCGTCGGGGCCGCGCCGGTTGGCGACCATCGCGGCGACCGGCGGGATCAGCATCGCGACCACACACATCCCCACGGCCACGGGCACCGACCAGATCCGCACGACTCCCCAGGCCAGGACGAAGAGTCCGATGCAGATGCCCATCATGACGAAGTACACGCGACGGCGACGTGCCAGCATGCGTCCAGCGTAGGCCCGCATTGATGCCGACTCCACAGATGCGGGCCCGCCGACGCCGACGGCCGGAGGCCGGCGCAGCGCTCCGCAGCCTGCGAAGCAGTGCAAGGAGCGCATCAAGAAGGGGTCACGCGACGGCGACGTGCCAGCATGCTTCAAGGGTAGGCCCGCGCATGCGAAAGGGCCGCACCTCAGGAGGTGCGGCCCTTCGACAGTAGGACGGCGATCAGACGGCGATCGCGACCTCCGCCAGGCCGCCCGTCTGGGCGACCACCGTGCGGTCGGCGGTGGCGCCCGGAACGAGGGCGCGGACGGTCCAGGTGCCTTCGGCCGCGTAGAAACGGAACTGGCCCGTCGCGGAGGTCGGGACCTCCGCGGTGAACTCACCGGTCGAGTCCAGGAGACGGACGTAACCCGTCACCGGCTCGCCGTTACGCGTCACCTGGCCCTGGATGGTGGTCTCACCGGGCTTGATCGTCGAGGCGTCGGGGCCGCCGGCCTTCGCTCCACACATGTCTTGGTTTCCTTCAGGTCGCAGCGGTTGTGCGGGGTACTGGTGCTTACTTGTTGGCGCCGAGCTCGATCGGGACGCCGACCAGGGAGCCGTACTCGGTCCAGGAACCGTCGTAGTTCTTGACGTTCTCGACACCGAGCAGCTCGTGCAGCACGAACCAGGTCAGGGCCGAGCGCTCGCCGATACGGCAGTACGCGATGGTGTCCTTGGCGAGGTCGACCTGCTCCTCGGCGTAGAGCTCCTTGAGCTCGTCGTCCGACTTGAAGGTGCCGTCGTCGTTGGCGTTCTTCGACCACGGGATGTTGCGCGCGGACGGGACGTGGCCCGGACGCTGCGACTGCTCCTGCGGAAGGTGCGCCGGCGCGAGCAGCTTGCCGCTGAACTCGTCGGGCGAACGGACGTCGACCAGGTTCTGGGCGCCGATGGCCGCCACGACGTCGTCGCGGAACGCGCGGATCGCCTTGTTCTGCGGCTTGGCCTTGTAGTCGGTGGCGGGACGCGAGGGGACTTCCTCGACCAGCTCGCGGGCGTCCAGCTCCCACTTCTTGCGGCCACCGTCGAGCAGCTTGACGTTGTCGTGGCCGTAGAGCTTGAAGTACCAGTAGGCGTACGACGCGAACCAGTTGTTGTTGCCGCCGTAGAGGATCACCAGCGTGTCATTGCCGATGCCCTTGCCGGACAGGAGCTTCTCGAAGCCCTCCTGGTCGACGAAGTCACGGCGTACCGGGTCCTGGAGGTCCTTGGTCCAGTCGATCCGGATCGCGTTCTTGATGTGGTTCTTCTCGTACGCGGACGTGTCCTCGTCGACCTCGACGATCGCCACGCTCGGGTTGTCGAGGTTGGCCTCGACCCAGTCGGCGTCGACCAGGACGTCACTGCGGCTCATGCTTTTCTCCTCCGGGGCAGTTACGGCGGTGCGGTGCGTGAGAGAAAGGGTGCGCGCTCGCGCGGGTGTCCCTGATCAGGGACACGGAGGGGGGAAGACGGAAGCCTGCGCTTCCGCTCAGACAGTGCGACAGAGCATGGCGGCGACGCGGCACAGGTCAACTGCCCGCCGCTTCGTGAGGTCGTCCGCCTGGCCCTGGGGCCGGAGGGCGCTGAATGTGCACTGCATAGGGTCGATCGTAGGGACGGATCGCGGGGCATGTCACCGGTGTGTCGTATTTTGAGACGCGATCGTCCGTGATGTGAGACGGGAGAGGCGCCGGAGGCCCTGCGACAGGGAATCCGGGCCCTCGCGGCCGTTGATTCCCCTGCCGCACGGACGCGGGTGTCTCGCCCCTCGGACGCTCGCCGTCCACCCGGAACGGCACCGCCCGTCGTCCTACCCGGCCAGCCTGACGTTCGAACCCTTCACCTTGATGTCCACACCGGCCTTCGCGGCCTGCACACTGTCCAGCTTCACACCGCCCGGCAGCTGGTCGAGCGTCTGCTGGAAGTCGGTGATCGAGCGGACCCGGGAGTCGGCGAGGTCGACGACCAGCTTGGGCAGGTTGTCCGCGTGCACCTTCACCGTGTTGCCCACGACGGTGACCGTGCTCAGCACCGGGTACGTCGTCGTCCCGACCCCCGTGACCGTGACCTTCATGTCGGCCTTGATCTTGCCGTCGCCGCCGTCCGAGAGGCTGACGATCTGGGCCGTGACACCGGTGAAGACGGGCGTCGGCGCGGACTTGGCGGCCTTGAGCAGCTGGTCGTAGGAGATGCTCGCGGTGCCCGTCGCGCTGGCCGCCGTGGCGGAGCTGTAGTCGCCGGAGAACTTGACGTCCTTCATGTCGGCCTTGAGGTCGTCGATCCGGATCGTGGTGGCGCCGCCGGTCGCGCTCGTGTTGCCGGTCGGGGCCTCGTACTGGCCGACGCCGAGTTCCACGTCGTCCAGCTCACCGGAGGCGACCTGGGTGAGGAAAGGGAAGCCCTTGATGGAGACGTCGGGGGTGCTGGCCAGGTTCTCGCTGGTCTTCACCTTGGACGCGGCCTCCTCCTCCGCGAAGTGGACCGCGACCCGGTCGACGACCACGAACAGGACCCCCAGAATCACCACGACGATCAGAAGTATTCGCAGCCCACGCATCTACGGAGTTCCCCACCTGGTGGTCGTCGACGAAAGCGGTACAACGACCGGATGGCCGCTCAGCGCGAGAGTAGTCCTGCCGGACACGTGTACCGCGAAATTGTCGATCACCTGTGACAGTGCTCTTAACTGCCGCAGGTGTTTCCATGTTTCCAACAACTGCCGCCTCCAGCATGGGACTTGGCCGCCCGGGCTAGACGAGCGCCCGCCCCAGCAGGTACACCGCAGGGGCCGCCGCGGCGAGCGGGAGGGCCACACCGGCCGTGAAGTGGACGAAGCGGGACGGGTAGTCGTAGCTCGCCACCCGGTGGCCGATCAGCGCGCAGACCCCCGCGCCCGCACCGAGCAGCGCACCCTTCGCGCCCATGCCCGTCATCCCTCCTACGGCGATGCCCGCTCCGGCGGCCGCGAGCAGCGAGACGACGACCGACGCCACGGTCGGCAGCGGCAGCGCGCGGGCCAGGATCGCGACGGCGACGGCGGCCGCGCCGACCGTCACCGCGTCCGGGTCGGCCGCGAGGTGTCCGGCCGCGACGATGGCCAGGGCCGCCGAGGCGACCGTGGCCATCAGGCTCGTGATCCGGGTATCCGGGTCGGCGTGCGAGCGCAGCTGCGTGACGAGGGAGAGCAGGACCCAGACGCCGAGGGTGCCGAGGATCGCTGCGGGGCCGTTCTCCCGCCCGGCCGCGAGCAGCGCCACGTCCGCGACGAGCGCGCCCGCGAAGGCGAGCGCGATGCCCTGCCGGGCGGGCCACATCCCGTTCAGCCGGAACCAGCCCGCGGCCGTCACGGCCTGAAGGATGACGAGCGGTACGACGAGGGCGTACGACCCGACCTGCGCGGTGACGGAGAGCAGGAGCGCCAGTACGGCGGTGAGGCCGGCCGGCTGCATCCCGGGCTCGATGATCGGCGAACGTCCCTCAAGGCGGGCCCGCTGCGCGTCGGTGATGCGGGCGTTGCCGGCGAGGGAGGGCGGGCCGTAGCCGTCTCCGGTGGAGGGGGCGGGGGGTGCCTGCGCCTCGGGCACCTCGGGTCTGGGCGGCTGGGCGTACGCCTCGGCCTGCGCGTAGGGGTCGTAACTCCGCGGTGCCGCTTGGTAGTTCTGCGGTGGGAAGTACGCCAGGTCGGACGCGGAGGGTCTCGACTGCTGGACCTGGGTGTCCCAGGTCTGGCCCTGCCACTGCTGGGTGTACTGCTGCTCGGCCTGCGCGTCGTCGTACGCCTGCTGCTGATGCCCGGGCCACGCCTGCGCCTGTGCCTGCTGTGCCTGTGCCTGCTGTGCCTGTGCCTGCTGGGGCTGCTGTTGCTGGGGCTGCTGCTGGGCGTAGGGATCGTAGCCCTCGCCATAGCCCTCGTACGGCTGGTTGCTCATCGCTTCGCTCATCCTCCTGCGAACGGCGGGAGCACCTCGACCGTGCCGCCCTCGGCCAGCCGTACCGTCTCATGTCCGCGGGTGCCCACGGGGTCACCGTCAATGAGGAACGAGCATCGCAGCAGTACGCGGGCGAGTTCCCCGGGGTGTCGCTCGCGGACGGCGGCGAGGGCGTCGGCGAGGGTGTCCGCGTCGTACGGCTCCTCGGCGATGCCGGCCGCGGCCTTCGCGGCGGCCCAGTAGCGCACCGTGACCTTTGGCATGTGCTCGCTTCCTCGGTAGACCGGTGTCGACGGATCGGGCGTCAACACCGTCAGGCTAGCCGTCCTGTGAATTGCCCCAGCGCCCGATGCGGGCCAGCAGGTCGTCGGCGGCCGCGTGCTCGGCGTGGCCCATGCCCGGCTCCAGCCAGAGTTCAGCCTGGTCACCGGCGGCGTCGGCCAGCATGCGGGGGTGGTCGACGGGGAAGTAGCCGTCGCGGTCGCCGTGCACGATGAGGAGGGGGGTCGGGGCGATGCGCGGGACCGCCTCGACCGGGGAGAGCGGGACCGGGTCCCAACCCCTGTGCTCGATACGGGTGTTGAGGCCGTAGCGGCCGACCAGACGCCCCTCGGGGCGGGTCACGAGCCAGTGGAGCTTCCGCATGGGAGCCGTGCCTCGGTAGTACCAACGGGCCGGCGCACTCACGGAAACCACCGCGTCCGTGTGCGCTTCCGTGCGCCCCTCGCGCCCCGAGCCCTCAGATTCACCCGGTCCGTAGAGCGCCGCGTGCCGCAGCACCACCGAACCGCCCATCGAGAAGCCGACAGTGACCACGCGCGCGTGCCCCTGTTCGCGCGCCCAGGCGACCGCCGCCGCCAGATCGAGCACCTCGCGGTCGCCGACGGTGGACCGTCCGCCGGAGGCGCCGTGGCCCCGGAAGGAGAAGGTGACCACGGCCCCGTACTGGAGGAACGCCTCGGCAACCCGCCGTACATGTGGCTTGTCCACATCGCCCGTGAAACCGTGCGCCACGACGAACACGGGATCACCGGAAGGTGACCGGGAGGCGTCGTATACGGGCGCCCCCGGTTCGTATACGGAATCGATCGTCACCCCGTCGTCGGTGTGCAGAAACGTCCGCAAAGGTGTACGTCTGATCGTCTCAGAGTTCGGACGAACGGTGGATCGTGCCACATGACCTGCCGTACCAGCGCTCATGTGGGCTATTCTGCTCGACAGAGGACTCGGGCAGCGAAGCCCCCGAGTCCTTTTGTGCTTCCAGGAGCGTTGTATACGAAGCGGTACACCACGGGAAACCACAGGTGGCCGCCGGTGATACAGGGCCCCCGGGACCGCAAACGCTGTGCCGCATGACACACGTCCTCGCAGGGACCGAGGAGGAACCAGACTTATGAGTTCTCTGCTGCTCCTGACCAACGCCCTCCAGCCGTCTACGGAGGTGCTTCCGGCCCTTGGCCTGCTGCTGCACAACGTGCGCGTGGCACCGGCGGAAGGCCCCGCTCTCGTCGACACCCCAGGTGCCGACGTCATCCTGATCGACGGCCGCCGTGACCTGCCTCAGGTGCGCAGCCTGTGTCAGCTCCTCCGGTCCACCGGCCCGGGGTGCCCGCTCATCCTCGTCGTCACCGAGGGCGGCCTCGCCGCCGTCACCGCCGACTGGGGCATCGACGACGTCCTGCTCGACACGGCCGGACCGGCCGAGGTCGAGGCGCGACTGCGCCTGGCCATGGGCCGCCAGCAGATCGTCAACGACGACTCCCCCATGGAGATCCGCAACGGCGATCTCTCCGTGGACGAGGCGACGTACTCCGCCAAGCTCAAGGGCCGGGTCCTCGACCTGACCTTCAAGGAGTTCGAGCTCCTCAAGTACCTCGCCCAGCACCCGGGCCGCGTCTTCACGCGCGCCCAGCTGCTGCAGGAGGTCTGGGGCTACGACTACTTCGGCGGTACGCGCACGGTCGACGTCCACGTACGACGCCTGCGCGCGAAGCTCGGAGTCGAGCACGAGTCGCTGATCGGGACCGTCCGGAACGTCGGTTATCGATTCGTTACCCCGGAGAAGGGTGACCGGGGCGGCGAGGAGGCCAAGCTCAAGGCAAGCGCTGCCATCGCCGACGCAAAGCCGGAGGATGCGGACGGTACGGCCGATTCGGCCGCGCTGGACGCCGCCGAGATCCCGGCCGAGGCGTAACCGTATCGGGCAGGGCGTCGCTTTTCGGTGTCGCGTCCGCGCGGAGATGGTGCGCGGAAGCCGAGAGAAGCTTCGAAACGCCCTGCCCAGGGCGGGTCCATCCGCGTAGACTCCGCGCGTGGCCAAGGTGACTCGGGATGATGTAGCGCGGCTGGCAGGGACGTCGACTGCCGTCGTCAGCTATGTCATCAACAACGGACCCCGGCCGGTTGCCCCGGCCACGCGCGAGCGTGTCCTCGCCGCGATCAAGGAACTGGGGTACCGACCCGACCGGGTGGCCCAGGCCATGGCGTCGCGGCGTACGGACCTCATAGGCCTGATCGTGCCGGACGCGCGCCAGCCCTTCTTCGGGGAGATGGCGCACGCGGTGGAACAGGCCGCGTCCGAGCGCGGAAAGATGGTGCTGGTCGGCAACTCCGACTACATCGCCGAGCGCGAGGTCCACTATCTACGGGCCTTCCTCGGGATGCGGGTCTCCGGACTGATCCTGGTCAGCCACGCGCTGAACGACAACGCCGCCGCGGAGATCGAGGCCTGGGACGCCCGGGTCGTCCTGCTCCACGAGCGCCCCGAGGCGATCGACGACGTGGCCGTCGTCACGGACGACCTCGGCGGCGCCCAGCTCGCCGTACGACATCTCCTTGAGCACGGCTACGAGTACGTCGCCTGTATGGGCGGTACGGCGGCGACGCCGGCCGTCGGTGACCCGGTCTCCGACCACGTCGAGGGCTGGCGGCGCGCGATGACCGAGGCCGGCCTGCCGACCGAGGGGCGCCTCTTCGAAGCCCCGTACAACCGCTACGACGCCTACCAGGTCGCCCTGGGCATCCTCTCCGGCCCCCGCCGTCCGCCCGCGATCTTCTGCTCCACCGACGACCAGGCGATCGGCCTGCTGCGGGCCGCGCGCGAGCTGCGCATCGACGTACCGCGCGAGCTGGGTGTCATCGGCTTCGACGACATCAAGGAAGCGGCCCTGGCCGACCCGAAGCTGACAACGATCGCATCGGACCGCCCGGCGATGGCCCGCGCGGCGGTGGACCTCGTCCTCGACGACGGCCTGCGGGTGGCGGGGTCGCGGCGCGAGCGGCTGAAGGTGTTCCCGTCGCGGCTGGTCATACGGCAGTCGTGCGGGTGCGAGGGCTGAGGCCACCCGTAGGGGAGGTCGCCGGGGTCGCCGCGGCGGTCAGCGGGTTCGCTCCGGCTGTCACAGGGTTCGCTGGAATCCCCGAGTTTCCGGGGATCCGGCGTCTTTATATCGGGCATACGAGGTTCTGTCGGGCTTCTCAGCGGGCGCTCAGGTACCTCTCATGATCCCGCGACAGGCTCTGTTCCATGACCGAGAGCTTCCGCCGCAGCGGCGAGTACGAGACCCCCCAGGGCGACCAGCCGCAGGCGTACCCCCAGCAGCAGCACGCCTCTTCTCCCGTGAACCCGGAGTGGCCGCCCCCGCCGGCCTACCAGCCTCCGGCGCAGCAGGCTCAGCCCGCCCAGCAGCCGCAGCAGCCGGCCGCACCCGCGTGGCCGGCCCAGGCGCCCGCCCCCTCGCCCGCCCCGCAGGCCGCCTTCGGCGCCGATGGCGGAGCGTACGGCGGCGGTGACGGCGGAGCTCTCGCCGCCGACGGCAGCGGCGGTCACGGTGGTGGCGGCGACACCGCTCTCCTCACCCACGTCCAGGGCGAGGCACCCAAGCCGAAGAAGCGCACCCGGGGCCCGCTCGCGCTGCTCGCCGCCGTGGCGATCGTCGCCGCGGCCGTCGGCGGCGGCACGGCGTACGCCTTCCAGGAGCTGACCGGCAAGGACACCGTCGCCACCTCCAGCACCACCACGGCCGTCGTGCCCTCCAGCAAGAGGGGCGACGTCGCCACGATCGCCGCGACCGTCAGCCCGAGCGTGGTCGAGGTCGAGGCCACCCTCAGCAACGGCTCGTCGACCGGCGCCGGCGTGATCATCACCTCCGGCGGCGAGGTCATCACCAACAACCACGTCATCTCCGGCGCCACGTCCGTCAAGGTCAAGACGAGCGACGGCAAGTCGTACACCGCGAAGGTCGTCGGCACCGACAGCAAGAAGGACCTCGCGCTGCTCAAGCTGGAGAACGCCTCCGGCCTGAAGGCGGCCACCCTCGGCAACTCCGCCGGCGTCCAGATCGGCGACACGGTCGTCGCGATCGGCTCCCCCGAGGGTCTGACCGGCACGGTCACCAGCGGGATCGTGTCCGCCCTGAACCGTGACGTGACCGTCTCGACCGACGAGAGCCAGAGCCAGGGTTCGGGTTCGGGTTCGGGCGGCAGCGGCCAGTGGCCGTTCCAGTTCGGCGGCCAGCAGTTCAACGGCGACACCGGTTCGTCCACGACGACGTACAAGGCGATCCAGACCGACGCGTCCCTCAACCCCGGCAACTCCGGCGGCGCCCTGATCGACGCGAACGGCAACATCATCGGCATCAACTCCGCGATGTACTCGTCCAGTTCGGACTCCTCGTCCTCGTCGTCCGAGGCCGGAAGCATCGGCATCGGCTTCGCCATCCCGATCAACACCGTCAAGGCGGACCTGGCTTCGCTGCGGGCGGGCGGTTCCGACAGCTAGACCGACGCAGGTGCGGTCGATCCATCACAGTAGGGAGTACGTCATGATCAAGCAGGTTTCGCACACGGTGACCGACACCGGAGCGGCCGGTCTCGGCCTGGCCCTCGGGGTGGCGTACGAACTGCACGCGCCGGCCGCACGGGCACCGGAAGTGGCGCCCGTCCCAGAGCTGATGGGCCTGCGCACCAGCGCGGCCCGCCCGCACCACCGCAAGGTGCCGCTGAACCGCCTCCAGACGATGCGAGGCTGATCACATGGAGGATTGAGGGGCAAGGCTGATCTCACGCTTTTTCTCACTTCCTCCCCTCTTCACGCACCGGCCGGGAAACATGCGAGGCTGATTGCGACCAGCCGATCGTTGTCTCCCCGTCCCACCGCACCCGAGGAATCCAGCCCATGAGCCCCGCCGAAGGCGACCGTGACACCCAGCGCATCCTGATCGTCGACGACGAGCCGGCTGTGCGCGAAGCACTCCAGCGCAGCCTCGCGTTCGAGGGGTACGACACCGAGGTCGCCGTCGACGGCGCGGACGCGCTGGAGAAGGCGACCGCGTACCAGCCCGACCTGGTCGTCCTCGACATCCAGATGCCGCGCATGGACGGCCTGACGGCGGCCCGCCGGATGCGGGGCGCCGGTACGACGACCCCGATCCTGATGCTCACGGCCCGCGACACGGTCGGCGACCGGGTCACCGGCCTCGACGCGGGCGCCGACGACTACCTGGTCAAGCCCTTCGAACTCGACGAACTCTTCGCACGGGTACGGGCGTTGCTCCGCCGCAGCTCGTACGCGGCGGCCGCGGCAGCCGGTACCGCCCCCGAGGACGACTCCCTCACCTTCGCCGACCTCCGCATGGACCTCGCGACGCGTGAGGTCACCCGCAACGGCCGCCAAGTCGAGCTGACCCGCACGGAGTTCACGCTCCTGGAGATGTTCCTGGCGCATCCCCGCCAGGTCCTCACCCGCGAGCAGATCCTCAAGGCGGTCTGGGGCTTCGACTTCGAGCCGTCCTCCAACTCCCTTGATGTGTACGTGATGTACCTGCGCCGCAAGACGGAAGCTGGGGGCGAGCCTCGGCTTGTGCACACGGTGCGTGGCGTGGGTTACGTGTTGCGACAGGGTGGAGCGGAGTGAAGAACGTCCTCAACCGGTTCCTGCACCGGTTCCGGACCCTGCCGATCCGGTCACGGCTGGCGATGCTGGTCGCGGCGGCGGTGGCGTTCGGGGTGGCGGCGGTATCGGTGACCTGTTGGTTCATCGTGCAGGGGAAGTTGTACGACCAGGTCGAAGGTGACCTGAAGGACATGGTGCGCCGACCCGGCACGGTCCAGTCGCTGCTGCAGAGGTGCACGCAGACCCCTGTGAAGAACAACGACATGTTCTCCGGCCGGAACGAGTACGTGGAGGCGATCAAAGCGAAGGGCGCCCCCTGCGTCGACCCCAGCTCCCCAGGCACGGTCAAGGCCACGAGCAGCGACAAGGACGTCATCAAGAAGGCGAAGGCCGGCGAGGCCATCTTCCGCAACGGCACCGACGAGGACGGCAACGCCGTACGCGTACTGACCCTGTACCTGGGAGTCGACCAGTCCGACTCGCAGGGGGTGGCCCTGATTCTGGCGGCCCCTCTCAAGGGCACTCAGTCGACGCTCAACGAACTTGCCCTGATCCTGCTCCTCGTCTCCGGCATCGGAGTCGTCGGCGCCGGCGCAGCCGGTCTCGCGGTAGCCCGCGCAGGTCTCCGCCCCGTCGACAAACTCACCGAGGCCGTAGAACACGTGGCCCGTACCGAGGACTTGGCGGTCCGCATCCCCGTGGACGAGGACAGCGACGACGAGATCGCCCGCCTCTCCCGCTCGTTCAACTCGATGACGACCTCCCTCGCCAACTCCCGCGAGCTGCAGCAACAACTCATCGCGGACGCCGGTCACGAACTCCGTACCCCCCTCACCTCCCTCCGTACGAACGTCGAACTCCTCACCCGCAGCGAGGAGACCGGCCGGCCGATCCCCCCGGCGGACCGCAAGGCACTACTCGCGTCAGTCAAAGCCCAGATGACCGAACTGGCGTCCCTGATCGGCGACTTGCAGGAACTGTCCCGTTCGGAGGGACAGCGAGGTGAGCGCGTCCAGATCGTCTCGCTCCAGGACACCGTCGAGGCCGCCCTGCGCCGAGCCCGCCTGCGCGGCCCGGAGTTGACGATCACGGCGGACGTACAGCCGTGGTTCGTCCAGTCGGAGCCCTCCGCGCTGGAGCGCGCGATCGTCAACATCCTCGACAACGCGGTGAAGTTCAGCCCCGAGGGCGGCACGATCGAGGTCCAGCTCACGCACGGCGTCCTCACCGTCCGCGACCACGGCCCCGGCATCCCCGCCGAGGAACTCCCGCACGTCTTCGACCGGTTCTGGCGCTCACCGTCGGCGCGCGCACTCCCCGGTTCGGGCCTCGGCCTGTCCATCGTCGCCCGCACGGTCGAACAGGCCGGCGGCGAGGTGACCCTGGCGCACGCGCCGGGCGGGGGGACGGTGGCGACGGTACGGATTCCGGGGACGCCGACTGCACCGCCCGAAAGCTCCGCCCCTCAGTAGGCGAGTTGAAAAAGTGTGACACTTCGGCGGAAAGTGTCACACTTCGCGGGGTAAGGGTCGGCGGGTCTCAGCCTCCGCCCGTCGCATTCGCCCTCAGTGGAAGCCCAGCATTCCGGGGGAGTCGATGTCGACAGTGACCACACCCGGCGGGTAAGCCTCTTCCCGGGTCGTCAGGAGAATCGACATGCCCGTGAACTCGGCCCGCGGCAGTGCGCAGTACAGGGCGTGACAGGTGTCCGGTCCGCCGTACCCGTCACGGATCATGGTGCCGACGGTGACCGAGGAGACCGTGGTCAAGTCGTCGACGACTACCGAGGAGAACGCGAGCACACGGTCCCCGGCGTCCGCGTCCTCGGACTCCGCCTGCATGAGGCAGAGCGCGGGAATCCGAAGCAGATCGCCTGGGGTGTGGGCCATGTTCGCGGCGAGAAGGTTCAACGTCTTGTGCCCGTTCGCGAGAGCACGGGTGGCACCGGTGTCCAGAATGATCACGTCGCCGCGCCTCGCGCCCTACGGATCTTCTCGGCAGCGACTTTGTACACGTTGCCGAGGATGTCAGGCGCCCTGTCGAACTCCTCGTCGCTGATGTCCAGGCCGATCACGTCTCGGACGACCTTCCGGTCGGCGGCCACCCGCTCCGCGATCTGCTCCGCCGTCGGCTGCTCGCTGGCCAACTGCTCGACGAACTGGCCCAAGGTCATCCCGTGCTCCTTGGCGACCTGGGCGAGATGGTCTCGGGCCTGTCGGGACACCTGGATGGTCGTATTCTCTGCCATGGCTCCACCATAGTCTTACCATGGCCACACTGCTTCCCGATTCCCCCGGTTCGCCGAACAAGGCTGACCGCGCATCTACGGCCCCGCATCAAGGGCCAGGGAGCTTCCGCGTGCGGGCGATGGGCCGCCGACCGCAACCGTGAGGTGGTGGGCGGATCTGTTCGGACGTCGGACGGTGGGAACAGATCCGCCCAGCGCTCACAGAGTCGAGGAACTCTTGACCGCCTCGACGAATGATCCCCAGGGCGACCAGCCGAAGATCAGCGGACTGCTCGACGGGGTCTTGCTGTCCCGGACAGGGACGAGGCCGGTGTAGCCGTCGGCGACCTCGACGCAGTTGTTGGCTCCCCCGTCGCTGTAGCTCGACTTGCGCCAGGCAGCGGTGCTGAGATCAGGGGTGTGCGTCATGACGTCGGTGCTCCTTCAGAACGGCCCGGATGAACGCCAGCGAGTCCGGTGGGTACAGCGCCAGGTCGCGTAGACGATCGTAGGACAGTCGGAGTCGCAGAACATCGTCCGGATCATCGTCGAGTTGGCTGCAGTCATCGCCTTCCTCGTAGGCAACAGCACTGCCGTCCTTCTGCCAGAGCAAGGTCAGCGAACCCGTCATGTGGTGATGAACGCCCGCCGAGAATGGCAGTACTTGGAGAGTCACGTTGGGCAGCATCGCCACAGTCTCCACATGAAGCAGCTGGTCATGCCAGGTCTTCGCGCGGGCGGCGGGGCGCCGGAACGCCACCTCGTCCATGATGATCCGGACGTCGGGCGAGGGCTTCTGCCGTAGGACGTACTGCCGTCCCAGCCGGGCTGCCACCTGCTCCTCGACCATTTCGTCCTCCGCCAGTTGCCCGAGGGACTTCCCCGCCTTCTCGCGCAGATACCGGAGCGTCCGTCCCAGTACCGCGCGCCCCGACTCGCCCTCGGCGTCAACCTGTTCGGTAACTTCACCCCTCCCCGCTGCGTGGCCCGCAGACAACGCCAACCCTCTTCCGCAGCGTACGCCGCACCGGTGACCATCGAGGCACGAACGGTAATCACCGCTCGTCAGGACCCCGGCAGGACAGAGGAGCGCCACGGAATGAGTGAACGCATCATAGGAATCTGGGAGTTACTGCTCATGACACTCGTGGACGCCCTGCTCCCCTCGCAGCGCCGCGCTCGGCGCAAACGGAGACTGCAACGGCAGCGGCGACGCGCCCTCTGGCTCGCCGTGCACGGCATCGACGTCGGGCCCCGCCGTATCCACGGAGTGGTGGTGCGGGCATGAGCATCCCCAACAACATGAGCGTCCCCAACACCACGCGCAACGAACTGCGGCTGCTCCCCTGGACCACCCCCGACGGCAAGCCCTGTTACCTCAGCGCCGACAGTCACGACAGCCGGCTCTCCCTTCTCGCCGATGACATCGAGGCGGCCCAACTCGACTCCGAGGACCAAGTGTTGGCTGGCGCCAAGGCCGTACTCGCCGACCCGAAGGCCGGCGAACGGGCCGTGCGGTTCGCACTCACCAGGGCGTCCGAATCCCTCGGCGACGCCCTCCGTATCGCCGTCAGCCGAGGCGAACGCATCCCGGGGTGTGAATGGTGACGCCCCCCTGCTGACGTGCGCAGGTTGCTGCCATACGATCCACCTCTGCCGCTGACCGGGGGAGGGTCCATGATCGGGATCGAGCGGGCGTACGGACGGCGAAGAACATTGTCCATCGTGTGGTGGCAGGCCGGCATCAACGTGCTCATCGGCGTCTACCTCTTCTTGGAGACGTCGACGAACCCCTACGGCTCCCAGCGCGGGGCAGGGATCGTGATCCTGGCGCTCCTCCTGGGCAGGGCCGTGCTGGTCCTGCTCTACCGGCAGCGGGGCGGCACGATCGTAGGCGCTCAAGGGATCAGCGCCCGCAACGCCGTACGAACAGCCACCCGGACCTGGCACGACGTCTACGACATCCGGGCCGAGCTGAACCCAAGCGGACGCACCGAGAACGCCGAGTGGACGACCTATGTCTACGACAGCGACGGCCGCCGGATGCGCCTCCCCTACTTCGACGACTGGCAACTCCCCGACTTCCACGCCGAACTCGCCGGCCTGCGTGCCGCATCCGCTCTGCACCGGGGCGTGGCCTGGGAGTTGCGGCCCGAGGTGGAGGACCGGATACTGCGGCGTGCGCGGGACCGCAAGGTCTGGGGCATGGTGTGCATCGCAGCCTTCATCGCCCTGTTCGCCGCGTTCGTACTCCTGGCGTAGCTCCTGCGAACCGAGCCCTGGCTCACCCCTCCCGGCCGGCACAGCTCCAGACCTTAGGATCGCCCCCCAACACAGGCTCTGGGGAGGGTCGATGGGCGGGGACGGCGAGGACGACCGCGACGACGAGCGGGGGATCGAGCGGGAGTACAGCAGGCGGAGAAAGATGTCCCGGGGAAGATTCGTCGCCCTGTGCATCGTCCAAGGGAACTTCGCTCTCCAGATGGCGCGGCCCGACATCATCCCCGGCCGGTACAGGCTGCTCGCGGTGGCGCTCATGGCGCTGCTGGGTGTCTGGGCGATTCTCACCGCGCGACGGGGGCGCACCACCGTGGGGGCCGACGGCGTAACCACCCGCGGAGCCTTCCGCGTGCGCAGGTGGGCCTGGCACGACATCTACGATCTCCGCGTAGAGACCAATCCGGGCCAACGCAGGGCCGACGTCAAGTCGCTGACCTACCTCTACGACAACGACGGCCGCAGGGCACGCCTCCCCCACCTCGACGACTGGCAGCTCCCGGACCTCTGGGCCGAGGTCGCCGACCTGCACACCGCGTCCGCCCGGCACCGGGGCATGACCTGGGAGCGGCGCCCGGCGGTCGAGGTGCGCATCCGCGAGCGGGTCGCGCACCGCAAGGCCCAGGAGCGAGCGATCACCGGGGCCCTGATCGTCTTCTTCGCCGGCCTCGCGTATCTGCTGTGGGAGATATTCACCGATGCCGATCCCCACCCCTTCCTCCTGCTCCTCTGCGCCCCCCTCGCCGCCTACGCCCTCCTCGCCCCTCTCTTCCGTCGGCGCTACATCCGAGCCCTAGCCCCCGCATAACCAACTGCCAGCCCCGCCACAGGCGTTCGTCCCACCGTGTCGGCATGGCGCCGAAGATTCTCCTGGCCGACGACGACGAAGACGTGCGGGAAGGGATCGGCAGGCTGCTCCGGTACGAGGGGTACGAGACCGTCCTCGCCGGGGACGGGCGTACCGCGCTCGACCTCCTCGGCGTATCCGGCGTATCCCTCGGGCTGTCCCTCGGTGTGCCGGAGGATGCCGCCGCGCCGGACCTCGTGCTGATGGACGTCACCATGCCCGAGCTGGACGGACTCGCCGCCACCCGGCGCATCCGCGCCTCCGGGTCCACCGTGCCGATTCTGATGATCACCGGGCGGGACGCGGTCGGCGACCGGATCGTCGCCCTCGACAACGGTGCCGACGACTACCTGAGCAAACCCTTCGCCGTGGAGGAACTCCTCGCTCGTGTACGGGCGTTGCTGCGGCGCGGTGCCCAACACGCCCCGGTGGTCGATGGATTGCCCGAGCTCGAACAGCTCGTCTTTCAGGACCTCGTCCTGGACCTGCGTACCCGTACCGTCACCCGTGACGGACGGCCGCTCGATCTCACCAGGACCGAATTCCTGTTGCTGGAGCACCTGTTGAGGCATCCGGGCGCCGCGCTCACCCGGTCCCAGATCCACCGGCACGTGTGGGGCTTCGACTTCGAGCCCGCCTCCAACACCCTCGACGTGTACGTCATGTACCTGCGCCGGAAACTGGAGAGCCGCGGCGAACCGCGGCTCATCCACACCGTGCGGGGGCTCGGGTACAGCCTCCGGGCCGCTCCGCCTGCCTGATCTATCGCCTCGGGAACTTCGGGAACTTCGGAAGCCTCAGGATCATCGTCTCGTCCGGCGCCTGCGGCGGGACCTGGCGAAGGACCATCGTCTCGTCCAACCGCCTTCCCTCTATGGCCATTTCGGGCAACGGACCCGCAAGTCGCGCGTACGCGCCGCCCCTTGCCACCAACTCCGCGTGCGTGCCGGTCTCCACCAGCCGTCCGCCGTCGACGACGATGATGCGGTCCGCGTCGGGGGCGAGGCTCAGGTCGTGGGTGATCATGATGGTCGTACGGCCGGACATCAGGCGGCGGAGGGGCTGGATCACCTGGCGGGCGGCCACCGAGTCGAGGCCGGCGGTCGGTTCGTCCAGGACCAGGACCGGGGCCTCGCGGAGCATCGCCCGGGCGATCGCGATCCGTTGGAGCTGGCCGCCGGAGAGTGCCGCCGTGCCGGGGGCGATCTGAGTGTCGTAGCCCTGGGGAAGGGATGCGATGAAGTCGTGGGCCGCTGCCGATCGCGCGGCCCGTTCGATGTCCTCGTCGCTCGCGCCGGGGCGGCCGCACTCGATGTTCTCGCGGACCGTGCCGTTGAGGATGAGGGTCTGCTGGGGCAGCAACGCCACGTTCTCCCGCAGGAATTCGAGGGGTACGTCGCGGAGGGGGACGCCGTCCAGGCAGATCACGCCCGCCGAGGGGTCGTAGAAGCGGGTGAGGAGTTTGGACAGGGTCGACTTGCCCGCTCCGCTCTCGCCCGTGATGATCACCAGCTCGCCCGGGTTCGCCCTGAAGGTGACGTCGTCGACCGAGTTACGGGTCGCGCCGGGGTAGCCGAAGGTCACGCCGTGGAAGCTGACCCAGCCGTGGACGGGCCAGGCGGGGACGGGTTCCCGGGGGTCGCCGACGGACGGGGTGGCGTCCAGGATCTCGTTGATGCGGGCGGCGCCGGCCGTGGCGGCGGTGAGGGTGAGGCCGAGTTGGCCGAGGTTGCGGACCGGGGGGTAGAGGTAGCCGATGAAGGCGGCGAAGGCGAGGAGTGCGCCGAGGGTCATGCGGTCGGCGGAGATCTCCCAGACGCCGAGGCCAATCACCGACAGGACGCAGAGCGTCTCCACGACCTCCACGAACTGCTCGTACATCTCGCTGAGTCGGGCGCCGCGGACCGATGCCTTCATCCAGGCGCGGGCTTCGACGTCGAGGCGCTTCTCCTCGTCCCGGCGGCGGTTGTACGCCTGGGTGAGGACCACGTTGCCGAGGGACTCCTCGACGACCGAGGTGATCGCGCCGTCGGCGACCCGTTCGTCCTGCGAGGCCTGCTTGATGCGGCCGGAGAAGCGGCGGGCCGCGATGAGGAAGAGGGGGGCGAGGACGAAGGTCGCGAGGGCCAGGTCCCAGCGGAGGTACAGGGCCGCGCAGGCGTAGAACACGGCTGAGAAAGCCGCCGAGATCGTGCCGACCACCCCTGACACGACCATCTGCTCGATGGCCTCGACGTCTCCGGTGAGGCGTTCGACCAGGTCGCCCTGGCGGTGCTTCTGGAAGAAGTGGGGTGGTAGGTCCTGGACGTGGCGGAAGACGTTCGCGCGCAGGCGCAGGACGAAGCGTTCGGCGGTCCAGGTGGCCAGGGAGTTGCCGAAGTAGCCGACGAGCGCGCCGAGCGCGGCGACGCCGAGCCAGGCCGTGGCCGGGCCCCAGAACTCGGACAGCGAACCGGCCTTGAGGGCGTTGTCCGTGAGTTCCGCGAAGAGCAGGATCGCGGCGGTCTCGGCGAGCGCCGACACGACGACGCACGCGATGATCACCGCGAGCCACTTGCGGTCACCGCGGGTCAGCGGCCAGAAACGGCGGAAGGCCTCACGGGCTTCCCTCATGGTCAACAACTCCCTTCAGAGCGTGGGCTGGTCATGGCCGAGGCGGGGCCACCGGAGCGAGTTCGCTCGCTAACCGGTGGCCCCGCCTCAAGGTGTGCCGGGTCAGTCCTTGTGGCCGACGGGGCGCTTCGGGGCGGGCTTCTTCGGCGCCTTCTTCTTGGGGGCCGGGGCGGGCTTGTGGGCCTTCTTGACGGGGACGATCTTGTGGAAGCTCATGACGGGGTCCCTCCCGGTAAGTGCCGCTCAGTTGCGGCGAGTTGTGGGGTACTGCGGGTGGTGCTGCGGGTGCTGCGGGTCTTCTACGGCCGACCTGGCTGCTTACTTGTGACCGATCGGACGACGCTTCGGGGCCGGAGCAGCCTTCTTCGGGGCCTTCTTGGGCGCCGGAGCGGGCTTGTGGGCCTTCTTCACCGGGGCGATCTTGTGGAAGCTCATGCTGGGTTCCCTCCCTGGGAGTGCCGCTGTGCTGCGGCGGGTTGTGGAGTACTGCGGGTCTGCTGCGGGTGGCCGAGCCGCTTACTTGTGGCCGACCGGGCGACGCTTCGGGGCCGCCGCCGGCTTCTTCGAAGGCTTCTTCTTCGGGGCCGGGGCGGGCTTGTGGGCCTTCTTGACCGGGGCGATCTTGTGGAAGCTCATGTCTGTGTCCCTCTCTGTCGCGGCTGCTGCCGGCTCTGCTGCGGTTCTGCAACAGTTCCTCTACCGATCTGCTGCAATTGCCTTTGAACTACGTCAGAATTACGTCTGTAAATTCTCTGTCAGCCCTTGTGGGCGACCGGGCGACGCTTCGGGGCGGGCTTCTTCGGTGCCGGCTTCTTGGGGGCCGGGGCGGGCTTGCGGGTCTTCTTCACCGGGGCGATCTTGTGGAAGCTCATCGTGCTCTCCTTCGTCTCTTGCGCCTTCTTGTCGTTTGCGCCGTTCGCTTTCGACATGGAAAACACTACTGGACTTCCGACGCAGGAAAAGCCTTTTCCGCTTAGACCTTCCTGAGCAATCCCTGTGGAAGACTCTTATGGAATTTGCGGAACTGAACCGGTCCTTACACAGAATTTAGAACGGGAAAACAGAAGGGGCCCGGCGCCGACCTGCGGCTCCGGGCCCCTCGTCAGGGATGGGTCAGGGATGGGTTACCGCACGATGTTGATCCGGTTCGCCGCCGGGGGCACCAGCGGGCCGGTGGCCGACGAGTTCGCCGTCAGGTAGTCCGCCAGCGCGGCCAGGTCGTCCGTGCCGACCAGGTCGCCGGTACCCTGCCCCAGCGTCGTGAAGCCGTCACCGCCGCCCGCGAGGAAGCTGTTCGTCGCGACGCGGTACGTGGCGGCCGGGTCGATCGCGGAACCGTTGAGCCTGATCGAGGCCGTGACGACCCGGTCCGCGCCCGTCTTCGTCAGGTCCAGCGTGTACGTCAGCCCGGACGAAGGCTGGAGCACCTTCGGCGCCGCCGCGTTCGTGCCGCTCACCTGCTCCTTGAGCACCTGGATCACCTGGGCACCCGTGAAGTCCTGGAGGTTCACCGTGTTGGCGAACGGCTGCACCGTGAAGCCCTCGGCGTACGTCACCACACCGTCGCCCTCGGCACCGGCAGCCTTGTAGGTCAGGCCCGCCCGCACCCCGCCCGGGTTCATCAGCGCGAGGTCGGTCTCCGGGTCCAGCTTCTTGCCGTACGCGAGTTGGGCGTCCGCGATGAGGTCGCCCATCGGGGACTCGGTGCCGGTGTTGCCCACGTCGGCGGAGATGTAGCCGATCGCGCGGTTGCCGATGGGGGCCGCGAGGGTGTTCCACTTGCTGATCAGGGAGGTCAGGTCGGCGGCCTTGGGCACGTCACGGGTGACCACGTGGTTCGCCGACTTGACCGCCGTACGCGCGATGTCGCCGGTCCAGCGGTCGTACGTCAGCGTGGTGTCCGTGTAGAGGCGGCCGAAGGACGCGGCCGAAGTGACCATACGGGGCTTGCCACTTGGGTCGTCGATCGTGCAGACGTACGCGTTGTGGGTGTGGCCGGTGACCAGCGCGTCGACCGCCGGGGTGACGTTCTTCGCGATGTCGACGATCGGGCCGGAGATGCCGGAGCCGCCGCCGGACGCGTCGCAGTCGTAGTTGTAGGACGCGGAGGCCGGGAAGCCGCCCTCGTGGATCAGCGCGACGATCGACTTGACGCCCTGCTTCTGCAGCTCCTTGGCGTACTTGTTGATCGTCTCGACCTCGTCCTTGAACTGGAGGCCCTTGACGCCGTCCGCGGAGACGATGCCCGGGGTGCCCTCCAGCGTGACGCCGATGAAGCCGACCTTGACGCCGTTCTTCTTCCACACCCAGTACGGCTTGAGGATCGGCTTCTTCGTCTTCTCGTCGAGGACGTTGGCCGCGAGGTAGGGGAAGTCGGCGCCCTTGAACTTCTTGTCCGTGTAGCAGCCCTCGGTGGGGTGGCAGCCGCCGTTCTGGAGGCGGGCCAGTTCCTTGGCGCCCTCGTCGAACTCGTGGTTGCCGACCGAAGTGACGTCCAGGTCGAGCTTGTTGAGCGCCTCGATCGTCGGCTCGTCGTGGAAGAGGCCCGAGATCAGCGGGGACGCGCCGACCATGTCGCCGCCGGCCGCGGTGATCGAGTACGGGTTGCCCTTGCGGGCGTCGCGCAGATGCGTCGCGAGGTACTCGACACCGCCCGCGTCGATCGTCTTCGTCGTGCCGTCCGCCTGGAGTTCGGTGACCCGGCCGGACGAACCGGACGGCGGCTCCAGGTTGCCGTGCAGGTCGTTGAAGGAGAGGAGCTGTACGTCCTGGTAGCGGCTGGGCCTGTGCCCGTGGCCGCCGGGGTCGCCGTGGGCGTCGGCCGGCAGCGCGGCGGCCAGCGCGCCCGCCGTGGCGAGGCTCACGGTGGCGGCGAGGAGTGCGGCGGTACGGCGTCCGCGCGGGCGGTGCGGCTGGGTTGTGGCTGGCATGAGCCCCCCTGTGTGTCGGCTGAGAAGGTCACCACGTTCCGGCGCAGCCTAGGGTCAACGCGCGTAGCGCGGCAGGGGGTTCTTGGTTACATCCTGGTTTCTTCTTTGCCGCCACTTTGCCGGTGGATCGGCTTACCCTCATACCCATGACCAGCGACGACACCGTACGGCCCGCGCCCGGCTCCCGTTCCATCGAGACCTACTCCGCGCTCTCCCCGGACCAGGGCGAGGCCGTCCTCGCGCTGATCGCCGAGGCCGCCAGGACCGACGGCCAGCAGGCGGTGTCCGAGCAGGGGCGGTTGCGGATCCGCGGGGGTGAGCGGGCCGGGGTCTCGCATCTGCTGCTGACCCTGGGCGACGAACTCGTGGGCTACGCACAGTTGGAGGACACGGATCCGGTGGAGGCGCCGGCCGCGGAACTCGTCGTCCATCCCTCGCACCGGGGGCACGGGCACGGGCGGGCGCTGGGCGCCGCGCTGCTGGCCGCGTCGGGGAAGCGGCTGCGGGTGTGGGCGCACGGCGGGCACTCGGCCGCGCGCCATCTCGCGCAGGTCCTCGGGCTCACGATGTTCCGTGAACTCCGGCAGCTGCGGCGGGCGTTGACCGATCTGGAGCTGCCGGAGCCGGTGCTCGCGGAGGGCGTGACCGTACGGACCTTCGTGCCCGGCGTCGACGACGCGGCGTGGCTTGCCGTCAACGCCACGGCCTTCGCCCACCACCCCGAGCAGGGGTCCCTCACCCAGCGGGACCTCGACGACCGCAAGTCCGAGGCGTGGTTCGACCCCGCGGGGTTCTTCCTGGCGGAACGGGGTGGCGAGCTGGTGGGCTTCCACTGGACCAAGGTCCACGCGGAGGAGCAGTTGGGCGAGGTGTATGTGGTGGGGGTGCTGCCCGGGGTTCAGGGCGGTGGGCTGGGCAAGGCGCTGACAACGATCGGGCTGCGGCACCTTGCCGCGCAGGGGTTGCCCACGGCGATGTTGTACGTCGACGCGGACAACAAGGCGGCGGTGTCCGTGTACGAGCGGCTGGGGTTCACGACGTACGAGACGGACCTGATGTACCGGTCGGAGTCGTAGAGCTCGCTGTGTCCGGGTGACCGGCCCTGGTCAAGAAGTGACCGTCGCCCTCCGCCCGAACAACCTCCTCCTCACCGGCTCCGGTCCGCACGCCGCCCACACCAGTACCGCCCCCACCAACACCATCGCCCAGTGCTCGTGCCCCACCCCCCACTGCTTCTCCGCCGGGGTGACGTACATCCCCCAGCTGTCCGGCAGCGCGAGGGGGGACACCAGGGCGGTGACCAGGAAACCGGCGGCGACGCGTTGGCCCGGTTCTGGTTCGGCTGTGAAGCGGAGGGCCGTTGCCGCTGCCGCCAGGGAGAGGACCGCGGCCGCTGCCGCCTCCAGGGTCATGTCCCCCACCGGCGGGCGGATCTTCGACGGGATCAGCAGGACCGCCGCCGTCCACCAGGCCGCCGCGAACGGGGCCACCAGTGCCACCCGCAGGGTCGTGCGGAGGATGCGGCGGGTCGGTACCGAGGACGTCAGGTCGCGGGTGGGGTCGTCGAGGACGAAGGCCAGGCCCAGGGCGAAGGTGAGGGAGGCGGCGCGCAGGGCGACGAGCGCGGACCACGGGTCCGGTTCGTCCGAGAGGAGCCGGGGCAGGGCCGCGATCAGCAGGGCCACCGCGGCGGTCGCGGCCAGCGCCCGTACCGGCAGGGCGCGGAGGACCGGGCGGATCAGCTGCACCAACACCCTTGCTGTAGAGGGGAGTTGGACGACACCTGTCTGCTCGGTCACCCCGCTCCCCCTCGTCATCACTCGCACTTGTCGGCCCCACCGGGAGCCTTGACGCCCAGCAGCTGAGCGACCTTTGCCGTCGTCACCTTCGGAGAAGTCAGTTCCGCCCAGTGCGCCTTGACCTTCGGGGTGACCTTGGACGGGCCCGCGGCGAGCAACTCCCTTACGACACTGGTCTGTCCGGCCGTCATGGACATTCCGTTGGTCGGCGACAGGACGTACGAGGAGCCGGTCACGGTATCGTCCAGGCGGACCGCGCGGAGTTCGGTGACCGGGTCGGACGTCCAGCCCAGGGCCAGCCACATGATGGTGACCATGCGGCCGTCGCACACGTCACCGCCGGCCTTCTCGTTCCCGAGGACCAGTACGGAGGCGACCGCGGCGGAGAACTCCGGTGTCCGGGGTCCGCCCCACATCGTGCGGACGGTGACCTGGTCCGGTGTCGTGGACGGGTCGATCGCGCCGTCGGCCTCCATGCCGTAGCGGGCCTCGACGCGTTGCCGTACGAGCAGCTTCCGGGTCTGTGCGGTGCCGCCCGCGAGGGACTGGACGTGGTCCGTGACGTCGGCCCAGGTCGCCGTGCGGGGCATCCACTCGGGGAACGCGCAGTACGTGGAGCGGCCGTGCCGGACGCAGGACTCGACCTTCTGCGGGTTGAGCGTGGCCACTGTGCGGGCCGCGACCGTCTCCGACGAGACGCCGGCCGCTTGGCCGACTCCGCCGACCACGCCGAGGGCGATCGCTCCGGCCAGTGAGCCCGCCAGGACCGTCGTCGCCGTCTTCGTACGGCCCTTGCTGATCAGTACCGCGAGCAGGGCGAGAGCCAGGGCCAGGCCCGTCAGGTACAGGGCGTGCGAGGCGGCCGGGCGGCCGATCAGGTCGGAGGGGATCGTCTTGGTGCTCCCCTCGCCGACGACCGGGGTCAGCCAGGCCGTGGCGCCGCCGCCGCCGAACGAGACCGGCGCGAGGACGGAGAACACGAGGAGCAGCACCGCGGCCACCGGGATCGCGAACGGCTTCGGCACCAGCCTGGCCATCAGCAGGCCGACCGCCCCGCAGAGCAGCACGCACAGGGGACCTACGAGCAGCTCGCCCACCGAACCGTGGCCCACCGCCGTCGACTTGACCGCCTGCCAGCCGAACTGGGCCGCCACGCCCAGCACGACAAGTCCGGTCACCGGCAGGATCGACAGCGCGTGGGCTGCCGTACGGCGCCACGGTTCGAGGACCAGGACCCCGAACAGCCGCTCGGTGTCGTGCCGTTGGGAGCGCAGTACGGCCTGGTTGACGCAGAGCAGGACCGCGAAGCCGACCAGCAGCGGGCCCGTCTGGGTGGCGCGGTCGACGTCCTGGAGGGCCGGATAGCCGTTCCAGTCACCCTTGGTGCGCCACACGATCCAGGCGACGTAGGCCGCCAGCATGAACAGCACCGGGATACGGAGGAGGAGTTTGCGCGACTCGAAGCGGGCCAGGGCGAAGATCGCCTGCCAGGACGGGCGGGCGGGTGCCGTACTCGTCTCGGCCGGGGTCGGGGTCAGTACGGTGCTCATGCCGTCGCCTCCGCGTGCATGCCGTCGAGGGTGAGCAAGTAGCCGTCCTCCAGGGTGGGTTCGACGAGTTCGGCGCCGGGCGGCGGGTCGCCCACGTTGCGGAAGACACCGAGGCCGGTGCGCCAGCCCGCCTTCGCGTCGGGGTCGCGTTCCGAGCTGCTCCACACGCGGCCCGCGGCCCGTGCGGTGAGTTCGGCCGGGGTGCCGTCGAAGCGGACGCGGCCGCCGGCCATGACGACGACGCGGTGGCAGAGCATCGCCACGTCCTCGGTCTGGTGGGTGGACAGGAGAACCGTTCGCCCCTCCCCCGCGCGGGCGATCAACTCCCTGAAGCGCATGCGCTGTTCGGGGTCCAGGCCGACCGTCGGCTCGTCCAGGACCAGGAAGCCCGGGTCGCCCACCAGCGCCGCAGCGAGCGCGACCCGCTGGCGCATACCGCCGGACAGCTTCTTGATGCGCTTGCCGCGTACGTCCGACAGGTCGACCTCGGCGAGCACGCGCCGTACCTCGTTGTGGCGGGCGGTGCGGTCGGTCAGCTCCTTGAGGATCGCCACGTAGTCGACGAAGTCGAAGGCCGTGAAGTCGGGGTGGAAGCCCGGTGTCTGCGGGAGGTAGCCGAGCACGCGCCGGGTCTCCTGGCGGCCTGCGGGCGTGCGGGGGTCGTGGCCCAGGACGGTGAAGCTGCCCTCGTCGGCGGGGGTCGCGGTGGCCAGCACCCTCAACAGGGTTGTCTTTCCCGCCCCGTTGGGGCCGAGCAGGCCGGTGACGCCTTCGGTGAGCCGCAGCGACACGTCGTCGAGGGCGGTCGTCAGGCCGTAGCGCAGGCTGAGCCCGGCCGCGGAGACGGTGGTGGTCATGACGTACTCCAGTCGTGAAGTCGCTTGAAATGGCTGAAGTGGCTGAGTGGCTGAAGTGGCTGAAGTGGCTTGGGAGATCAGGCCGTTGGGCGGAAGCCCGGGGTCTTCGTGTCGAAGCGGTCGCGGGCCAGGTAGAGGAGGCCCGCGGCGAGGACCGCCACCGCCGCGGCCACCGTCTGGCCGGTCGCGGTGAACGGGGCGAGCGTGCCGCCGTGCGTCGCCCGCTCGTGGGCCGTCACCAGCAGGGCGGTCCAGGCCCCGCCGACCAAACCCGGCGCGAGGACCGGGCCCAGACGCGGGGTCAGCGCGAGGCTCGTCGAGGTGAGGGCGAGCGCGGGCAGCAGCCACGCCAGGGCGGCGAGGCCGTATCCGGGCAGGGCCAGGGTCGCGAGGCCGTTGAGGCCAAGTCCCGCCACCAGTACGGCGGTTGTGCGGATCATCAGGAGTTTGAAGCCGTGCATCGGTGCCACGACGGTCATCTCGTAGGTCGGGTCGAGCACCGGGCCGTACGCCATCGCCACGCCCGCGAGCGGCAGCAGCGGGGCGAGGGCGAGGAAGACGTTGGGCGCCGCGACGTTCGACACGTCGGTCATCAGGACCGTCATCAGGAGCAGCAGGGCCACCGCGCCCAGCCACGAGCGGCGCAGTACCGGTGTCGCCGCGAGCAGCCGTGCCGTGTGGTCGGCCACGCCGATCCGCACGAGCAGGGTTTCCATCAACCCCCTTCTGGGGGCGTCGAGTTCGGCGTCGAGGCGTTCCCAGCCCGCGTCGAGGGCCACCGGGTCGGTGACCGACGCAAGCAGGGCCCGGCACTCGGCGCACCGGGCGAGGTGGGTGTCGGCGGACCAGAGCATGGGCGGTGCCAACTCGCCCCGCGCATAGGCGCGTACGTCGTCTTCGGCCACATGCCAGGTCATGCCAGCTCCTCCCGCAGTTGCTTACGGGCCCGCATGGCCCGTGTCTTGACCGTCCCGGCCGGGATGCCCAGCAGCACGGCGGCCTCCCGGGTGGTCAGCCCGTCGATCACGGTGGCCTGGAGGACCGCCCGCAACTCCGGCGAGAGCCGGACCAGGGCACCGGCGAGGTCCCCGTGCTCGACTCCCGCGAGCACGCGTTCCTCCGCCGACGCCTCGTCCCGGTGCCGCAGCCGCCCCAGCGCCTGCCGCAGCCGGCCGCGCGCCCCGTCGCCGCGCAGCACGTCGATCAGCCGCCGCGACCCGATCCGCCACAGCCATCCGGCCACGTCCCCGTCCTCGCGGTAGCGGGCGCTGCCCCGCCACACCGCGAGAAACGTCTCCTGTACGACGTCGTCGACCATCCCGGCGTCGGCGCACCGGCCGCGCAGCCGCGCGGTCAGCCAGGGCGCGTACCGCCGGTACAGCTCCTCGAACGCGCGGCGGTCGCCGTCCGCCGCGATGGCCCGCAGCAGCTCCCCGTCGCTTCCCGTATCGCTCACGTCTCCTCATCGCACGAGCCCCGCCGATC
Organism: Streptomyces sp. NPDC048504; assembly: GCF_043200035.1. Taxonomy (NCBI): domain Bacteria; kingdom Bacillati; phylum Actinomycetota; class Actinomycetes; order Kitasatosporales; family Streptomycetaceae; genus Streptomyces; species Streptomyces sp. NPDC048504. The sequence goes on from NZ_JBICXA010000002.1 coordinate 692,704, forward strand.
GGTTCACGGATCAGCATGCGGATCGGTCTTGACTTTCTGAACCACCTTCCACCACCCTTTCACTACTCAATTAGTGAAAGGGTGGTGGAACCGAGTGGTCGAGTACCGGATCGACCGGCACAGCGGCGTGGCCACCTATGTCCAGATCGTCCAGCAGACCAAGCAGGCCCTGCACCTGGGGATGCTGGAGCCCGGCGACAAGCTGCCGACGGCCCGCGAGGTCGTCGAGGCCACCGCCATCAACCCGAACACCGTCCTGAAGGCCTACCGCGAGCTGGAGCGCGAGGGACTGGTCGAGGCCCGCCGCGGCCTCGGCACGTTCATCCGCAAGGGGCTGAGCACCACGCCCGCCGACTCGCCGCTGCGGTTGGAACTCGACGACTGGGCCGCGCGGGCCCAGGGGGCCGGACTCGGCCGGGACGACGTCGCCGCGCTCTTCACCGCCGTACTCGAAAAGCACTTCCAAGGAGAAGACTCATGACAGGCACCGCCGCGATAGAGGCCGCCGCTCTCGGCAAGCGGTTCGGCCGGCGGGGAGGGTGGGCCCTGCGGGACTGCGCCTTCCGGCTGCCCGCGGGACGCGTCTGCGCGGTCGTGGGACCGAACGGCGCGGGCAAGTCCACGCTCCTCGCCCTGACCGCCGGACTGCTCGCCCCCACCGAGGGCACGCTGTCCGTCCTGGGCACGGCGGCGGGCGCGGCCCGCGAGCGGGTGGCCTACGTCGCGCAGGACAAGCCGCTCTACCCGCAGCTCACCGTCGCCGAGACGCTGCGCATGGGCGCCGACCTGAACACCGACCGCTGGGACGCCTCCGTCGCCCAACGCATCGTGGCCGACGGGGACTTGAACCCGAAGTCCCGCATCCGCACCCTCTCCGGCGGCCAGTGCACCCGGGTCGCGCTCGCCCTCGCGCTGGCCAAGCGGCCCGAACTGCTGCTCCTGGACGAGCCGATGGCCGACCTGGACCCGCTGGCCCGGCACGAGATGATGGGCATCCTCATGGCGCAGGCCGCCGAGTTCGGCACCACGATCGTGATGTCCTCGCACGTCGTGGCCGAACTGGAGGACTCCTGCGACCACTTGCTGCTGATCGGCGGCGGCCGGGTCCGTCTCGCCGGTGAGATCGACGAGCTGCTCGCCGCGCACGTCCATGTGTCCGCGCCCGCGCACGCCGTCCTCACCCCGCACACGGTCGTCGAGTCCCGCACCACCGGCCGCCAACTCAGCGCCCTGGTCCGCCCCTTGAGCCCGCTCGACACCGACTGGCGCACCAGCACGCCCTCGTTGGAGGAGCTGGTCCTCTCCTATCTGCGCAACCCCGAGGCCGGCACCGCCCCCGCCGCCAGGACCGAGGAGACCGTCGGATGACCGCCCTCGCGACGCCCCCGGCGACCCTGCGCCCTCGGGAAGCCGGGGTCCTTTCTAACCATTCAGGCGCCAGCACAGTGGTTAGTTCCACCCCCAGCCTCCAGCACCCACCCACCACCGACACCCCGGAGACCGTCGCATGACCGCCCTCGCCACCCCGCCGGTCGCCGTGCGCCGGAACGGGTCACCGCCGCATCTGCTCCGCTGGCTGCTGCGGCTGCACCGGACCGCCCTGCTGGTCTGGGTCGTGTTCGTGCTCGTCCTCGCCGGTCTGCTGCTGTGGGTGGGCGGGCCGCTCACCAACGCCGCGGCCGACGGCTGGAAGCAGTACCACGCCTGCGCGGCAAGCGGCTGCGTGTACGACCCGAGCGCGGTCGGCCGCTACAAGGACTGGTACGCCTACACGACCATCGCCGTCATCGCCGCCCCGTTCCTGGTCGCCGCCTGGGCGGGCGCCACGCTGACCAGCCGCGAACTGGAGCACGGCACCGCGCAGTTGGTCTGGACCCAGTCGGTCTCCCCGGCCCGCTGGCTCGCCGCCAAGCTCGCCGTCCCGGCCGTCCTGGTCACCGTCGGCACCGGACTGCTGGTGGGGCTGCACCACTGGGCCTGGTCGACGAGCCAGGGCCGCCGTCTCGACTCGGCCAAGGACTGGCACGACATAGGGACCTACGCCGCAGGCGGCACGGCCACCGCCGCCATGGCCCTGGCCGCCCTGGTGATCGGCGCCCTGTTCGGCCTGCTCACGCGCAACTCCCTTGCCTCGCTGATCGGTTCACTGTGCGGCACGGCGTTCCTGTGGAGCGTCATGGCCATCGCGACGCCGCACCTCTGGCCCACCGTCACCAAGCTCAGCAGCCTCCAGCACAACGTCCCGCAGGGCTCCGGCATCATCGTCGACCAGGGCCTGGTCACCTCCACCGGCGCCCACATCGCCGACCCGCACTGCGGTGCCATCACCAACGGCGGCTGCCAGGCCCTCTACGCCAAGCTCGACGCCGTCGGCTACTACAACGACTACCACCCCCAATCCCACTACTGGCCGCTCCAGTCGACGACCACCGCGATCATCCTCGCCGTCACCGCCGCCCTCACCGTGGCCGCGTTCCGCCTCCTCCAGCGCCGGACCGGTCCGTCGGCGCCCGCACGCAAGGGAGCCACCGTATGACCGCCCAGGCCCTGACCCGGACGGCCCCGCCGAGACCGGCCCGCCCGCGCCGCGCGCTGCTGCGGCTGCACCGTCCCGCGCTGATCGTCTGGGGCGTCTTCGTCGCCGTGATCTCGGCGGTGCTGCTGTGGGCGTACGGCCCACTGGGGAACGCGGCCCGTACCGCGTGGCAGCAGCAGTGCACCAAGAACCTCTGCGACTGGAACGACTCGATCGAGGGCTACCACCTCGCCTACACGCTCGCCGAAGTCGCGCTCCACTTCGTCCCGGTCGTCGTCGCCGTCTGGGCGGGCGGCATGCTGATCGGCCGCGAACTGGAGCACGGCACCGCGCAGTTGGCCTGGACCCAGTCGGTCTCCCCGGCCCGCTGGCTCGCCGCCAAGCTCGCCCTCCCGGCCGTCCTGCTCACCGCGGGCACCACCGTGCTCGTCCTGCTGCACCGCCTGCTGTTCGACGCGCACAAGATCCCCGACGGCTGGAGCTGGAACGACGACAACGCCTTCTACGCCAACGGCACGATCGCGATCGCGTACCCCCTGCTGGGCCTCGCCCTCGGCGCCCTCGCGGGCCTGGTCGCACGCCGAGCCCTGGCCGGCATCGGCGTCGCCGTCCTGGTCACGGCGACCACGACGAGCCTCACCACCATGGCGGCCCCGCATCTCGTGCCGTGGAAGACCAGCGTCGGCGACCTGAAGGAGGGCTACGCGGCACCCAAGAACGTCATCTACGGCGGCGAAGGCGCCGTCACCTCCACCGGCGCCCACATCCCCGACCCCTGCGTCGGCGGCGGAAAGGCCTGCCCGGCCGCCCATGACATCGTCGGCTACTACAGCGAGTACCACCCCTCCTCCCAGTTCTGGCCCCTCCAGCTCACCGAAACCGCGCTCGTCCTGGCCGTCGCCGCCCTGGCGACCGCCGCCGCCTTCACCCTCCTCCGCCGCCGCACCGCCTGACCGGATCCCCCCTCCCCGCGGCTCCCGCCCATCCGTTACGTTCGTTTCCGTGCCGTAGACGTCCGGGAGCCGCCCCCCGATATCCCGCACGCCATGTCGCCGTAACCAACGGTTCAGACGGGCTTGCGAGGCTCGGCGAATGAAGCCCGTCGTGCCAGAGCCTTCGCCGCCTCCCGAGGTGAACGGGAGCAACGGGGCCGTCCTCCCGCTCCTTCCGGCGCTGTCCGACGCGCCCGTATCGCCGGTGGCGCGGAACAATGGGCACATGAGCAGCCAGCCCAACGCCCAGGCACAGGTCCAGCACGCGCAGCCCTCCGTGGGCTCCATAGCCGCGCACCGCCCGCACACTGTGTCGGCGGCGGTCTCCGATCTGGAACCCGACATCGACGCCGACCTCGACGAGTACGAGGAGTCGCCGTACGACGGGCCCCAGCTGCCGCAGGGCCGCTTCCTGGACCGGGAGCGCAGCTGGCTCGCGTTCAACGAGCGGGTCCTGGAACTCGCCGAGGACCCGAACACACCCCTCCTGGAGCGGGCGAACTTCCTCGCGATCTTCGCCAGCAACCTGGACGAGTTCTTCATGGTCCGGGTGGCAGGACTGAAGCGCCGTATCGCCACCGGTGTCGCCACCCGCTCCGCGTCCGGCCTGCAGCCGCGCGAGGTACTGGAGATGATCTGGGCCCGCTCGCGCGAGCTCATGGCCCGGCACGCCGCCTGCTATCACGAGGACATCGCCCCGGCGCTCGCGGAGGAGGGCATCCACCTGGTCCGCTGGAACGAGCTGACGGAGAAGGAGCAGGCCCGCCTCTTCACCCTGTTCCGGCACCAGATCTTCCCGGTGCTGACCCCGCTGGCCGTCGACCCCGCGCACCCGTTCCCGTACATCTCGGGCCTCTCGCTGAACCTCGCGGTCGTCGTACGGAACCCGGTCACCGGACACCGCCACTTCGCGCGCGTGAAGGTGCCGCCGCTGCTCTCCCGCTTCCTGGAGTCCTCGCCGGGCCGGTACGTCCCCCTGGAGGACGTCATCGCCGCCCATCTGGAGGAACTCTTCCCGGGCATGGAGATCCTGGAGCACCACGCGTTCCGGCTGACCCGCAACGAGGACCTCGAAGTCGAGGAGGACGACGCCGAGAACCTGCTCCAGGCCCTGGAGAAGGAGCTCATGCGGCGCCGCTTCGGCCCGCCGGTGCGCCTGGAGGTCGAGGAGTCCATCGACCGCGAGGTGCTCGACCTGCTGGTGCGCGAGCTGAAGATCAGCGAGGCCGAGGTGTACCCGCTGCCGGGTCCGCTCGACCTGACCGGCCTGTTCCGGATCGGCGGCCTGGACCGGCCCGAGCTGAAGTACCCGAAGTTCATCGCGGGCACCCACCGCGACCTCGCCGAGGTCGAATCCGCGTCCGCGCCCGACATCTTCGCCGCCCTGCGCAGCCGGGACGTGCTGCTGCACCACCCGTACGACTCGTTCTCCACGTCCGTCCAGCGGTTCCTGGAGCAGGCGGCGAACGACGACGACGTCCTCGCGATCAAGCAGACCCTGTACCGCACCTCGGGCGACTCCCCGATCGTCGACGCGCTGATAGAGGCGGCCGAGGCCGGCAAACAGGTCCTCGTCCTGGTCGAGATCAAGGCCCGCTTCGACGAGCACGCCAACATCAAGTGGGCGCGCAAGCTGGAGGAGGCGGGCTGCCATGTCGTCTACGGCCTGGTCGGACTCAAGACCCACTGCAAGCTGTCGCTCGTGGTCCGCCAGGAGGGCGACCTGCTGCGCCGCTACAGCCACGTCGGCACCGGCAACTACCACCCGAAGACGGCCCGCCTGTACGAGGACCTCGGGCTGCTGACGGCGGACCCGCAGGTCGGCGCCGACCTCTCGGACCTCTTCAACCGGCTGTCCGGCTACTCGCGCCGCGAGACCTACCGCCGGCTGCTGGTCGCCCCCAAGTCCCTGCGCGACGGCCTGATCGCCCGGATCAACAAGGAGGTCCAGCACCACCGTGCCGGGCGTCCCGCGTTCATCCGCATCAAGGTCAACTCGATGGTGGACGAGGCCATCATCGACTCGCTCTACCGCGCGTCCCAGGCGGGCGTCCCGGTCGACGTGTGGGTCCGCGGCATCTGCGCGGTGCGGCCCGGCGTCCCCGGCCTGTCCGAGAACATCCGCGTACGGTCCATCCTCGGCCGCTTCCTCGAACACTCCCGCGTCTTCGGCTTCGGCAACGGAGGCGAGCCCGAGGTGTGGATCGGCAGCGCCGACATGATGCACCGCAACCTCGACCGTCGGATCGAGGCCCTCGTGAGGGTCACCGACCCGGCCCACCGCGCCGCGCTCAACCGGATGCTGGAAACCGGTATGTCGGACACCACCTCCTCCTGGCACCTGGGCCCGGACGGCGAGTGGACCCGGCACGCGACCGACGCGGAGGGCCAACCACTGCGCAACGTCCAGGAGATGCTCATAGACGCCCGGAGGCGCCGGCGTGGCACAGCAACACCTTGACCCGACGGATCCCAAGGCCCGGGCCGTGACAGGTGACGCCCTCGCGGGCTACCTGCGCGGCCAGGCCACCGAGTTCCTCCGCGCCCTGCGGCTGCACCGGGAGACCGGCAACGGGCAGAACGGCACGGAGGAATCCGTCGACGCGGCGCGCGCCCTGCGCCACTCGGCCCGCCGGATCAGCGGCAGCCTGCACACCTTCCGTCCGCTGCTGGACGCCGACTGGTCCGAGGAGATGCGCCCCGAACTGGCATGGCTGTCGGGCACGTTGGCGCTGGAGCACGCGTGCGCGGCCCGCCTTGAGCGGCTGCTGCTGGCCCTGCACCGGCTGTCGGGCTCGGCGGCGTTCCCCGCCCAGTCGGCGGCCTCGGCGGTGGGCGGCCGGGTCACCGGCGCGGGCCGCGGCGTCCCGGCACCCGCCACAGCGGCCGGCCGCGGACCCGCCACGCCCCCGACCGCCACCGCCGACCGCGGCAACCTCACCGTGGGCGCGGCCAAGGCCGGCGCCCTCCTGGAGCGCCAGCTCACCCTGGCCCGGACCCGGGCCCACTCCACCGCGCTGCAGGCCCTCGGCTCCTCCCGCTTCCACGCGGTCGCCGACAAGGTCGCCGTGCTGGCCAGCGAGGTCCCGCTGACCCAGGGCGCGTCCGGCGCCGACCTGCGCCCGCTGGCCGCCGCCGCCGGGGAGCGCCTCACCGACGCGGTCACCGCGCTGCCCCTCGTCACCGCCGGGCACCCGTACAACGCGGAGGCCCTCATCCACGGCCTCTCCCCCGACCCCGCCCCGCACCCCCAGGACGGCCCCTGGCACCAGGTACGCCTGCTGCTGCGCCTGCACCGCTACGCCGGTGAGGTCCTGCACGGAGACGGCGCACCACTGGACGTACGCCTGCTGACGGCAGGCCAGGCCCTCAATCTGCACCGGGACGCCTCGGAGGCAGCGGCGGCGGCCGCGTCGGCGGCCCGCACCCCGCGCATCGCCCCGGCGACCGCGTACGCGCTCGGCGTGCTCCACGCCGACCAGCGCCACGAGGTGGAGGCGGCCCGCTTCGCCTTCCAGCAGTCGTGGCAGAAGCAGGCGGTGGGCACCCCCTGACGCCCTGAACGAACCCGCACGGAGGAGACGGTGAACGACCAGTGACTTCCACGCACGACACCACCGTCCAGGCGGCCGGCTGCGTCCTGTGGCGCCGCCCGTCCGCCGGAGCCCTCGAACTGGCGCTGGTCCACCGGCCCAAATGGGACGACTGGTCGTGGCCCAAGGGCAAGCTCAAGCGGGGCGAGACGTTCGAGGAGGCGGCCCGCCGCGAGGTGCTGGAGGAGACCGGCTGCACGTGCCGCCTGGGGACACGGCTCCCGTCGGCCCAGTACCTCGACCATCATGGGCGGCCCAAGGAGGTCCGCTACTGGGCGGCGGAGGCGACCGGCGGAGCCTTCCAGCCCAACGACGAGATCGATGTACTGCTCTGGCTGAGGCCGGACGAGGCCCACGAGCGGCTCAGCTACGAGCGGGACCGGGACCTGATCTCTCTCGCGCTGATGGCCATCGGCACCGACGAGGACGGGCGGGAGCCGTGATGGAACCTCCACCGCCAGTGCCGTCCGGACCACCGTGCGTTACGTTGCGAACGGGTGGCCCGGGCCGCCCCGCCTGCCCGAAACCGTCTCACCCAGCCGAGGGACCGCACCCTCGTGGGCGCGCTGCCGACCGGTCCAGGCCTGGCATAGTCCGGAATCAGCTCGTGTCCTCGACGTGAGCGTTCCGTGACCTAACCGCACCGCCCACAGGGGTTCACCCTCCGTTCACTTATGCCCATAGGCGCCTTCACCTGTTCTGCCTAATTTCGGCCTTACGCGATGCGAGCCGCGACCTGGGGGTCGCCACCCGCGTCACCCCGTCTTCGCACGCCGCCGTAATTCAGGACGGCGGCTCTCGGAAGGAACTCTTTCAAGTGAAGCTTCAGCGCATGAACCGGCGGGCCCTCACCCTCGGTGCTCTCGCCGTCTCCGGCGCCCTGGCCCTCACGGCGTGCGGCTCGGACGACAACGGCGGCTCGTCGAACAGCAGCAGCTCGTCGACGGCCAACGCCAGCTCGATCGACTGCGGCGACGCCAAGAAGGGCGAGCAGCTGCTGTCCGACGGCTCGTCCGCGCAGAAGAACGCGATCGCCGCCTGGGTGAAGAACTTCACGCAGGCCTGTGGCGTCCAGATCAACTACAAGGCCGGCGGCTCCGGCGCCGGTGTCACCGCGTTCACGCAGGGCCAGATCCCGTGGGCCGGTTCCGACTCCGCGCTGAAGCCCGAAGAGGTCACCGCCTCCAAGTCGGTCTGCTCCGGCGGCCAGGGCATCGACCTCCCGATGGTCGGCGGCCCGATCGCGCTCGGCTACAACGTCCCGGGTGTCGACAACCTGGTCCTGGACGCCCCGACGCTCGCCAAGATCTTCGACAGCAAGATCACCAACTGGAACGACGCGGCGATCAAGAAGCTGAACCCGTCCGCGACGCTGCCGAACCTCAAGATCCAGGCGTTCCACCGCTCGGACGAGTCCGGCACCACGGACAACTTCACCAAGTACCTGATCGCCACCAGCCCTGACAACTGGAAGTACTCCGGCGGCAAGGCCTGGCAGGCCAAGGGCGGCCAGTCCGCTCCGCAGTCCTCGGGTGTCGCCCAGCAGGTCAAGGCGACCTCCGGCGCCATCGGCTACTTCGAGCTGTCGTACGTCACCGACGGCATGAAGGCGGTCAGCATCAACACCGGCGCCGCCGCCGCGGTCGCGCCCAGCACCGACAGCGCCACCAAGGACATCGCCGCCGCCCAGGTCGTCGGCACCGGCTCGGACCTGACGCTGAAGCTGGACTACAACACCAAGGCCGAGGGCGCGTACCCGATCACCCTGGTGACGTACGAGATCGTCTGCGACAAGGGCAACAAGGCCGCCACGCTGCCCGCCACCAAGGCGTTCCTCACCTACATCGCCAGCGAGGAAGGCCAGAAGATCCTCAGCACGATCGACTACGCGCCGATCCCCGACACGATCATCACCAAGGTTCGCAGCACCATCGCGAGCATCAGCTAGTCCGAGTGTGCGGCCGGGCCCCGCTCCAGGGGCCCGGCCGCACCGTCCGGTGCACCGCCGCCACGGACCGCACACAGCACGTGTGGACCCGCAGACCGGAGAATTTCAATGGATATATCGACAAAGAACCCTGAAGAAGCACCGCCCCCCACCCCCGAGCCCTCCGCGGGCGAGCAGAAGCGCATAGCCCGCGGCGCCACCCGACCCGGTGACCGGATCTTCCTCGGTCTCTCCCGCGGGTCGGGCATCTTCCTGTTGGTGATCATGGCCGCGATCGCGGTCTTCCTCACCTATCGCGCCTCGCTCGCGATCAGCAAGGACCACGCGAACTTCCTCACCACGTTCGAGTGGAACACCAACCTGCTCCCGCCGAAGTTCGGCATCGCCGTCCTGGCGTTCGGCACGGTGGTGTCCTCGATCATCGCCATGGTCATCGCGGTCCCGGTCGCGGTCGCCATCGCCCTCTTCACCACGCACTACGCCCCGCGCAAGCTCCGCGGCCCGGTCTCGTACGTCATCGACCTGCTGGCCGCCGTACCGTCCATCGTGTACGGCCTGTGGGGCGCCCTGATCCTCGTACCGCACATGGTCGGGCTCTTCGGGTGGCTCAACGACTACTTCGGCTGGACCGGGATCTTCTCCTGGGACCAGGGCGCCCCCCGCTCGATGCTCACCGTCGGCATCCTGCTCGCGATCATGATCCTGCCGATCATCACCAACGTGAGCCGCGAGGTCTTCCGCCAGGCCCCGCAGATGATCGAAGAGGCCGCCCTCGCCCTCGGCGCCACCCGCTGGGAGGTCATCCGCATGGCGGTGATCCCCTTCGGCCGCTCTGGTGTGATCTCCGCCTCGATGCTCGGCCTCGGCCGCGCGCTCGGCGAGACGATGGCCGTCGCCACTGTGCTCTCCCCGGACTTCATCATCCACGCCAGCCTGCTCAACCCGGGCGGCGGCACCTTCGCACAGAACATCGCCAGCAAGTTCAGCGAGGCCACGCCGGACGGCCGTGACGCGCTCATCGCCTCCGGTCTGGTCCTGTTCGTCATCACCTTGCTGGTCAACGGCGCGGCCCGACTCATCATCGCCCGCCGTGCGGAGTACTCGGGGGCCAACGCATGAGCAACGCAGCCGTAGCCGACAAGCCCGCGAGCACCCTCCAGGGCGCCACGCTCCCCAACTGGTCGCCATACGCGATCGCAGGCGGCTCCATCGTCCTGGCCGTCCTCATCGGCCTGGTCGGCAGCCTCGACAGCAAGATCCAGTGGGGCCTGATCGCGGCGATCCTCTTCATCGTCGGCACGTACGTCATCGCCGCACGCGTCGAGGGGTCCCGCCAGGCCAAGGACAGGGTCGCGACCAGCCTCGTCTGGGTCGCCTTCCTCCTGGCCGTCGTCCCGCTCGTCTCGCTCCTCTGGACGACGATCAAGCGCGGCGTGAAGGTCCTCGACCCCTACTTCCTGACCCACTCCATGGGTGTCGTCACCGACACCGAGGCCGGTGGCGGTATCTACCACGCCATCATCGGCAGCCTGGAACAGGTCGGCCTCGCCACCCTCATCGGCGCGCCGGTCGGTGTGCTCACCGCGATCTACCTGGTCGAGTACGGGCAGGGCGCCCTCTCCAAGGCGGTCACCTTCTTCGTCGACGTCATGACGGGCATTCCGTCGATCGTCGCGGGTCTGTTCATCCTCAGCATCATGCTGATGTGGGACATGGAGCCCTTCGGGTTCGCCGGCTCCTGCGCCCTGGCCATCCTGATGATGCCGGTCGTGGTCCGCTCCACCGAGGAGATGCTGAAGCTCGTACCGAACGAGCTGCGCGAGGCCTCCCTCGCCCTCGGCATCCCGAAGTGGCGCACGATCCTCAAGGTCGTCCTCCCCACCGCGATCGGCGGCATCACCACCGGCATCATGCTGTCGGTGGCCCGTATCGCCGGTGAGACCGCGCCCGTCCTGCTGCTGGTGTTCGGCAACCCGTTCATCAACAACGACCCGTTCCACGGGGCACAGGCGTCGCTGCCGCTGTACATCTACCAGCAGTTCGCGAACAGTTCGGGCTCAGGCGCGGCCTACGACCGCGCCTGGGCGGCCTCGCTCACCCTGATCGCCTTCGTGATGATCCTCAACCTGGTGGCTCGCGGCATCGCCCGCTGGAAGGCCCCCAAGACCGGTCGCTGACCGCGACCCCCTCAGCGACCGTTCTGAAGTCTGGAAGTGAAGCAGTCATGTCCAAGCGAATCGACGTCAGTGGGCTCACCGCCTACTACGGCTCCCACAAGGCAATCGAAGACATCTCGATGACGGTCGAGCCCCGCTCGGTGACGGCCTTCATCGGCCCCTCCGGCTGCGGCAAGTCGACGTTCCTGCGCACGCTCAACCGCATGCACGAGGTCACGTCCGGCGGCCGTGTCGAGGGCAAGGTCCTCCTGGACGACGAGGACCTCTACGGCCACGGCATCGACCCGGTGTCCGTCCGCCGCGAGATCGGCATGGTCTTCCAGCGCCCGAACCCGTTCCCCACGATGTCGATCTTCGACAACGTGGCGGCGGGCCTGCGTCTGAACGGCAGCTACAAGAAGAGCGAGCTGTCGGACGTGGTGGAGAAGTCCCTCAAGGGCGCGAACCTCTGGAACGAGGTCAAGGACCGCCTGAACAAGCCGGGTTCGGGCCTGTCGGGCGGCCAGCAGCAGCGCCTGTGCATCGCGCGGGCGATCGCGGTGGAGCCGAAGGTCCTGCTGATGGACGAGCCCTGCTCAGCGCTCGACCCCATCTCCACCCTCGCGATCGAGGACCTGATCGGCGAGCTGAAGGAACGCTTCACGATCGTCATCGTGACGCACAACATGCAGCAGGCGGCGCGCGTCTCGGACCGTACGGCCTTCTTCAACCTCGCGGCGGTCGGCCAGCCCGGCCGCCTGATCGAGATCGACGACACGGAGCGCATCTTCTCCAACCCGTCGGTCCAGGCCACCGAGGACTACATCTCGGGCCGCTTCGGCTAAACGCCGGCCTCAAGAACCCCTCGCGGTGCTGCATGGCGGTGCCACCGCGAGGCCGAAAAGGGCCCGCCCCTGGCTCCCGGGGGCGGGCCCGTTCGGTTTCCCACCCCACCCACCCGACTCGGCGGGCCGGGAGGTGCCTCCCCCGGGGGGCCGTTCGTTTGCGCGAGCGAGTGGGGGTGCGCGTTCCCGCTCTCCCACCCACCCACCCGTTTAGGTGGGTCGAGAAGTGCCCGCCGGGCGGGAGGCCGTTCATTCGCGCGGGCGAGTGGGGGTACGCGTTCCCCCTTTCCCACCCACCCACCCGTTTACGGTCGGCCGAGAAGTGCCCGCCGGGCGGGAGGCCGTTCATTCGCGCGGGCCAGTGAGGGTACGCGTTCCCGCTCTCCCACCCACCCACCCGTTTACGGTCGGCCGAGAAGCGGAGCGCTCACGACACCCGGGCCCGTTCGTTCTGCTTCTACGGCGCCCTCTCAGCCGACCGCAAACGGGTGGGTGGGTGGGAAACAGGGGGGCCAGGGGGCGAAGCCCCCGGCATACAGCGGCGCCTACAGGATCGCCAGATCCACAACCCAGAACGCCAGCGCCGCGACGATCGCAGCCGCCGGCATCGTGATGAACCACCCCATCACGATGTTCTTGGCAACACCCCACCGAACCGCGTTGACCCGCTTCGTCGCCCCGACGCCCATGATCGCCGAGGTGATGACATGCGTCGTGGACACCGGCGCCTTGAAGAGATACGCGGTGGTGAACATGATCGCCGCACCCGTGGTCTCCGCCGCGAACCCCTGCGGCGGATCCAGCTCGATGATCTTCCGCCCCAGCGTCCGCATGATCCGCCACCCGCCCGCGTACGTCCCCAGCGACAGCATCAACGCGCAGACGATCTTCACCCAGACCGGAATCGGATCGCCGTACGTCGAGTGGCCGGAAATCACCAGGGCCATCACCACGACACCCATGGTCTTCTGCGCGTCCTGGAGACCGTGCCCGAGGGCCATCCCGGCCGCGGACACGGTCTGCGCGATACGGAAGCCCCGCTTCGCCTTGTGCGGGTTCGACTTCCGGAAGATCCACATGATCGCCGTCATCACCAGGTAACCGCCGACCAGACCGACGACCGGCGACACGAACATCGGCACGATGATCTTGTCGACGACCCCGTGCCAGATGACATCCGTACCGCCCGCGAGCGCGGCCCCCACCATCCCGCCGAACAACGCGTGCGAGGACGACGACGGCAGCCCGAAGTACCAGGTGACCAGGTTCCAGGTGATCGCACCGATCAGTGCCGCGAAGAGGATCCCCATCCCCTTCGACCCTTGGGGCGTCTCGATCAGCCCCTCACTCACGGTCTTGGCGACCCCGGAACCGAGAAACGCACCGGCGAGATTCATCACGGCGGCCATCGCGAGCGCCGCGCGCGGAGTCAGCGCCCGGGTCGAGACCGACGTGGCGATGGCGTTCGCGGAGTCGTGGAAACCGTTCGTGTACGTGAAAAAGAGCGCGACCAGAATGGTCACGACCAGAGCGAAGGTGTCCATGGAGAGGTCAGGACTCCTTGACGGCGATGGTCTCCACCGTGTTCGCCACGTGCTCGAACGCGTCCGCCGCTTCCTCCAGCACATCCACGATCTGCTTGAGCTTCAGCACCTCGATGGCGTCGTACTTGCCGTTGAAGAGCTGGGCCAGCAGCTTGCGGTGGATCTGGTCGGCCTGGTTCTCCAGGCGGTTGACCTCGATCCAGTACTCCGTGAGGTTGTCCATCGTGCGCAGGTTCGGCATGGCCTCAGCGGTGAGCTCCGCCGCCCGCGCCAGCACCTCGATCTGCTGCTCGACGCCCTTGGGCAGTTCCTCCACGTTGTAGAGGACGACCAGGTCGACGGCCTCCTCCATGAAGTCCATGATGTCGTCGAGGCAGGAAGCGAGGTTGTAGATGTCCTCGCGGTCGAAGGGCGTGATGAAGGAGGAGTTCAGCTGATGGAAGATCGCGTGCGTGGCATCGTCACCGGCGTGTTCCGCGGCCCGCATACGCTCTGCGATCTCGGCCCGGCCGGCGGTGTCCGCCCCGAGCAGTTCCATGAGGAGTTTCGAGCCCGTGACGATGTTGTCCGCGGACGCGGCGAACATGTCGTAGAAGCTCGTCTCCCTGGGGGTCAGACGAAAGCGCACAAGGGGTCCTCGGGATGCATGGGTTTCGGTCAGGCTGATGCTAAGTGCATCATCCGGCCACGGCTAATGGGCCGTCCCCCAGTGTCGCCCATCAGGCACAGTGATCCGCACGGGGGCGTACCAAGGGCCCTATACCCAGCAAAGTTCGTTACGATATACCCACTAGGGGTATATGTCTGGAGGACGCGATGGACGCGATGACGACCACCGAGGCCGGCGCGGCGGCAGCGCCCTCCGAACCGACGCGAGAACCGACGCGCGAGCCGGTCGAAGACCTGGCCCAGGAACCGGTCACTCACGGTTACCACCACCAGAAGGACGAGCACGTCAAACGCCTGCGCCGGATCGAGGGCCAGATCCGCGGTCTGCAGCGCATGGTCGACGAGGACGTCTACTGCATCGACATACTCACCCAGGTGTCCGCCTCCACGAAGGCCCTGCAGTCGTTCGCGCTGCAGCTCCTGGAGGAACACCTGCGGCACTGCGTCGCCGACGCGGCGGTCAAGGGCGGCGAGGAGATCGACGCGAAGGTCGACGAGGCCACGAAGGCGATCGCCCGGCTCCTCCGCACCTAGGGCCTCTCGGGGATGTCCCGTTCCTCGGCGACCTTCAGCACCTCGTCGATGCTCTCCAGGCTGAGCCGGTCCTCGGCGGCCGAGGCCGCGATGATCAGGTCTCCGCACAGCTCGATCTCGGCGAGGGCCACGTGGTCCTGAACTGCCGTACCGCCGACCGGAGCCACGTGCATCACCTCTTCTCTGCCGTCACCGACTTCCTAGAGTAGGGAGCGGTCTACACAACGCGCATGGCACGGACGGGCTAGTCCTCACCCCGCCCCACACCGATCGATTCAGGTCACTTCTCGGCGATCTGCCCGGCGTAGATGTCCTTCGACGCCGGAAGTCGTACGTCCACGGGGGCCCCGAAGTCGTACAGCAACGTCGTCGAGGCGACCGCCACGGCGCTGCGGCGCTGCCCGTTGACGAAGCTGAACCGCTGGCGGACCTTGCGGACGCGCCCCTGGTCGTCGAGGTAGACGTCGAAGGGCACCCGGGCGGTGGCGAACCCTTTCGCCGCCGACCTCAGAGCCGCCTCGTTCCCCGCCGACGCGCTCCGTGCGGCGACGGCGAGATCGGTGACCCCCCGATAGTGACGCACGGAGGCCCCGGCCACCTCCGTCTTCCCCAGATACGTCGCCGTAGTCGTCCCGCGCAGCAACTCGGCGGCGGCGTACGGGTCGGTGGCGCCGCCGGTCACGAGGTTGCCGTCGGTCAGCGTCCCGGTGTCGACCCGTACCCATTTGTCTGCGGGCACCCCGGCGCCCCGGTTCTTCATGAACAGGGCGCCCGGCGCGAGGAGTTCGGTGATCGGCCGGTGCTCGCTGGCGCCGGCCGGGTCCTGCGGCAACTGCACCCTCAGCCGGCCGAGCTGCCGGCGGAAGTCGTAGACGCCCTCGCCGCGGATGGTCACGCGGGTGCCGCCGGTGGCCATCTCCATGGACGTACGGGCCTGTGAACTCCCCGCCGCCACAAGGGAGTCGGCCGCGCGCCGCACCACCGCGACCGCGTCCCCACCGCCGCGCGCGTCCGCGGTCGCCGCCCCGTCACCGACACCGCACCCACCGGTGCCGACACAGACCCCGACCACGAGTCCCGCCGCGACGACCGCCCCGCCGGCCGTCCACCGGTCCCGGCTCCGCCCGACCGGGAGGATCCCCGTCCGCTGCCGCTCCATAGCCTGCCGTACCCCCGTACGTCGTCACGGGCCCTGTCGTTCCGCTTAACGACGGGTAGATGGGCCCGTCACGCGTCGTCGCGGCCGTACAACCGCCCTATGACCGTCGCGCGACCGCCATACGAGCGCTTTACCCGGGCTCGGTACCTTGGTCGATGTGGCGCAGCAGGACGAAGGACAGGCTCCCCCCGCACATCCCGAACACCGCACGACGACGGTCGAACAGGGCCCCTTCTGCTTCGCCCGCTGCCTCTGCGGCTGGCGGGGTCCGGCGAGACGGGCGAGAAGCCAGGCCAGGACGGATGCCACGGGGCATCTGCCTGTTCCGAACCTGTGACATGCGCACGAGAACTTGTCGGGTCCGGCCCGTATCTCACTTGACGGAACCCCACAGGAGGCGAAATGGAACGGCGTTCGTTCATAGGCGGCGGCGTGGCCGCGATAGCGGCGGTCGCGACCACCGCGTGCAACGGCAGGAACACCGGCGGCGGTGACGCGACCGCCACGGCGACCAACGCCTCCGCGACGGGCACGACCGGCCTGCGCACCACCACCGCCGCGGCAGCCGCCAACTGGGCCGCCCTGGCCCGTGAGCTGGACGGCACCCTGGTCCGCCCCGGTGACGCCTCCTGGAAGACGGCCCACCAGCTCTACAACACCCGCTTCGACTCCCTGAAGCCGGCCGCGGTGGCGTACGTCGCGAACCCCGACGACATCCGCTCGGTCCTCTCCTACGCCCGCGCCCACAACATCCGCGTCGCGATCCGCAACGGCGGCCACTCCTACGCCGGCTACTCCTCCGGCGACGGCCGCCTCATCGTCGACGTGTCGAAGCTGAACAAGATCCGGGCGAGCGGCTCCTCCGCGGTCGTCGGCGCCGGCGCCAAGCTGATCGACGTGTACCGGGGCCTCGCCGCGAAGGGCGTGACCATCCCCGCGGGCTCCTGCCCGACGGTCGGCGTCTCCGGCCTCACCCTGGGCGGCGGCCACGGCGTGGTCTCCCGGGCGTACGGCCTGACCTGCGACAGCCTCACCCAGGCCACGCTGATCACGGCGGACGGCAAGCAGCTGGTCGCCAACTCCACTGAGAACAAGGACCTGTTCTGGGCGCTGCGCGGCGCGGGCAACGGCAACTTCGGCGTCGTGACAGAGCTGCAGTTCAAGACCCACCCCGCGCCCCAGGCCGTATCGGGCTATCTGACCTGGCCGTCGTCGATGGCGGCGGCCGTGGTGAAGGCCTGGCAGGAGTGGGGCCCGGACCAGCCCGACGACATCTGGTCGTCCTGCCACCTCACGAACACGCCGGGCGGCACCCCCAGGGTCTCCGTCGCCGCCTTCTCCCTGGGCACCTACAACGAACTCCAGAACGCGGTCGACAAGCTGGCCCACCTGGTCGGCGGCAACGCGTCGAGCGTCTCGCTGAAGCGGCACACGTACGAGGAGTCGATGAACGCGTACGCGGGCTGCTCGTCGTTCTCGACGGACGCCCAGTGCCACCTGCCGGGCTCGACCCCGGGCCGCTCCCCGCAGGGCGCGCTGGGGCGGGAGACCTACGTGGGCCGCTCCGACTTCTTCGACCGCTCGATCTCGGCCACGGGCATCCAGACGATGCTCAGCCAGATGAAGGCGGTCCGCGGCAATTCCGGCGACATCGCCCTGACGGCCCTCGGCGGCGCGGTCAACCGCGTCTCCCCCACGGCAACAGCGTTCGTCCACCGCCGCTCCCGCATCCTGGCCCAGTACATAGTCTCCTGGCCCTCCGGCACGGCCGGCACATCAGCCCAGTCCTGGCTGACGGCGTTCCACACCGCGATGAAGCCGTACGCCTCGGGCGCGGCCTACCAGAACTACACAGACCCGACTCTGACGAACTGGCGCAAGGCGTACTACGGCGACGCGGCGACCCGCCTGACAACTTTGAAGAAGCAGTACGACCCGAGTCACTTCTTCACGTATCCACAAGGGCTATAGGCAATGCCCTCAGGGGCGCGGGGCTGTATCCATCTGCGGCTCCGCCGCGCGGACGCCACCACCCAGGGCGGGAAGTCAGCCACGGTCCGGCAGCACCTCAGGGGCGCGGGGAACTGCGCGCCCAGCCACAACGGACTCGCACACGACGAACCGACCTCCCGGCGGAGCAATCACGCCGCAAGGTCCCGCTCCTCCGTCCCCGAAGTCTCCGTACGAGCCCCCGGAATCACAGCCCCAACCCGCCGAGCATCAGCCGACCGAACCAGCCACCCACCCCACGCCGACCCCTCAACCGCCTTGAGCACCGGCGTAAGCAGAGCCATGGCAACCGGCGAGAGAAGCAGAGCAACAGCCGTACCCAGCGCGAACCCACCGATCACATCGGTCGGATAGTGCACGCCCATATAGACCCGGCAGAACCCTTCGAACAACGCGAGCCCGATCCCCGCCAGCCCGAACCGCCGATCCGCGACGAACATCGCGACCCCCATCGCCATGGTGATGGTCGCGTGATCACTCACGAACGAGAAGTCGGTCTTACCGGAGACGAGGACATCGAGCCCGGTGTGGTCGAGGAACGGCCGGGGCCGCTCCACGAACCCCCGTATGGGCACGTTCACGAGGACGGCGAGCGACGCGGCGACCGGCGCCCACACAAGGGCGGCGACGGACGCCGCGGAGTCCTCGCCCCCACGCCGCCGCACAGTCCACCAGCACCACACCACGAGCAGCACCATCGCGACGAGCAACCCGTACTCACCGACGAACTCCATGCCGCGGTCGAACCAGTGCGGTGCGTCCTTGGCGAGCCCATTGATGTCGTAGAGCAGATCGACGTCGGGATTCGACCCGGATTCGGCGAGTACAGCCATGGTGCTGCGGCTCCTTCGTCGTAGTTCCGGGCGCACCTCTCGTGCGCATTACTGAACAGGAACGCACGGTCCCGCTTAATACGTTCCACCCTCTACCGAATGATCACTCAGACGTTATCGAAGAGAGACTCATCGCCGCAGCTCAGGGGGTGGGTTCACGCTCGGTTCACACCGTCGTGGGGAGCGCTTTCGCGCCATCTTCGGTGACCCGGGTGGCGCCGAAGTAATCGGGGGTGTCAATGGGGTCGAACCGGATCACAGCGCCCGTCCGGGGTGCGTCGATCATGTACCCGCCGCCGACATAAATCCCCACATGCCGGATGGCACGGGAATTGGTGAGGTCGTCCGAGAAGAACACCAGATCTCCCGGCAGCAATTCGGCCCGCTGCGGATGCGGTCCCGCGTTGTACTGATCGTTCGCGACGCGCGGCAGCGTGATCCCCGCCTGGGCGAACGCGGCCTTGGTCAGCCCCGAGCAGTCGAAGCGCCCGCCCTGGTCGGCGGTGCCGTTCCCGCCCCACAGATACGGGGTGCCGAGCTTGGTCTGGGCGTACGTGATGGCGGTGGCGGCCTGCTCGGAGGGATCGACCCGGCTGACGGGCGCGGCGAAGCTCTGCGAGAGCGTCGTGATCGTCTTCACGTAGTTCTTGGTCTCGGAGTACGGCGGCACGCCCCCGTACTTGATGACCGCGTACGCCCCCGCGTTGTACGAGGCGAGCATGTTCGCTGTCCGGTTCCCCGGCACGTCCTTCACGTACGAGGCGAGCTCGCAGTCGTAGGTCGCGGCCGACGGAATCGCGTCATTCGGATCCCATACGTTGCGGACGCCGTCGCCGTTGCCGTCGATCCCGTGCGTGGCCCAGGTGCCGGGGATGAACTGCGCTATCCCCTCGGCCTTCGCCGGGCTCTTCGCGTTCGGGTTGAACCCGCTCTCCTGGTACAGCTGGGCGGCGAGCAGTGCGGGGTTGAGGGCGGGGCAGAGGTTGCCCCACTTCTGCACGAGCGCCGAATACGCCGTCGGCACCGCGCCCTTGGCGAGCGCGACGCTCCCGCCGCCGGCCCCGTTCGCGAGGTTCCCGGCGACGAGGTAGACCCCGACGACGAGCAGCATCACGAAGCTGAGCCCCAGCCCAGCCGCGACCCCACCGGCCACCCATACTTTTCGCACGGCTCAACCCTCCCCCATGACAGCCCTGTTCAAGGCCATTTCCGGGGAGGGTGGCGGCATTTCGCCGTGCTTCCACCACATCTGACGCGTATTCAGCGAGTCGCCCCCACCCCACACCACGCCTTACAGCGCCTCATTACGGACGATCCGCACGACTACGGACCAGCGGCCCTACGACGGATCAGTCGTCGCATCCTTGTACAACTCGGCCGCCTCTTTCCCGAACACGACGCTGTACGAGATGTCGGGCGTCAGCCCGCCCTGCTCATGCCCGCCGATGACACCCACGACCTGCTGGTCCCCGTTCACCCAGGGACTCCCGCTGGTGCCGCCGGGGAAGCCCGGGCAGTCGATGCGCTGCTGGGTGCCGCTGTGCAGGGTGGGCTTGTTGGTGCAGCTGATGGGCTGGTCGGTGGCGGAGGGATACCCGGTGATCGTCACCGCCGTGGCCCCGGTCGCCGTCCCGGTCGTGAACCGGTCGGCGCCGACGACGTCCTCGATGTTCTTGCCGTCCACCTCGACGAGCGTGGCGAAGCCGATGTCGCTGTCCTCGGCCTGCCCCTTGGACCACCCGTCCGGCAGGAACCGCTGCTCGACCTTCCACACCCCGTACGGCGCCTTGCCGTCCCGGTAGCCCGGCACGAAGACGTCTCCGGGGTCCCCGTCCAGGCAGTGCGCGGCGCTGACGATGAGGTTGTGCCCCGCGCTGTGCACCACGGACGCGGTGCAGTGGTGCCCGCCGGCGAGGCTGGTGGCATGGGCCGCCCCGAACAGGGCGCCGACCCGCACGCTCTGCTTGTTCACCTCGGTCACGGTGGTCACGCCGAAGGGCCCCGGACCGTCGTCGGCGGTCGCCACGGACGCCGAGGTAAGGGCCAGCGTCACCACGGCGACGAACAGCGCGTACCTGCGGTTGCCCGCGAGGCGAGCGGAACGGGAGATGCGTGAGCTGCGCTTCATCGGGCCCCACTCTGTCCCACGAAGGTGAGAAAGGACGTCGACGTTTACTGAAATTTCGCTGTGAACAGCGCGTTCGCGCTCAGGTCGACGCTTGGTCCGGCGGTCTGTCCACCGTACTGTCCGTCCGTCCCTCCCGCCTCTCCTGCGCGATACTCGACGTCTCCCCGGCACTCGACGAAGGAAACCCCGTGTCCGACATCCCCCCCGACCTCACCTGGGAACGAGCCGCTCCGCCGGATGCCACGGGCCCCGGCCCCTGGATCGAGCTCGCCTTCGGTCCGGGCGACGACGGCGAGGCCCCGGTCTACATCCGCGAGACCAGCGACCCTTCGATCGTCGTCATCACCAATCGCCGCAAGTGGGACGCCTTCGTACTCGGCGTACAGGCAGGCGAGTTCGACCATTTCGTGGAGGGCTTGGAGGACGTGAAGGACGCCACGGCCACAACAGCCCCGGAAACCAAGGGAATCGGACCGGATGGCGCATAGAAGCCGCGTCTACGCCCTCCTGATCGACACCCCCGGCCCGGAGGCCGCCGCCGCGGCGGCCTTCTGGTCGGCGGCACTCGGCACCCCGGCGGAACCGGTCCCCGGCGAGGACCAGTTCACCACGCTCCACGAGGCAATTCCCGGTCTGGTCACGGCGGTTCAGTCGATCGACGATCCCAACCCGCGCTTCCACATCGACATCGAGACCGACGACGTGGAGGCGGAGACCACCCGCCTGCTCACCCTCGGCGCGACCGAGACCGCCCGCTGGCTGGAGTGCCGAGTACTGCGTGCCCCCGGCGGCCACCTGCTGTGCGTCCTCCCGGTGCACAGCGACCCGGCGGTGTTCAACGCCCAGGCGCGCACCTGGAGTTGAGGGAAGCCAGGGGGAGCCGGGGGAGGCGAGCTGGGGAGCGGCTCAGAACGTGGTCGTGATCCCGCCGTCCACCGCGATCGTCTGCCCGGTGATGAACGACGCCGCGTCGCCCGCCAGGAACACCACGATCCCGGCGATCTCCGCCGGCCGCCCCCAACGCCCCAGCGCGGTACGGCTCTTGATCCACCGCCCCCACTCGGGGTCGTCCGCCAGCCCGGCGTTGACCTCGGTCGCGAACGGCCCCGGGGCCACCGAGTTGACCGTCGTACCGCTGGGCCCCAGGTCCGCGGCCAGTGCCCGGGTCAGCCCGTCGAGGCCGGCCTTGGCGGTGGCGTAGGCGATGTCCCCGGCGCGGCCCAACTGGCCGACGACCGAGGAGACGTTGATGATGCGGCCCGGGGTGCCGCGCGCGGCCAGCCCTTCGGCGACCGTCCGGCTCAGTGCGTACGCCGAGGTCAGATGGACGTCCAGCATGTGCGCCAGCTCGTCCGGGGTCATGGCGTCGAGCCCGCGCCGGTCCCGGTGCCCGACGTTGTTGACCAGCACGTCGATGTCCCCGAGACCGCCCATCGCCTCCCGCGCCGCCGCACGATCGGTCACGTCGAAGACGGCGGCCGAGGCGTCCAGACCGTCGTCACGCAGCGCGGCGACGGTCGCCGCCGCGGTGGCCGGATCCCGCCCGTTGACCAGCACCCGGGCGCCCGCCCTGGCCAGGCCCCGCGCCATCTCCAGGCCCAGCCCGCGCACCGAGCCGGTCACCAGAGCCGTACGCCCGCCGAGCGCGAAGTCGTCTTGGCCACCCATCCCGCGACCTCCACCGATACCGACACTGAAACACTCGTTTCAGTTACGGTAGCGCAGTGGGTACGACACCGTCATCACCGCCGGCACCGCCTTCGCCCCGGCGCACCGAACTCCTCGACGCCTGCTACGGCTACCTCCTGGAACACGGCCTCACCGGCCTGTCCCTGCGCCCCCTGGCCGCCGCCACGGGCACCAGCCCGCGCGTCCTGCTCTACCTCTTCGGCAGCAAGGACGAGCTTCTACGGCAACTGCTCGCCCGGGCCCGCCACGAGCAGCTCGGGATGATGGCCGCGGTCCTGGCGAAGCCGGACAACACGGTCGGTACGGCCGGTGACGGCTTCGACGCCCTGGCGGACAGCCTGTGGACCTTCCTCTCCGCACCGGAACAACGCCCCATGGTGCGGCTGACGTACGAGGCCTTCCTGCTGTCCCTCAGCCACGACCCCGGCCCCTGGGCAGGCTTCGCCGGCGAGGCGGCCCGCGACTGGCTCGACCTCCTCGTACGGGCCCAGCCCCCCGGCACACCGCCCGCCCTCGCGGAGACGAGAGCGACCCGGGCCCTGGCCCTGATCCGAGGCCTCCTCCTCGACCTACTGGCCTGCGGAGACGACGACCGGGTAAGAACGGCCGCAGCCCACGACTGGCAACGGTGACCCGCCGGCACGCCGCGAACCCCTTGCGAGCGGACAGTGCGCCGGGCTCCCTTGCGAGCCGATGGTGCGCCGGGCTCCTGAGCGAATCCAGTCCCCCGTGACCCTGAGCGAGTCCGATCCCCGTGACCCTGAGCGAGTCCGATCCCCGCGGCCCCGGGCGAACCTGACCCCCGCAACCTTGAGCGAGTCCGACCCTGCGGCCCCGGGCGTGCCTGATCCCCGTGACCCTGAGCGAGTCCGATCCCCGTGGCGCCGAACGGGCCTGATCCCCGCGACCCTGAGCAAGTCCGACCCTCGCAGCCCCGGGCGAGCGTGATCCCCGTGACCCTGAGCGAGTCCGATCCCCGTGGCGCCGAACGGGCCTGATCCCCGCGACCCTCAGTACGTCCGCCCCCGCAACCTCGGGCGAACCTGACCCCCGCAACCTGAGCGGGTCCGACCCTGCGGCCCTGAGCGAGTCCGCCCCCCGCAGGCCCGAGCCAGCCTGGTCCCCGCGGCCCTGAGCACGTCCGCCCCCGCAACCCCGGGCGAACCTGACCCCCGTGACCCTGAGCACGTCCGACCCCGCAGCCCCGAGCGAGTCCGATCCCCCCGCAGCCCGGATCCACCGAACCCGACCGGTGATCAACCGATACCGCCACCGGCCGCCGCCCAACACCGACCGGCCGACCTCACTCCTGCCTCGACCTCTGCCCCGACTCCTGACCGGAGGACACCCGCCCCAACTCCGCCAACCTCACGCCTGCCCCGGCCTCACACCTGCCCCGACTCCCGACCGGAGGACTCCCGCCCGACTCCGCCGACCTCACGCCTGCCCCGACGCCGCCCGCGCCGGAACGCTCAGCACCGGGAAACCCACTCCCGTAAGCCCCTCCGACGCCTCCCACAACCGCTCCGCCGCCTCCACGTCACTCGCCGCCGTGCTCCGACCGACCAGCGTCGGCGCGCCTCGCATCTCGCCCATCCCGCTCGGGCCGGCGAAAC
This sequence comes from Streptomyces sp. NPDC048504, assembly GCF_043200035.1. NCBI lineage: Bacteria > Bacillati > Actinomycetota > Actinomycetes > Kitasatosporales > Streptomycetaceae > Streptomyces > Streptomyces sp. NPDC048504. The sequence goes on from NZ_JBICXA010000002.1 coordinate 716,956, forward strand.
TCGCGCCCGGAAGGTCCTGGGTCGCCGCGAAGAGCGTCGGCAGGGCGCCGCCCTTGTCGTCCTGGGCGAGGACCTTGTTGCCGACGGCCATGAGCACGCGCGCGACCGGGTTCGCCGTATGGCTCTGGAGATTGGTAGCCGCCCAGCCCGGGTGGGCCGCGAGGGAGCGGACGCGCGAGCCCGACTCCGTGAGCCTGCGCTGGAGTTCGAGCGTGAAGAGCAGGTTGGCGAGCTTGGACTGGGAGTACGCGCGCTGCGGGCTGTAGATCCCGTCCAGGTTCAGGTTCTCGAAGTGGATGACGCCGTCGCCCATCCGGTGCGCGCCGGAGGAGACGGTCACCACGCGGTCGGTGATGTGCGGCAGCAGCAGGTTCGTGAGGGCGAAGTGGCCCAGGTGGTTCGTGCCGAACTGCATCTCGAAGCCGTCACTCGTCCGCTGCTCGGGGAGCATCATCACGCCGGCGTTGTTGACGAGCAGGTCGAGCGGCCCGTCCCAGCCCTCGGCGAACTCCCGCACGGACGCCAGATCCGCGAGATCCAGCCGCCGCACCTCGGTGCTCCCGCTCACCTTGGCCGCCGCGGCCCGCCCCCGCTCCAGGTCCCGTACGGCGAACACGACATGCGCGCCCGCACGGGCCAGCTCGGCGGCGGCCGCGAACCCGATCCCGCTGTTGGCCCCGGTGACGACGGCGGTACGCCCGGAGAGGTCAGGAATCCGCCCGACGTCCCACTTGGCCTTGCTCTTGCTCGTGCCCTTGCTGCTGCTGGTCCTGTCCTTGTTGTCCATGCCCTTCAATGTAGGCAACGCCAACAATGCTGTCAATGACAACAATGGTGACGGTGACAACAATGTCGGCACCGACAACATCGGGATACGATGGTCCGCATGCCCGTACGCCCCTATCACCACGGAGACCTGCGCTCCGCCCTGCTCGCGAGCGCGGAACGCACCCTGCTGGAGAAGGGGGTTGCGGCGCTGTCCCTGCGCGAACTGGCCCGGGACGTGGGCGTCAGCCACGCGGCCCCCGGCCGCCACTTCAAGGACAAGCAGGCCCTGGTGGACGCCTTGGCCCTGACCGGCTTCGAACGCATGGCCAAGGAGCTGACCGCCGCAGACAGCCCCGAACTCCCCCTCGAAGCCCGCCTCACCGAACTGGCCAGGACCTACGTCCACTTCGCGGTCACGAACGCCGAACTGCTGGAGGTCATGTACTCCCGCAAGCACGACGCGGACATCTCCGAGCAGCTCCGGGCGGCCGTGGACGGCACGACAACCCAGTTCGTACAGATCGTCATCGACGCCCAGGAGCGCGGCGAGATGATCCCCGGCCCCCCTTGGACCATCGCCCTCGTCCTCGGCGCCGCCCTCCACGGCACGGCATCCTTCGCAGCCCAGGGCACCCTCACCCCCGAGGCCGCGGTAGCCGACATCCCCGCCTTGATCCACCACTTGCTGAACGGCCTCAAGCCCCGCGACAACTAGCAGCGAGCGACGACTACTTGGGGCGCGGGGCTGTATCGATAGGCGACTCCGCCGCGCGGCCGCGACAAGCCACCCGCACCCCGTCACCCCGTCACCCCGCCCCACCGCAACCCCCTCAGGGGCGCGGGGAACTGCGCGACCAGCCCCCACCCACCCGCACCCCGCAAACGACCGAACCACCCACCCGGAACCCGGCCGCAACCCCAGTCAACGCGCGTCCCGCTGTGAAGTTCCGGTGGAGAGAGTCAAGCCCGAGCCATCCCCACCCCATCCCGCCGCCACTGATCAGCAATCCCCCAACCCCCTTGAGTAACGCGGAAGTCAGAATTCCGGAACCCTCCTTGTTGTCACGTACTCAACAAGAGATGGTCATCGCGGGCCGCCGCCCCCACCGGGAACCTCACCGGTGGACCCCCCACCCGCAGGCCTCTGCCAACCTCTCTCTGGAGGCTGTACGTTGCGTACGTCACCCCCCAACTCCCCCCACATACGCGGCAACTGGCGCAGACTCGGCTCCGCCGCCACCGCGACCGCCGCACTCCTGCTCGCCGGACTCGGCACCGCGGCCCACGCAAGCGCGGCCACCGCCCCGCACAAGGTGACCGCCAAGACCGTCGCCGCACAGGTCGCCAAGGCCCATGTGCAGTACGCGAAGATCGGCTGCGCCGCGACCCCGAAGAAGGGCTTCGCCGCGTGTAACGCCCTCCGTGTCACCGGCGGCACCACCGCCTTCATGGAGAAGCAGGCCGCGCTGAAGGGCATCGCGCCCAAGACCATCTCCCCGAAGGCCGCCTCGGACGACCCCACCGGCTATGGCCCCTCGGACATCCAGTCCGCCTACGGCCTGGCCGACGCGGCCGCCGACAACGGCTCCGGCGAGACCGTCGCCATCGTCGACGCCTACGACGACCCGAACGCCGAGGCCGACCTCGCGACCTACCGCTCCTACTACGGCCTCTCGGCCTGCACGACGGCCAACGGCTGCTTCAAGAAGGTCAGTCAGACCGGCTCGACGACCTCCCTCCCGACCGCCGACAGCGGCTGGGCCGGCGAGGAGTCCCTCGACGTCGACATGGTCAGCGCGACCTGCCCGAACTGCAACATCCTCCTGGTCGAGGCCAAGTCGGCGAGCGACGCCAACCTCGGCACCGCGGTGAACGAGGCCGTCAAGCTGGGCGCCAAGTTCGTCTCGAACTCCTACGGCGGCTCGGAGTCCTCCTCCGACACGTCGTACGACACCTCGTACTACAAGCACGCGGGCGTCGCCATCACCGCCAGCGCGGGCGACGAGGCCTACGGCGCCGAGTACCCGGCCGGTTCGCGGTACGTCACCTCGGTCGGCGGCACCAAGCTCTCCACGTCCTCCAACTCCCGCGGCTGGACCGAGTCCGTCTGGAAGACGAGCAGCACCGAGGGCACCGGCTCCGGCTGCTCGGCGTACGACGCCAAGCCGTCCTGGCAGACCGACACCGGCTGCACCAAGCGCATGATCTCCGACGTCTCCGCCGTCGCCGACCCCGCCACCGGCGTCTCGGTCTACGACACCTACGGCGCCGACGGCACCGGCTGGGGCACCTACGGCGGCACCAGCGCCTCGTCCCCGATCATCGCCTCGGTCTACGCGCTGGCCGGCACCCCCGGCAGCAGCGACTACCCGGCGTCGTACCCGTACGCCGCGGCCGGCACCTCCGCCCTGAACGACGTGACGAGCGGCAACAACGGCACCTGCTCGACGAGTTACTTCTGCACCGCCAAGTCGGGCTACGACGGCCCGACCGGCTGGGGCACCCCGGAGGGCGTGTCCGCCTTCACCGGCTGACCGCACTCCACTCCGCAAGAACCTCCCCGTCGGGTCACGGGGAGCCGCCGGCAGAGGGGGACGTGGGGTCCCCTCGGCGGAGCAAATGGCAACGGGCCGCGGCAACCAGCCGCGGCCCGTTCGCCATGCCGCACGCATCGTGCCGCACGCCCCGCGCCCCTGTATCCATGTGCTACGCGACTGCGTGACCAGTGGAAACACCATGGAAATACTGTGAGTTGGGTCAAGCTGGCGCCACTCGATGGCCATCGGAGAGCCATCGGCAAGTAAGGGCCAGACCTCGTTCGGCAATACGGAGGTCAGGATTCCAGCAGCCTCTTGTTGTCGCGTACTCAACAAGGGATCGTCATCGCGGGCCGCCCCCCACCGCCGGGGAAACCGCACCGGCGACACGCACCCGCACCGCCCCTGTTCCACCAACTCAGGAGGCTGCACCTTGCGTACCACGACCCCCAACTCCCCCCACACGCACGGTAGATGGCGCCGCACAGGGTCCGTCGTCATCGCCACAGCCGCACTCGTCTTCACCGGTCTCGGCACCGCCGTACAGGCCGACGCCGCGGCGAGCGCCACCACCTCCACGAAGGTGACGTACGCCGCCACCCCCTGTGCGACCCCCAAGCACACGGGCGACCTCACCTGCAAGTCCTACCGCGTCACCGGCGGCCTCACCGCCTTCCAGAAGATGCAGGCCGCGAAGACCGGCATCACCCCCAAGGCGGCCGACGCGTCGACCCCCTCCGGCTACAGCCCGACCAACCTCCGCTCGGCCTACGGCCTGACCTCCGCCGCCGCCTCCAACGGCTCCGGCGAGACGATCGCGATCGTCGACGCGTACAACGACCCGAACGCCGAGGCCGACCTCGCCACCTACCGTTCGTACTACGGCCTTTCGGCCTGCACGACGGCCAACGGCTGCTTCAAGAAGGTCAGTCAGACCGGCTCCACGACGTCCCTCCCCACCAGCGACGCCGGCTGGTCCGAGGAGATCTCCCTCGACCTCGACATGGCGAGCGCGATCTGCCCGCTCTGCAACATCACCCTCGTCGAGGCCACCAGCGCCAGCTACGCCAACCTCGGCACCGCCGAGAACGAGGCCGTCGCCCTGGGCGCCAAGTTCGTCTCGAACTCCTACGGCGGCTCCGAGTCCTCCTCGCAGACGACGTACGACACCTCGTACTACAAGCACGCGGGCGTGGCCATCACCGTCTCCTCCGGTGACAGCGCCTACGGCGCCGAGTACCCGGCAACGTCCCAGTACGTGACGGCGGTCGGCGGCACCAAGCTCTCCACCTCCTCCACCACCCGCGGCTGGACCGAGACCGTCTGGAAGACGTCCAGCACCGAGGGCACCGGCTCCGGCTGCTCCTCCTACGACGCCAAGCCCACCTGGCAGACCGACACCGGCTGCACCAAGCGCATGGAGTCCGACGTCTCCGCCGTCGCCGACCCCGCCACCGGCGTCTCCGTCTACGACTCCTACGGCGTCACCGCCGGCTGGTACACCTTCGGCGGCACCAGCGTCTCCGCCCCGATCATCGCCGGCGTCTACGCCCTCGCCGGCACCCCGGCCAGCGGCACCTACCCGGCGCAGTACCCCTACGACTACGCGGGCACCTCGTCCCTCAACGACGTGACCAGCGGCAACAACGGCACCTGCACCACGTCGTACTTCTGCACCGCCACGACCGGCTACGACGGCCCGACCGGCTGGGGCACCCCGGAAGGTGTGTCCGCCTTCGCCAACTGACGGACGGTGACCTGCCCCCCACCCTGAACTGATCACCAGTCACATGTCGTGCCACAGTGGGTCGTGGGGGCCACACCTGGCACGGGAGAACGGGCCGCGGCATCCAGCCGCGGCCCGTTCATCATGAGAACATCAAGGCGAACCCAATCCAGTAATCAGGGGCTAACGACCGAACCACGGACAGGTTCCGCTGCGGAATCGTTGCCCGGCGTTACCTACCGTGATACACAGAGTGACCATACGGGGTATTCGTACGAAACCCGCCAATCAATGACGCCAAGTCGACATCGCACGGCGCCTTTGTCGGCGACAATGATGCCTGACCTCTGCGCACCTGCAGGGGATGCGGAACTACCCACCAGGGGCGGTGACTTACATGCTCTTCGCGGCCGACAAGGGAGACATCAACACCATCATCGGGGGGATCGCTCCGGACTGGGGCCCCTTCGGCAGCCTGGGTAACGAGGCGAAGGTGATGATCGAGGTCGTGATGGCGGTCGCCATCCTGCTCTGCCTCGGTATCGCCGTATGGGGTGCGGCCAAACAGCGCATCGGCGCGACGGCGCTCCGCGACACGTTCAGCGCGGAACAGGGCAAGGGACTCATCGTCGCCGGCCTGACCGGCGTCTTCATCATCGGCTCCCTCGGCACCCTCTTCACGATCGTGTACGGCATGGCCGTGTAGCCGGTCCCGACCGGAGTCCCCCTCTCCCCACCCATCCACTTCCCCGCCCGTCGTGCCCACCGGCTGAGGTTGCGTTTCCCTGATGTCGAGTCACCACTCCGCGCCCGCGCGGGAACCAGCACGGCTACCGTCGTACTTCCAGATGTTTCTGGACGACGGCGAAGGGGCGTACCCGGCATGAGTCCCGGAGACGAGCACGAGACCTCCGGCGGTTACGGCGGCACCGGCCAGACCCGCACCCGCTACCCCCAGGGAACAGGCGACGTCTACGGCGGCGCCCGCCGCGGCGGCAGACCGTCCTCCTCCAAAAGCCTGGTGACGGTCGTCGGAGTCGTCGTCCTCCTCATCGCCGCGATCGCCTTCGCCAACCGCGGCGACGGCACGTCATCGTCGAACGACGGCAGCACGTCAAGCGGCTCAAAGCCGGACGCCGCCTCCACGACGGCGACCGGGACGAAGCCGGTGGAGACGAAGACCGGGGGGGTTCCGTCGGGCTTCGCGCACACCGAACAAGGCGCGCAGTCGGCGGCGGCGAACTACTCCGTGTCGCTGGGCTCGACCGGCATGTTCCAGAAGGAGATCCGGCACTCGCTCGTGAACTCCCTCTACACGCCCGGTGCCGCGAGCAAACTGACGGGCCCGATGGACCAGGCCTACTCGGCCGACTTCCTCAGCAAGCTGGGCCTCGACGCCAACGGCAAAGCACCGACCGGCAGCACGTTCGTCTCCCGCGTGATCCCGGTGGGCACGACCGTCCAGCAGTACAGCGACAGCGCCGCGAAGGTCTCGGTCTGGTACGTGGGGCTCATCGGCATGTCCGGGCAGACATCGACCGACCCCGTCACCACCTCGTGGAAGACCTGGACCTTCGGCCTCCAGTGGTCCAACGGCGACTGGAAGATCGCCACGGACTCCCAGAAGGACGGCCCCGCCCCGGTACCCGGCGACGACACGGCCGCCACCTCGGACGAGATCAGCAAGGCCATCGACGAGTACGGAGGGTTCACGTATGCCCGGTAACCCGCAACGCGTGTTCCGGCTCGCCGGAGCCGTGACCGCCGTACAGACGTCCCTCGTGCTGCTGGCCACCCATGCCGTGGCCGCGACCCCCAGCCCGACGCCATCGGCGTCCCCGAGCATCGACTGCTCCGCCATCGTCGGCGACGCCAAGAAGTACTGCGAACGCGGCAACGCCGTCAGCGGCTCCACCACAACCCCCAGCACCACCGACACCCTCGACCCCCTCTCCTCCCTCGGAAAGGGCTGCGCCGAAGCCGCCTCCTGGACCATCGACAAACTCAGCGACGCCGTCAAGGACACGGCGAACGTGGACTTCACGAACGCCAAATTCCTTCAGCAGTACGCCGTCGTCTTCGCCGCGTCCACGATCCTCACCCTCCTCCTGTGGCTCCTCGCGGTAGCGAAGCGCGCGGTACGAGGCGTCCCCCTCACCACCGCGATCTCCGAAGCCATCGGCTTCCTCTGGCTCACGGTCATCGCCTCCGCGTTCACCCCCCTGATCCTGTACACAGTCGTCTCCGCCACCGACGGCATCACAGAAGTCCTCGCGAAAACCACGGGCAACCAGACGGACACCTTCTTCGGAAACTTCTCCGGCGCCCTCGCCAAGGGCAACAACATCGGCGGCGGCCCGATCATGCTGATCGTGGTCTCCCTGGTCAGCATCCTCGCCGCCGGCGTCCTCTGGCTGGAGCTCGTCATCCGCGCCGCCCTCCTCTACGTCGGCGCCCTCCTCGGCACCGTCGTCTACGCGGGCCTCGTCGACAAGAACCTGTGGGGCCACGTCCGCCGCTGGGCCGGCATCATGATCGCGGTGATCCTGGTCAAACCGGTCATCGTGATCGTGCTGGGCCTGGCCGGCGCGCTGTCCACCGCCGACGGCCCGGACTCGTTCTCCGCCGTCGTCTCCGGCCTCGCGATCATCCTGCTCGCCATCTTCGCCAGCGCGATGATCTACCGCTTCGTCCCCGGCTTCGGCGACGAGATCGCCGGCGGCCGCAACAACCGCATCATGCAGGGCGCCGAGGGCAAGGCCGCCGCGGTCATCAGCTCCCCGGCCACCATGGTCGCGCAGGGCATCAAGACCCACAGCGCCCGTACGAACGACGGCGGGGGCGGCCAGTCCTCGTCCGGCGGCGGCGCCCGCCCGTCCAACCCGGTCTCCGGCGGCGTCGCGGCCCACAGCAGCCGCCCGTCGGGCGGCGGCGGAGCCGTCCCCTCCGCCGCGCCCGCGCCCCGCCAGAGCCCGGCGAACACCCCGCACGCCAGCAACGCCCGCAACAACCGCACGGGAGGTGAAGGGCGTTGACGACAGAGTCCCACCTGTCCCATCCGATCACGCCCCGCCGGACATATCTCATCGGCCGGGCCCGGCCGAACGCGATCGTCGGCAAGAATCGCGAGACCGGCGAGATCGCGCTCATCATCGTGGGCGCGTTCCTCGGCATGATGAGCGGACTCCTCGTCCCCGTCCTGTCCCTGCGCATCGTGCTGCTGACGGGCTTCCCGATGCTGGCGCTGATGGCGGTCTACGTGCCGTACAAGCGCCGTACGTTCTACAAGTGGTTCGAGATCAACCGCAGTTACAAGCGGACCCTGCGCAACGGCACGACGTACCGCTCCTCCGTCATGGAGGCCGGCGTCCACCTCGACGGGCGCGAGGTCGAGATCGGCCCGCCGCCCGGGATCGGCCGGATCAACTGGCTGGCCGCCCCCTTCGGCCCGGACGAGATCGCCGTACTGCTGCACGCCGACCGCCGTACGGTCACCGCGGCGATCGAGATCGAGGGCCCGGGTGTCGGCCTGCGCGACAGCGAGGACCAGGAGGCCCTCGTCGACCGCTTCGGCACACTCCTCAAGCACGTGGCGAACGGCGACGGCTTCGTCACCCGCATCCAGATGCTCGCCCGCACCCTGCCCGCCGACCCGGACGCGCACGCCAAGGACGTCGCCCAGCGCGGCGACGAGAAGTCACTGACCTGGCTGCAGCACTCGTACGACCAACTGCAGTCGATGGTGTCCACCAGCAGCGAGCAGCACCGCGCCTACCTCGTCGCCTGCATGCACTTCAACCGCGAACTCTCCGCCGAGGCCCACGCGATGGCCCGCGCCGCCCGCCCCCAGGCAGGCCGAAAGCTCGACCGGGACGCCGGCCTCGCGGTCGTCATGGCGCGTGAACTCACCGACATCTGCTCACGGTTGCAGGAGGCGGACATCCGCGTACGGCAGCCGCTCGGCCAGGGCCGGCTCGCCTCGCTCATCCACTCCATGTACGACCCGGACCACCCCATCGACCACCTCCAGGCGATGACGAAGCGCAACGCCTGGCCGGCCGAACTCGACGCCATGGAACCGACGTTCCTCCAGGCGAAGACCCGTGAGTCGTCGACCCGCGAGCCGTGGTGCCACGCCACGGCCTGGGTGAAGGAGTGGCCGATGACCCCGGTGGGCGTCAACTTCCTTGCCCCGCTGCTGGTTCACACCCCGGACGTGATCCGCACAGTCGCCGTCACGATGGACCTCGAACCCACCGAGATCGCCATCGAGCGCATGCTGACCGAGAAGACGAACGACGAGGCCGACGCCTCCCGCGCCGCCAAGATGAACCGCACCGTCGACCCCCGTGACGTCGCCGCCCACGGCCGCATGGACCAGCGCGGCGAGGACCTGGCGAGCGGCGCGGCCGGCGTGAACCTGGTCGGCTACATCACCGTCTCCTCCCGCAACCCCGAGGCCCTCGCGCGCGACAAGCGCACGATAAGGGCGTCCGCCGGCAAGTCGTATCTGAAGCTGGAGTGGTGCGACCGCGAGCACCACCGCGCGTTTGTGAACACACTGCCGTTCGCCACCGGCATCCGGAGGTAGGGCTCAGATGCGGGATCCGCTGTCCGTCCTCACCGACGCCTTCACGTCCTTCCTCTTCGGAAAGATCGAGTCCACCCGCCTCCCCGTCCGCACCTCGACGGGCCAGGCCCAGGCGGTCTACCTGCCAACGGCCGCCCCCGGCCTGGGCGACTCGGGCGTCATCATCGGCCGCGAGGTCTACTCCGGCAAGGGCTACATCTACGACCCCTTCCAGCTCTACGGCCAGCAACTCCCCGCCCCTCACTGGCTGGTGCTCGGCGAGTCCGGCAACGGCAAGTCGGCCCTGGAGAAGACGTACGTCCTACGCCAACTGCGCTTCCGCGACCGCCAGGTGGTCGTCCTGGACGCCCAGGGCGAGGACGGCGTCGGCGAATGGAACCTGATCGCGGAAGAGTTGGGGATAACTCCCATCCGCCTGGACCCAACTGCCGCCCTGGACATGGGAATCCGCCTCAACCCCCTGGACCCGGCGATCACGACGACAGGCCAACTCGCCCTGCTCCGAACGATCATCGAGGTGGCGATGGGCCACGGCCTCGACGAACGCTCCGGCTTCGCGCTGAAGGTGGCGCACGCCTACGTCAACGAGACGATCGTCGAACGCCAGCCGGTCCTCATGGACATCGTCGAGCAACTACGCCACCCCGAACCGGAGTCGGCCGAGGCGATGAACGTCGCCATAGACGACGTACGGGCGTGGGGCCTGGACGTCGCCCTCGTCATCGACCGTCTGGTCGACGGCGACCTCCGCGGCATGTTCGACGGCCCGACGACGGTGGGCATCGACCTCGACGCCCCGCTCATCGTCTTCGACCTGTCCCACATCGACCGCAACTCCATCGCCATGCCCATCCTGATGGCGATCGTCGGCGTCTGGCTGGAACACACCTGGATCCGCCCCGACCGGAAGAAGCGCATCTTCCTGGTCGAGGAGGCCTGGCACATCATCAACAGCCCCTTCGTGGCCCAACTCTTCCAGCGCCTGCTGAAGTTCGGCCGCCGCCTGGGCCTGTCGTTCGTGGCGGTGGTCCACCACCTGTCGGACGTCGTCGACGGAGCAGCCGCAAAGGAAGCGGCCGCGATCCTGAAAATGGCCTCGACGCGAACGATCTACGCCCAAAAAGCGGACGAAGCCCGAGCAACCGGGCGGGTGTTGGGACTGCCACGCTGGGCGGTAGAGATCATCCCGACCCTCACCCCCGGTATCGCGGTCTGGGACGTCAACGGCAACGTCCAGGTGGTCAAACACCTGATCACCGAGACGGAACGCCCCCTCGTCTTCACCGACCGCGCGATGACCCAGTCCTCCCGCGACCACGACCAGGAACTGACCGACGACGCCCTGCGCGCCGCCGAGTTGGAGGCCGAGGAACGCGCGGCGGCCTTCATGGAACAACAGTTGAGCGATCTCGACGGCTCCTCCGAGTCCACGGTGGCGTGAACGGCGGTGGCATGACATGAGACCGGACGACGGCGGACGCGAGCGCCAAGGGGGCATCCCCGACGGCCTGTTGGTGAGCCTGCTCGCGTTCCTCATCGGCATGACGCTGCTGGTGTGGTCGGCCACGGGCCTGGCCGCCCTGTTCTCCAAGGGCAGTTGGCCGACCGGCGTGACCTTCGCCCGCACCCCGATGGCCATGCGCCACCTGATCGCCCAGCCGCACGACATCACCGGCGCCTGGCCCCAGTCCCCACCCGCCGAGTTCTCCGGCTACGGCCTCTTCTGGGGCCTGTTCATCGGCCAGTTGATGATCCTGGTCGTCCTGACGGTGTTCGTGATGGGCACGTTGGCGAGATGGCGGGCGGTAAGGGCAAGGACGCGGGCGAAGAGCCTGGTAGTCCCGCCCTCGCCGGAGCCCCAAGAGGTACCGATACAGCGCCCGGAACCACAGCAACAACCGCAGCCGCAGCCGACGGTTCTCCTGGAACAGGCGCCCCCTGCACCGCATTTGGGGACCTCTCTGTCCAACGGTGAACGGGTGGGCGGGTGGGAAAAGGTCTTTCTGGCGACAGCGGAAAGCCGCCAGACCACAGCCACCCAGGCCGTACGGGACGCGGAAGGCCCAGTCCTAGTAGTCACATCGAACAAAACGGTCTGGCAGGACACCAAAGACGCCCGAGCCAAACTGGGCCCGGTCCTCCTCTACGACCCCACCCACCTCTGCGACACCCCGGCCCGCCTCCACTGGTCCCCCACAACGGGCTGCGAGGACAAACAAACAGCGGTGAGAAGAGCCACCGCCCTCCTCACCCCGGTGAGACCCACCGCGAAGATCGACCAGGCGGTAGCGGACACAGCCGAGACACTCCTCCGCAGCTACCTGCACGCCGCCGCGATCGACGGCCGCACCATCCGCCACGTCCACCGCTGGTCCCAGGGCACCCAGATCCAGGACGCGGTAAGAATCCTCCGCACCAACCCCAAGGCCGCCCCCGGCGCAGCAGGCGAACTGGAGGCGGCACTCACGTCCCACCCCGAACGCCGGGACATCGCCCAGGAGTTGACGAGCCGCGCGCTCTCCTCCCTCTTCACGGTCAACATCCGCGAAGCCTGCACACCCAACCGAACTGACGCCCTCTCCTTGGATTCCTTCGCGAGCGAAGGGGGCACGCTTTATCTGGTCGGTGAATCCATCGAGGACCCCCGTACGAACCCGGGCGCGATGCCTCTCCTCACCGCCCTCGCATCAAGCGTGGTCGAGCGCGGCCGGCACATGGCCGAACGGTCATCGGCCGGTCGCCTCGACCCACCAATGACACTTGTCCTGGACGACGTCGCCGCCGTGGCCCCGCTCCCCCAGCTCCCGGAGCTCCTCGCCACAGGAGCAGACCGAGGCCTACCCACCCTGGCCCTCCTCCGCTCCAGAGAACAGGCCAGGGCCCGCTGGCCCCACCATGAACTACCGGCCTAGCAACGGGACTTACGACCCCGACAGCTACGGCTACGGTCGCTCGACCGCCATCTCCAGCTCACGCTCGTCCGAGTTCCCGCCCAACGGCACGACGACGCCCGTGGGTATGAAGCCGACCTTGCCGTAGAAGCGCCGGGCCCGCTCGTTGTCCTCGTGCACGATGAGCCGCACCCGCTCGACCCCACGCCCCCAGGCCCACTCAAGGGCCGCATCGAAGAGCACCTCGGTCAGCCCGATGCCCCGCACCTCCGGCCGCACGAACACCCCGACGATGTGCCCCTGCTTCCGCTCGACCGCAAAGCCGGCCCAGTCGACGGTCCCGGCCTCCTCAAGGAGCACGGTCACCGTCCCGACCCACTCCCCGTCGGGCCCCTCGGCAATGATCTGCTGAGCCTTCTCAGCCCCTTCTGCAGCCCCTACGGCCCGCTCCTTGTAAAAGGAGTCCGGCTGAGCCAGCGCCGTGTCGTAGGTCTCCATGAAGGCAAGGTGCGCGACGGGATCCCGCAGGGCAACGAGCCGCAGCTCCTTCGCCGCGGCCCACTCGTCGGCGCGTATCGAACGGATCTTGTAGTTCATGCCAGCCACGGTAGCCGAAACGCAGAAAACCCCTGTACCGAATAAACGGTACAGGGGTTTTCGCAATATTTGTTCGGCGGCGTCCTACTCTCCCACAGGGTCCCCCCTGCAGTACCATCGGCGCTGTAAGGCTTAGCTTCCGGGTTCGGAATGTAACCGGGCGTTTCCCTCACGCTATGACCACCGAAACACTATGAAACAAGCAACCGCACCACACCCGGTGACCCCCGGGAATGGGGTTGTTCGTGGTTTCAGAACCAACACAGTGGACGCGAGCAACTGAGGACAAGCCCTCGGCCTATTAGTACCGGTCACCTCCAGCGGTTACCCGCCTTCCAGATCCGGCCTATCAACCCAGTCGTCTACTGGGAGCCTTAACCCCTCAAAGGGGGTGGGAACACTCATCTCGAAGCAGGCTTCCCGCTTAGATGCTTTCAGCGGTTATCCCTCCCGAACGTAGCCAACCAGCCATGCCCTTGG